>NZ_JBYSZR010000005.1:0-200213 GCF_058787375.1 Stenotrophomonas sp. FW305-3-2-15-E-LB1
GGGCGCTTTGCTTGCGAAGCACTGCTTCGCAAGCGCCCGAACGCACAGCCGCCAGCGGCTGGGCCGGCCTGGGGGTTTACGGCGTGTCCTGACCACCCACACCGCCCCGCCATCCCACGGAATGCCGCTCTTGATCTTGAGGTTGCCGGCCAGCGGCCGGCACTACCGCAGGTGCAGGGCTGCAAGCCCTGCCGAAACCCTCCCCTACCATGACTGCAGTCACTTGCCCGATTGCCCCGCGCTGGCGAAAGTCGAGCAGTTGACGTGATCGGAGCGGCCCTTTGCCCTCCGCACGGTTGTAAGAAGAGAGAGACGCTGTGCAACGACGTGAGTTCCTGGCTTATTCCGGTCTGGGCCTGGCGGGCCTGGTGCTGCCGCATTCGCGGCTGATCGCGGCCGAGCAGCTGCTTGCGCCCGTGGATACCGCGCAGCGCCGGCGGCTGGCCGAGGTCGCCCTCGCTGCCGCACGCACCGCCAAGGCCAGCTACTGCGACGTGCGCATCGGCCGCTACCTCAACCAGTCGATCATCACCCGCGAACACCAGGTCGGCAACGTGACCAACCGCGAGTCGTCCGGCGTGGGCGTGCGGGTCATCGTCAACGGCGCCTGGGGCTTCGCTGCAACCCATCAGCAGACCGAGGCGGCCGTGCGCGGCGCGGTCGAGCAGGCCACGGCCATCGCCCGCGCCAATGCCGGCATCCAGACCCGGCCGGTGCAGCTGGCGCCGACGCCACCGGTCGGCGAGGTGCGCTGGCAGACCCCGGTGCGCAGGAACGCCATGGAAGTGCCGATCCAGGACAAGATCGAACTGCTGCTGGCGCTCAACAGCGCCGCGCTCGATGCCGGTGCCGATTTCATCAATTCCACCCTGTTCCTGGTCAACGAACAGAAGTACTTCGCCTCCAGCGACGGCTCCTTCATCGACCAGGACATCCACCGCATCTGGCTGCCGTTCACCGCTACCGCCATCGACAAGGCCAGCGGCAAGTTCCGCACCCGTGCCGGGCTGTCCTCGCCGATGGGCATGGACTATGAGTTCCTCGACGGCGATGCGCGCGGCAAGGTACAGCTGCCCGGCGGCATCACCGCCTACCGCGATTCCTATGACCCGGTGGAGGACGCCATCGCCGCCGCCCGCCATGCGCGCGAGAAACTGAAGGCGCCGTCGGTGAAGCCCGGCAAGTACGATCTGGTGCTGGACCCGTCCAACCTGTTCCTGACCATCCACGAGAACGTCGGCCACCCGCTGGAGCTGGACCGCGTGCTGGGCTACGAGGCCAACTACGCCGGCACCAGCTTCGCCACGCTGGACAAGCGCGATGCCGGCTTCCGCTGGGGCAGCGACCTCGTCACCTTCTTCGCCGACAAGACCCAGCCGGGCAGCCTCGGTGCGGTCGGCTACGACGATGAAGGGGTGAAGACCCAGCGTTGGGACCTGGTGCGCGATGGCGTGCTGGTCGATTACCAGGCCACCCGCGATGAGGCCCACATCCTCGGTCGCGACGCCTCGCATGGCTGCAGCTATGCCGATTCCTGGTCCAGCGTGCAGTTCCAGCGCATGGCCAATGTCTCGCTGGCGCCGGGCAAGGCACCGCTCAGCGTCGAGGACATGATCAAGGATGTGGAGAACGGCATCTGGATCCACGGCCGCGGCTCCTACTCCATCGACCAGCAGCGCTACAACGCGCAGTTCGGCGGCCAGCTGTACTACCAGATCAAGGACGGCAAGATCGCCGGCATGGTCGAGGATGCCGCCTACCAGATCCGCACGCCGGAGTTCTGGAACGCCTGTACCGCGATCTGCGACCAGCGCGATTTCCGCCTCGGCGGTTCCTTCTTCGACGGCAAGGGCCAGCCCGCGCAGGTATCGGCGGTCTCGCACGGGTCGTCCACCACCCGCTTCAACGGCATCAACATCATCAACACCGCGCGCAGTCTCGGCGCCTGAGTCGTCCCATCCTTCGACGTGGAGAGCTGCCTTGCAGAGACGTGACTTCCTCGCCCTTACCGGGCTTACCGCGGGCGGCCTGATCGTGCCGTCGTTCTTCGGCAAGGCCATCGCCGCCGAGCAGCTGCAGTCCAGCCTGGACCTGGGGCTGAAGAAGCGCCTGGCCGATGCGGCGCTGCAGGCCGCTCGCAGCGCCGGCGCCACCTACTGCGATGTACGCATCGGCCGCTACCTGCGGCAGTTCGTCATCACCCGCGAGGACAAGGTGCAGAACGTGGTGAACACCGAGTCCACCGGCGTCGGCATCCGCGTGATCGTCAACGGCGCCTGGGGCTTCGCTGCCACCAATGCGCTGGGCACCGCCGACGTGGCCCGTGCCGCGCAGCAGGCCGCTGCCATCGCCAAGGCCAACGCCGGCGTGCAGACCGCGCCGGTGCAGCTGGCCAAGGCACCGGGCGTGGGTGAAGTGAGCTGGCGCACGCCGATCCGCAAGAACGCCATGGACGTGCCGATCAAGGAAAAGGTCGACCTGCTGCTGGACGTCAACGCCGCCGCGATGGGCGCCGGTGCCAGCTTCGTCAATTCGATGCTGTTCCTGGTCAACGAGCAGAAGTACTTCGCCTCCACCGATGGCTCCTACATCGACCAGGACGTGCACCGCATCTGGGCGCCGATGACGGTCACCGCCATCGACAAGGCCAGCGGCAAGTTCCGCACACGCGAAGGCCTGTCCGCGCCGATGGGCCTGGGCTATGAGTACCTGGACGGTGCGGCCAGCGGCAAGGTGCTCACCCCCAATGGCGTGGTGAACTACGGCTCGTCCTACGACATGAAGGAAGATGCCATCGCCGCGGCGAAGCAGGCACAGGAGAAGCTGAAGGCACCGTCGGTGAAGCCGGGCAAGTACGACCTGGTCCTCGATCCGTCGCACACCTGGCTGACCATCCACGAATCGATCGGCCACCCGCTGGAACTGGACCGCGTGCTCGGCTACGAAGCCAACTACGCCGGCACCAGCTTCGCCACGCTGGACAAGCGCGAGCAGCATTTCCAGTACGGCAGCGAGCACGTCAACATCTTCGCCGACAAGACCCAGCCGGGAAGCCTCGGCGCGGTCGCGTACGACGATGAAGGCGTGAAGTGCAAGCGCTGGGACTTGATCAGCAACGGCAAGCTGGTGGATTACCAGACCATCCGCGACCAGGCCCACATCCTCGGCAAGACCGAGTCCGATGGCTGCTGCTACGCCGATTCCTGGTCCAGCGTGCAGTTCCAGCGCATGGCCAACGTATCGATGGCGCCGGGCAAGACCCCGCTCAGCGTCCCGGACATGATCAAGGACGTCGAGAACGGCATCTACATCATCGGCGACGGTTCGTTCTCCATCGACCAGCAGCGCTACAACGCGCAGTTCGGCGGCCAGCTGTTCTACGAGATCAAGAACGGCCAGATCACCCGCATGCTGGAGGACGTGGCCTACCAGATCCGCACGCCGGAGTTCTGGAACGCCTGCACCGCCGTGGCCGACGAACGCGACTACCGCCTGGGCGGTTCGTTCTTCGACGGCAAGGGCCAGCCGGGCCAGGTCTCGGCGGTCTCGCACGGTTCGTCCACCGCGCGCTTCAACGGCATCAACGTCATCAACACCGCACGCAGCCTCGGCTGACCGGTCAGGAGCCCTTACACCATGAGTATCTTCACCGAAGCCCAGGCCAAGGCCATCCTCGACAAGGTCATCGCCCTGTCCAAGGCCGATGAGTGCACCGCCGTGCTGGCCGGTTCCATCAGCGGCAACATCCGTTTCGCGCTGAACAACGTCTCCACCAGCGGCATCGTCGACAACACCGAGCTGGCCGTCACCGTGGCCTTCGGCAAGCGCGTGGGCACCGCCTCGATCAACGAGTTCGACGATGCCGCGCTGGAACGCGTGGTGCGCCGCGCCGAGGACCTGGCCCGCCTGGCCCCGGAGAACCCGGAGTTCATGCCCGCCATCGGCAAGCAGAGCTACCGTCCCAGCCCGACCTTCAGCGAATCCACCGCCGCGATTGATCCGGCGTTCCGCGCCAAGGTCGCCGCCGATTCCATCGCGCCGTGCCGGGGCAACGGCCTGATCGCTGCCGGTTTCCTCGAAGATGGCCAGGGGTTCCAGGCCACCGCCAACAGCAACGGCAACTTCGCCTACCAGCGCACCACCAGCTTCGACTACACCTGCACCGTGCGTACCGAAGATGGCCGCGGTTCGGGCTGGGTCGGCCGCAACCTGAAGGATGCGGCGGACTTCAAGGCCGACCAGGACATCCGCATCGCCATGCGCAAGGCCACCGAATCGGCCGAAGCCAAGGCGCTGGAACCGGGCAAGTACACGGTGATCCTGGAGCCGGCGGCGGCCGCGGGACTGATCAGCTTCATGATGAACTTCTTCAGCGCACGCTCGGCCGATGAAGGCCGCAGCTTCCTGTCGAAGAAGGGGGGCGGCAACAAGCTGGGCGAGCAGGTCTACGACCCGCGCGTGAGCATGTATGCCGACCCGTGGCATGCCGAGGCACCGGTGCTGCCGTGGGATGGCGAGGGCATGCCGCGCGAGCGCATGGCCATCATCGAGAACGGAAAGATCGCCAACCTGGACTACTCGCGCTTCTGGGCGCAGAAGCAGGGCAAGACCGCCAAGGCCACGCCGGGCAACCTGCTGATGAGTGGCGGCGACAAGAGCACGGCCGACCTGGTGCGCGGCACCCAGAAGGGCATCCTGGTCACCCGCACCTGGTACATCCGCATGGTCGACCCGCAGACCGTGCTGCTGACCGGCCTCACCCGCGATGGCACCTTCTACATCGAGAACGGCCAGATCAAGCACCCGGTGAAGAACTTCCGCTTCAACGAATCGCCGGTGATCATGCTCAACAACATCGAGGAACTGGGCCGGCCGGTGCGCGTGGCCGGTGATGAATCCAGCTTCGTGATGATGATCCCGCCGATGAAGCTGCGCGATTTCACCTTCACCTCGTTGTCCGACGCGGTCTGATGGATCGCCGGGCCTGCCTGCGCTGGCTGGCCGCTGCCGCTTCGGCGGCGGCGCTGCCGGCCTGGGCACAGGCGGGCCCGCGCAGTTCGCGCTACGACTTCTGGTTCACCCGCCTGCAGTACGACTCCGGTGACTGGGACGTGGACGCGCGCATGCCGTCCAACCTGATCACCTCGCTGATCGACTACACCTCGCTGCGGGTGGACCCGCAGGAGCACGTGGTGGCACTGGCCGACCCGCGCATGCTGGAAGCACCGTTCTGCTATCTGGCCGGGCACACGCTGGTGGAGTTCAACGCCGCCGAGCGGCAGAACTTCGTGCGTTACGTACGCAACGGCGGCTTCGTTTTCGTCGATGACTGCAACCACGACATCGACGGCCTGTTCGCCACCTCGTTCGAGGCGCAGATGGGCCGCCTGTTCGGGCCGAAAGCCCTGCAGAAGCTGCCCAACACCCATGCGCTGTATCGCAGCTTCTTCCGCTTCCCGGACGGCCCGCCCGCCACCGGCTTCGAGCTCAACGGCTGGGGCGACGACCTGGTGCACGACTACCTGAAGGGCATCGAGGTCGATGGCCGCCTTGGCCTGCTCTACAGCAACAAGGACTACGGCTGCGAGTGGGACTACGACTGGCGCAACAAGCGTTTCCTGGCCGAAGACAACACTCGTTTCGGCGTCAACATCGTGATGTACGCGCTGAACAACTGACAGGACCTGCACGACCATGACCACCCTCGACCTCGATTCCCTGCTGCCGCGCCTGGATGCGCTGCGCGCGGCGCTCGCGCGTGCGGTGGTCGGCCAGCACACGGTGGTCGAGCAGCTGCTTATAGGCCTGCTGGCCGGCGGCCACTGCCTGCTGGAGGGTGCGCCCGGCCTGGGCAAGACCCTGCTGGTGCGCTCGCTCGGGCAGGCGCTGGAGCTGCAGTTCCGGCGCGTGCAGTTCACTCCCGACCTGATGCCCAGCGACATCCTCGGCACCGAGCTGCTGGAAGAGGACCACGGCACCGGCCATCGCCATTTCCGTTTCCAGCAGGGCCCGATCTTCACGAACCTGCTGCTGGCCGACGAACTGAACCGCACCCCGCCCAAGACCCAGGCCGCACTGCTGGAAGCGATGCAGGAACGCACGGTCAGCCACGCAGGCACCACGCGCGAGCTGCCCGCGCCGTTCTTCGTGCTGGCCACGCAGAACCCGATTGAACAGGCCGGTACCTACCCGCTGCCGGAAGCCCAGCTGGACCGTTTCCTGCTGCACGTGCTGGTGGATTACCCGAGCGAAGACGAAGAGCGCCGCATCATCGAGCAGACCACGGGCGGCGCCACCGGGGCGGTGCCGAAGGTGATGGATGCCGACGCGGTGATCGCGCTGCAGGCCGCCGTGCGCCAGGTGCATGTCAGCCCCGATGTGCTGGCCTGGATCACCCGCCTGGTGCGCGCCAGCCGTCCCGGCGACGGCGCACCGGCCGCCATCAACCAATGGGTGAAGTGGGGCGCTGGCCCGCGCGCCGGACAGTCACTGGTGCTCGCGGCGAAGGCACGCGCATTGCTGCAGGGCCGCTTCGCCGCCACCCGCGAGGATGTGCAGGCCCTGGCTGCACCGGTGATGCGCCATCGCCTGCTGCTGTCCTTCGCCGCCGAAGCCGAACAGAAGCGGGCCGACGACGTGGTCGCCGCCCTGCTGCAGGCCGTGCCGTTCCCGGGTTGAAGCACACGTGAGCACCGGCACGCCGCTGACCCTGCCACCGGAGCTGCGCGCGCGCCTGCGCACGCTGCGGCTGCGGCCGCGCCTGGCCAGTGGCGCAGGCGGCATCGGCCAGCACGCCAGCCGCAGCCGCGGTGCCGGCCTGGAGTTCGCGCAGTACCGCGCTTACGAGCCGGGTGACGAACTGCGCCAGATCGACTGGAAGCTGTACGCGCGCTCGGACCGCTTCTTCGTGCGCGAATCCGAACGCGAGAGCCCGATCACCGTCTGGCTGCTGCTGGACGCCACCGCCTCGGCCGGCCAGGCCGACCGCGCGGCGCCGCAGCGCACCCGACTGGACCACATGCGCGGGCTTGCCGCCTGCGTGGTCGAACTGGCCCTGCAGCAGGGTGATCGCTTCGGCCTGCTGGCGATCAACGGCGATGGCCTGCAACTGGTACCGGCCGGCAACGGCGCACGCCAGCGTGATCGTGTGCACCTGCAGCTGCATGCCCTGCAGGCGCGCGGTGGCTGGCCGGCAGCCGGCCGCCTGCGCCCGCTGTGGGAACGCGTTCGCCCCGGCGATCTGCTGCTGGCCATCGGCGATGGCTTTGATGAGGCCAGCATCGTGCTGCTGGAACAGCTGGCCAGCGCACGCCGCGAGGTGATGCTGCTGCAGGTGCTGGGCGCCGACGAGCGTGATTTCCCGTTCGATGCCGGCCACCGCTTCCGCGATCCGGAAACCGGCGAGGAACTGCTGGGCGATGGCGCCGCGATCCGCGCCGACTACCTGCAGCGCTTCGCTGCCGCACACAGTGCGCTGCAGTCGCGCCTGCAGGCCAGCGGCATCGCCAGCGCCACCGGTTGGCTCGACCAGCCGTTGGACCAGCCACTGCAGGTGGTGTTCGGCCGCGGAGGCGGCGCATGACCCTGCTGTTCCCGCTGGGCCTGGCGGCGCTGGCCGCATGGCTGCTGCCACTGCTGATCCACCTGGCCCGGCGCCATCCGTATACGCCGCTGGATTTCGCCGCACTGCGCTGGCTGCGCGCGCAGGTCCGCCCGCGCCAGCGCATCCGTTTCGATGATTGGCCGCTGCTGCTGGTACGCCTGCTGTTGCTGGCTGCACTGGCGCTGCTGCTGGCGCGCCCGGCGCTGACCGGCAGCGCACCGCCCCCCGGCGCGTGGACGGTGGTGGCGCCCGGCCTGGATGCCCGCGCACAGCGCGGCAGCAGCGAAGCAGCCCACTGGCATTGGCTGGCGCCCGGCTTCCCGTCCGTCGACCAGCCGGCGCCCGGCGTGGCTGCGCCGCTGGCCAGCCTGCTGCGCGAGCTGGACGCGCAGCTGCCCACCGGCACCGCGCTCACCGTGCATGTGCCCGATCCGCTGCCAGGCCTGGATGGCGCACGCCTGCAGCTGTCGCGACCCGTGCACTGGCAGCCGCACCCTGCGGCCCCCGCCAGCACACAGGCCTTCGTGGCGCCGCCACGCCTGCGCGTGCATGCCGACGCACCGGCCAGCGCGCGGCAGTGGATCAGCGCCCTGCAGCGTGCGTGGAGCACCCAGCCTGCACCCGCCGAGCTGCCTGCCGATACGCTGCCCGCACGCGGCGAGATTGCGGTGTGGAGCGGTACCGGTGCATTGCCGCCTGCCTGGCAGGCCTGGCTGCGCCACGGCGGCAGCGTCCTCACCGCGGCCCCACCGGTGCAGGGTGCCAGCGTGCGCCTGCGCACCGCCGAGGGCGCGCCGCTGCTGTGGCAGCAGCGTGTCGGCCAGGGCCGCCTGCTGTCGCTGCCCGGCGAGTGGGACGCCACCCACAACGCCGCGCTGCGTGATGCCCGTTTGCCGCAGTCGCTGTTGATGGCCCTGCAACCGCCGCCGCCCGCGCGTGTGGCCGATGCGCAGGACCAGGCACCGCAGCAGGCAGTCCTGCCCGCGAGCGTTGCCGCACCGCGTGAACCCACGCCCTGGCTGCTGCTGGCCATCGTGCTGCTGTTCGCGCTGGAACGCGGGATGGCCAGCCGCCGCGCGCGGAGGCCGGCATGACGTCGCTGCAACGCACCTGGCAACGCGCACGCCGCCGCCGCGCCAGCATCACCCTGCTGCTCGGGCTGCCGTGGGCGCTGGCCGCCACCGCGCTGGCCCTGCGGCTGGCCGGCTTCGATGCCGCCTGCGTGGTCGCCACGCTGGCGCTGCTTGCCTGTGCGGGCGTGGCGGTGGCGCGGGCGCGTCGGATGGACCCG
This sequence comes from Stenotrophomonas sp. FW305-3-2-15-E-LB1, assembly GCF_058787375.1. Lineage (NCBI taxonomy): Bacteria > Pseudomonadati > Pseudomonadota > Gammaproteobacteria > Lysobacterales > Lysobacteraceae > Stenotrophomonas > Stenotrophomonas sp. FW305-3-2-15-E-LB1. The sequence continues at coordinate 8,895 of NZ_JBYSZR010000005.1, forward strand.
CGCTGGCTGCAGCGCCAGCTCGACGGCAGCGGCCGCAGCGAGGACAGCGCCGACCTGCTGTTTGCCGATGTCGCCCGCCTCAACCCGTTGCAGCAGCGCCAGCGCGCGCATGTGCTGGCCACGCTGGAACGCACCATGCCGGACCTGCGCCCGCGCTGGCCGCGCGCCGCACTGGCCCTGTGCTGGATCGGCGGGCTGGCCATCGCCCTGCTCGCGCTGGGCTGGCCGCGCAGCACGGGCATGCCTGCAGGCAGCAGTGGCACGGCAACGGCGCCCGCTGCTGCCGCCGGCCCGCTGCAGCTGCAATCAACCCGCCTGCAGATCGATGCACCGGCCTACACCGGGCAGGCCACGCGCACCCAGAACGCGCTGGATGCCAAGGTGGCTGCGGACAGCCGGCTGTCGTGGTCACTACGGTTCGACCGTGCGCCCAGCAGCGCCTGGCTGCAGTTCCACGATGGCCGCCGGCTGCCGCTGCGCGAGCACGATGGCCAATGGCAGGCGCAGGACGTGGCACGCACGCCGGTGCTGTACCGCGTGGTCAGCGAGCCTGCGCTGGCCAGCACCCGCCTGTACCGGCTGGATGTGGTGGCCGACCGCGCGCCCAGCGTGCGCGTGCTGGAACCGGCCGCCAGCCTGGTGCTGGGCACGCCCGGGCAGCGGCAATGGGCGCTGCGCTTCGAAGCCAGCGATGACTACGGCGTGGCCACGCAGGCAAAACTGTCGATCACCACCACCCAGGGCAGCGGCGAGAACATCACCTTCGTCCAGCGCAGCGTCACCCTCACCGGCAGCGGTGAAGCCACCGCACGACGCTTCGCCCACACCCTCGACCTGGCCGCGCTGGGCGCGCAGCCCGGCAACGATGTGATCGCCCAGCTGGAAGTGCGCGACAACCACGCCCCCAGCGCGCAGACCGGGCGCAGCAGCAGCGTGATCCTGCGCCTGCCGACCACCGAAGTCGCGCTCGGTGCCGAGCTGGAAGGCCGCATCAAGAAGACCCTGCCGGCGTATTTCCGCAGCCAGCGGCAGATCATCATCGATGCCGAAGCGCTGATCCGCCAACGCCGCAGCCTGGCCGCCGATGACTTCATCAAGCGCAGTGATGCGATCGGCGTCGACCAGCGCATCCTGCGCCTGCGCTACGGCCAGTTCCTCGGCGAAGAAAGCGAGGGCGCGCCAAAGCCGCCGCCGACCAGCGACCTGCCCACCAGCGATACACCCGCAGCCGACTCGCACGATCACGACGACGAGCATCAGCACACGCAGGACGATGGCCATGATGCGCATGGCCACGACCACGGCGGCACCGGCGGCAATGCCGGCACGCCGCCGGTGTTCGGCAGTGCCACCGACGTGCTGTCCGAGTACGGCCACACCCACGACCACGCCGAGGCCGCCACCCTGCTCGACCCGCAGACCCGCGCCACCCTGAAGGCCGCGCTGGACCAGATGTGGTCGGCCGAAGGCGAGCTGCGCCAGGGCCGGCCCGAGCAGGCGCTGCCGTTCGCCCACAAGGCGCTGGGCTTCATCAAGCTGGTGCAGCAGGCCGAGCGCATCTACCTGGCCCGCGTCGGCCCCGAACTGCCGCCCATCGACGAAGGCCGCCGCCTGGGCGGCGACCGCACGGGACTGGCCAGCCGCGAGCTGCCGCTGGCCGCACGCACAGCGCCGGACCCGGCCATCGTCGAGGCCTGGCAGCGGCTGGGCGACGGTGACGGCACGCCCGACCTGGATGCGCTGGCCGGCTGGCAGCAGCGCCATGCCGCCTTCCTGCCCGACGCCCTCGACCTGGCCGCCGCCATCGAGCAGCTGCGCATCGAACCGGACTGCAGCGACTGCCGCCAGCGCCTGCGCGCGCAGCTGTGGCGCGCCCTGCAGCGGCCGCTGCCGCAGGTGATGCGGCGCACGGCCACCGATGCGATGGGCCAGCGCTACCTCGATGCGCTGGAGGCACAGCCATGAACGCCCCTGCATTGAACCTGTGGCTGGCCGTGGCCCTGGCGGTCATCGTCATCCTCGCCAGCGCGCTGCAGCTGCGCGCGCCCACTGCACATCGCGGCCGCCGCGCGGTTCGGCTGGGCGTGCAGGCCATCGCCGCGGTGCTGCTGTATTTCTGCCTGCAGCCACCCAGCCAGCAGCAGCCGGCGGGCGGCCTGGTCGTGCTCACTGCCGACGCCACCGCTGCCGGCACATTGCCGGCCAGTGATGGCCCCCTGCTGCTGTTGCCGGAAGCGGCGGATGTGCCGGGCGGCCAGCGCGTACCTGATCTGGCCACGGCGCTGCGCCAGCACCCGGCCTCCACGCTGACCCTGGTCGGCGCCGGCCTGGCCGCGCGTGACCGCGACACCGTGCTGCCGGCGCACGTGCAGTGGCAGGCGCCGCCTGCGCCGCGCGGCTGGATCGCGCTGCAGCCGCCGGCCGATGCAGCGCCCGGTGCGCGCTTCGAGGTGCACGCCCAGGCGCACGGCATCAGCGCTGGCCGCGCCGAACTGCTGGACCCGGCCGATACCGTGGTTGATCGCGCGGACCTGGCCGCCGATGGCCGCGTGCAGCTCAGTGGCATCGCCCGCGCGCCGGGCCGCAGCGTGTTCCATCTGCGCCTGCTTGACGCGCAGTCGCACGTGCTGGACAGCGTGCCGGTGCCGCAGCAGACGCTGGCGGCGGCACCGCTGCGCCTGCTGGTGCGTGCCAGCGCGCCCGGGCCGGAACTGAAGTACCTGCGCCGCTGGGCCACCGATGCCGGCCTGCGCGTGCAGGTGCAGGCCGACACCGGCGCGGGCCTCAGCGTGGGCGATGGCGCGGTGCCGCTGGATGCCGCCGCACTGGCGCGCAGCGATCTGCTGCTGCTGGATGAGCGCAGCCTGGCAGGTTTGAGCGCGGGCCAGCTGGCTGCAGTGCGCCAGGCACTGCGCGATGGCCTTGGTGTGCTGGTGCGCAGCGCCGGTGCACCCTCGGCCAGCGCGCGCCTGCGCCTGCGCGATCTCGGCCTGCCGGTGCAGGGCGATGGCAGCAGCCACGTGGCCGATCTGCCCAGCGATGGTGAGAGCACGATGCTTGCCGCACGGCGTGGCCCGCTGGGCTCGACCACCCTGCCCAGCGCCGACGGCGAAGCGGCCGACCGCAGCTCGCACAGCGCCGCCCTGCCCACGCTGGAGGTGCTGGCATTGCAGCCGATCGATGGCAGCACGCTGCTGCACGACCGCGCGGGCAAGGCACTCGGTGGCTGGCGCAGCGTCGGCAAGGGCCGCATCGGCCTGCTGCCGGTCACCGACAGCTGGCGCTGGGTGCTGGCCGGTCGCGATGATCGCCACGGCGAACTCTGGAGCGGTGTGGTCGCCACGCTGGCACGCGCGCAGGCCGGTGCGGATGCACTGTGGTCAGCGCAGGCGATTGCCTGGGCAGGAGAGCGGCAGGCTCTGTGCGGCGTGCAGGCGCCGCTGCAGGCGTTCGATGCGAAGGGCGCGGGGGTGCCGCTGGTGGTCGATGGCGCGACAGCGTCGCTGCGCTGCGCCGGCTGGTGGCCGCGTGCCGCAGGCTGGCAACGCCTGCAGCATGGCGAGGCAACCGTCTGGCGCTATGTGTTCGACGCGAATGAGGCAGCGGTGCTGCATCGGCAGGCGATGATCGATGCAACCACGCAGGCGCTGGCAACGGCCACGCCTGCGGGTGCTGCGGCGATGCAGCCGGTGCCGGGCCCGCGCTGGCCGTGGTGGCTGGCGTTCGTGCTGTGCGTGTCGCTGCTGTGGTGGCTGGAACGGCGGCGCTGAGCCCCACCCATGAAGCATCCACGCATGGCGTGGATCTACTGACCCCATCCCTCACCGCGCCCCGGTACGCCGGTACACGCCGTCGAACCGCACGTTCATGCCACCACATTCGCTGTTGTCGGACACCACCAGCACGTCGCCCAGCACCTGGGCGTGCACCGTGCAGCTGTCCTCGACGAAATCCACCTGGCTGCCACGCGGCGTCGCCTGCGCTTCCACCTGGCCCATGTTCGGCCCATACGGCCGCTGTTCCGGCGTGGGGTTGGCCGAGGGCCAGTAGGCATCACCTTCGACATGAAGCTGGCCGCCACGCACCGAGATGCGCAGGCCGTTGTCGCCATCCTTCCAGTCACCGGCCCAGTCCTGCAGCGACGGCGTTGCCACCGGCAACGGCTGCAGCGTGCTGCGGTCGACCCAACCGGCGCTGCCGCCCACCTTGTTCGGATAGAACGCGCAGCGGTACGCGCCCAGGTCACGGCCGGTCACCACGGTATCGCCGCTCACCACGTAACTGCGCTGGCGGCAGGCCGGTTCGCCCTTGGCTGGGCAGCCGTCCATATCGCCCAGCAGGTACAAACGCTGCGTGCCCACCACCCTGGCCAGCGCGAAACCAGACTGCGCGGATGGGAAAAGGCCGTTGCGGCAGGAGCCACCGTCGGCCAGGTCGCTGGCCGCCGCAGCCAGCGGGCTCAGCGTGGCAAGCAGGAGAAGAGAGCGCAGCAGCATCCAGGCAGCCTCGGAAGGAGAGGCGGCAGGATAGCGCCTACTTCCCGGCCGGGGGATCGCAGCCTTCCTGCTGCTCGCAGAACTGCTGTGCACGGCGCTGCTGCTCGGCGGTCAGTTCCGGCGGTGGCCGTGCAATGGCGGACTGGATCTGGTCCGGGCCACCGGTCAGCTTGTTCAGGCCTTTGCCAGCGGCAGTCAGGCCTTTCACCACGCCCATCATGATGTAGCCACCGCCCATGCTCACCTGTTCGGGCGACGGCGGCTCGCTCCAGTCGCGGCTGAAGCGGTTGTCACCGAACTTCACCGGATTCTTGAAGCGGTACAGATCCAGCGGCTCGTCATCTTCGGGCTTGATCGCGCGCACTTCGCCCAGGGTGGTGACATCGCCCTGCGGCGGCGCAGGCAATGGCGATTGCGCAGCGGGCTCGACCACCGGCGTGGCCTGCTGCGCCTGCGCGGTGGCGGCCAGCATCATGCCGGCCAGAAGTGCTCCCTGCAGTTCCCGTCGTGCCACAGCCATCGCCCTGCCTGTTGCGTGCAATCCTCGAGGATACGCATCACGGCTTCAGATTTCGTTGCCTGCGCTGCCGGCATTCAGCCAGCGGTGTCGTGCCGCCGCACTGAATGATTCACTGCATCCCGGCACGCGGTCTCACACCCTGAGACCCATCTGTGGTGCCATGTGACCCCTCGCAAACCGTCCCGGCTTCACCTCCATGGCCTACGAACTCGCCAAGCGCACCGCCGACGCCGAGCAGAAGCTCGCCACCCGCGACGGCCTGCCCGCCCGCGATGGCGCCCTGCTCAGTGCGCGCCTGCAGCGCCGCTACCACGACCGCATCACCGGCAGCTTCGCCATTCCCGGCCGCGAGGGCCGCTATGCGCCGCTGCCCGGTTCGGTGCCGCCGGCCCTGGCTGCAGCGCTGAAGGCGCGCGGCATCGAGCAGCTCTACAGCCACCAGGCGGAAGCGTGGGAGGCCAGCCAGCGCGGCGAGCACGTGGCCATCGTCACCCCCACCGCCAGCGGCAAGTCGCTGTGCTACACCCTGCCGGTGGTCAGCGCAGCCATGCAGGACAAGGCCAAGGCGCTGTACCTGTTCCCGACCAAGGCGCTGGCCCAGGACCAGGTGGCCGAGCTGCTGGAGCTCAACCGCGCCGGCGACCTCGGCGTGAAGGCCTTCACCTTCGATGGCGACACGCCGGGCGATGCCCGCCAGGCCATCCGCCTGCACGGCGACATCGTGGTGTCCAACCCGGACATGCTGCACCAGGCCATCCTGCCCCACCACACCAAGTGGGCGCAGTTCTTCGAGAACCTGCGCTACATCGTCATCGACGAGGTGCACACCTACCGCGGCGTGTTCGGCAGCCACGTCACCAACGTGCTGCGCCGGCTCAAGCGCATCTGCGCGTTCTACGGCGTGCAACCGCAGTTCATCCTGTGCTCGGCCACCATCGGCAACCCGCAGGCGCATGCCGAAGCACTGATCGAGGCGCCGGTCACCGCCATCACCGAATCCGGCGCGCCCAGCGGGCCCAAGCAGGTGCTGCTGTGGAACCCGCCGGTGATCAACCCGGACCTGGGCCTGCGTGCCTCGGCGCGATCGCAGAGCAACCGCATCGCCCGCATCGCGATCAAATCCGGGCTGAAGACGCTGGTGTTCGCGCAGACCCGGCTGATGGTGGAAGTGCTGACCAAGTACCTGAAGGACATCTTCGACCACGACCCGCGCAAGCCGCCGCGCATCCGCGCCTATCGCGGTGGCTACCTGCCCACCGAACGCCGCGAGACCGAGCGTGCGATGCGCGCGGGCAACATCGACGGCATCGTCAGCACCTCGGCGCTGGAACTGGGCGTGGACATCGGCAGCCTGGACGTGGTGATCCTCAACGGCTACCCCGGCAGCGTGGCCGCCACCTGGCAGCGCTTCGGCCGCGCCGGTCGCCGCCAGCAGCCCGCGCTGGGGGTGATGGTGGCCAGCTCGCAGCCGCTGGACCAGTACGTGGTGCGGCATCCGGATTTCTTCGCCGAGGCCTCGCCCGAGCACGCGCGCATCGCGCCGGACCAGCCGCTGATCCTGTTCGACCACATCCGCTGCGCGGCCTTCGAACTGCCGTTCCGGGTGGGCGATGGCTTCGGCCCGATCGATCCGGAAGTGTTCCTGGAGGCGCTGGCCGAAACCGAGGTCATCCATCGCGAAGGCGAGCGCTGGGAATGGATCGCCGACAGCTATCCGGCCAACGCGGTCAGCCTGCGCGCGGTGGCCGATGGCAACTTCGTGGTGGTCGACCGCAGCGATGGCCGCCAGCAGATCATCGCCGAGGTCGACTATTCCGCGGCCGCGCTCACCTTGTACGAAGGCGCCATCCACATGGTGCAGTCCACCCCCTACCAGGTGGAAACGCTGGACTGGGAAGGCCGCAAGGCCTACGTCACGCGCACCCACGTGGACTACTACACCGACAGCATCGACTTCACCAAGCTCAAGGTGCTGGACCGCTTCGACGGCGGCGTGGCCGGCCGTGGCGACTCGCACCATGGCGAAGTCCACGTCGTACGCCGCGTGGCCGGCTACAAGAAGATCCGCTACTACACGCACGAGAACATCGGCTACGGCCCGGTGAATCTGCCCGACCAGGAACTGCATACCACTGCGGTGTGGTGGCAGCTGCCGCAGGCATTGCTGCTGCGCGCGTTCGCCAGCAAGCAGGATGCGCTGGATGGCTTCCTCGGTGCCGCCTACGCACTGCACATCGTCGCCACCGTGGCGGTGATGGCCGATGCGCGCGACCTGCAGAAGTCGGTCGGCAACGGCGACGGTTCCTGGTTCGCGATCGCCGACCAGACCGGTCGCGGCCAGCTGCGCGGCGGCGAGGGTGATCCGGGCATCGTCGAGCTGCTGCAGGAGTTCGTGCCGACGGTGTACCTGTACGACAACTTCCCTGGCGGCGTCGGCCTCAGCGAACCGTTGTGGCAGCGCCAGGCCGAGCTGGTGCAGCGCGCGCGCGAACTGGTGCAGCGCTGCGACTGCAAGGCCGGCTGCCCGGCCTGCGTCGGCCCGGTGCTGGCTGCGCAGGAAGAAGATGAAACCTCGCCGCGTGCGCTGGCGCTGCGCGTGCTCGACCTGTTTGACGCCGAAGCCTGCCAGCACGTACGCGACGTGGTGGTGACCCCGCGCGACCCGATGGAGCTGCTGGCACCGTGAGCCTGAGCCTGGACAAGCTGCGCCTGCTGCGCAAGCAGGCCGGCGACCCGAAGGCGAGCGCCCCCGCCGCGCCGGAGCCGCCGCCCACGGCGCCTGCTCCGGTAGCCGCCAACGACGCGCGGCAGCCCGCCGCCGAGCGCTCGGTGTTCGCCTGGGTCGAGCAGGAGATCCGCCACAAGCCGACCGGCACGGCGGCACCTGCGACGGCACCGGCACCGCTGCGGCGGCCGGAAGTGGGCGGCCTGCATCGCCTGCTCGGCCTGCGCACGCGCGGCGCCGCCGCCCCGGCACGGGCCAGCGCGCAGGACCGGCAACTGCCTGGCGAGGAGATCGCCCCCGGCCTGTTCCTGATCGAATCGCTGCAGCCGCAGGCGATTCCCCCGCAGCCACTGTCACTGGATTTCGCCCGCCGCGACGGCGAGCACGTGGCCGCACGCGACCTGCTGTTCTTCGATACCGAAACCACCGGCCTGGCCGGCGGCACCGGCACCCGCGCCTTCATGATCGGCGCTGCGGACTGGCATGCCTGCCCGCAGCGCGGCGAGGGCCTGCGCATCCGCCAGCTGCTGATATCCACCATGGCGGCGGAAGACGCAATGCTGGCCACCTTCGCCAGCTGGCTGCAGCCCTCCACCGTGTTCTGCAGCTACAACGGCCGCAGCTACGATGCGCCGCTGCTGAAGGCGCGTTACCGGCTGGCCCGGCAGCGCGATCCGATCACCGCGCTGGACCACGTCGACCTGCTCTATCCCACCCGCCGCCGTTATCGCGGCAGCTGGGAGAACTGCAAGCTGTCCACCATCGAGCGCCAACTGCTGCGCGTGGTGCGCGAGGATGACCTGCCCGGTTCGGAAGCACCCGCGGCGTGGCTGCGCTACCTGCGCGGCGGCGATGCAGTGAACCTGCGCCGCGTGGCCGACCACAACCACCAGGACGTGGTGACCCTGGCCCTGCTGCTGCAGCGGCTGATCCGCGAGGAACAGCGCGAGCGCGAGACGCTGGCGCTGGTGCAGCCCTGAGCGCGCGCGGGTTCAGGCGGCGTTGACACCGCTGACACGCGCAGCGGCGACACTGCCCCCTGTCCCTTCACCGGAGCCGTGCCCATGCGCCGTACAACCCTGTTGCTGCTGGCCAGCATCCTGCCGCTCGCGGCCTGCAGCCATGCCGGTGCCAACAGTACCGCCGACACCGGCACCCTGCCGGCCAAGGGCGCCGAAGGCCCGCACGAATGCCGTCCGGAGACACTGGAGGCCTTCACCGGCAAGACGGCCGACGAGGCCACGATCAAGAAGCTGGTGGCCGACAGCGGTGCGCGCAACGCACGCGTGGTGAAGCCGGGCATGGCGGTGACGATGGATTTCCGCCAGGACCGGGTCACCGTGCGCGTGGACGAGCAGAACCGGATCGAGCGCGCCAGCTGCGGTTGATGAGGTAGCGCCGGGCCATGCCCGGCGGGTTCCATTCGCATACGCGCCGCTGCGCTCGCCGGGCATGGCCCGGCGCTACCGCTCCTTCAGAGCTGCTGGGCCTTGCCGCTGGCCATCGCGCGGGCGATCACCTGCTTTGCCTGTGCCGACGCCTGCGCCTGCAGCTGCGCCTGGCGTTCACCCAGTTCGGCCTGCTGGCTGCCCAGCGCGGCCTGGCGCAGGCCCAGCTGGGCCTGCTGGTTGGCCAGTTCGCTGATGTCGTGGCTGTGTGCGTCCTGCACCGCCTGCACTTCACGCATCGCAAGACGCACCTCGGCTGCGGCCTGGCGGGCAATCGCGGCGTCATCCACCGCACCACGTGCCGCCCTCGCGGCCTCCGCTGCGCCCTGGCGGTTGATGTCGCTCTCGCGCACCGCCCTGCTTGCCGCCTGGGTCGCCACACGGCTGATTTCCCGGGCATGCACGGCCTGCTTGCGGCCCAGCTCACCCTGCTGGCGCCCCAATACCCCCTGCTCGCGGCCGAGCTGGCCCTGCTGGCGGCCCAGTTCGGCCGATTGCGCATAGACGCGCTGCAGCGGCTGGATCAGGGCCGGATCACGCACGGCATAACGCTTGTTGCCTTCGCGGAACCACAGCACCGGGCCATCGCGGCCGACATCACGGCGGGCCTGCTGGATGTCATCGATCGTCGCACTGGCATAGCTGCGGCCGTGGTCGATCAGCACGTGGCCACGTTCCAGATCGTTGCCCAGGTGCAGCTCGCCCACCGTGGTGTAGCTGTCGTCATCCTCGGCAGGCGGTGCCGGAGGCGCGGGCGGTGCAGACGGCGCAGACGGCGCAGACGGCGCCGCGGGGACGGACGGCGCGGCGGGCGGTGCCGGCGGCTTGGGCATCACCAGATGGACCCCGTTGGCCGGCACAGCGGGCGCGGCCGGCGGTGCGGGCGGTGCAGGGACCACCTTCGGCGGCGCCGGCGGCGCAGGCGGTGCCGGGGCAGCCACGAGGCGCATCGGCGCCACGCCCACCGCAACCACCAGGGCGGTCAGGCCGATGGCGAGGATGCGCGGGCAGGCACGGCGCGGCTGCAGGCTCATCAGGCGGCGCTTCAGGCTGGTGGTGCTCGGCGCGGCACTGGCCACGCCCAGGTGCGGCTGCGGTGCCACGCCCAGCTGCAGCAGCAGGCGGCCATAAGCGTGGCGGCTGGCACCGTGCTGGCCGACCACCGCCGCATCCACTGCTTCTTCGCGGGCCTGGGCGTATTCGCGCACGGCCAGGCGCAGCAGCGGATGGAAGAAGAACAGGTGCTGGGCCAGTGCGGGCAGCAGGCCCCACTGCAGGTCACGGCGCTGCATGTGCTGCAGCTCGTGGGTCAGCGCCAGATCCAGCGCATCGCCCTGCAGGGCATTGGCACCGGCCGGCAGCAGCAGCACCGGGCGCAGCGGGCCGACCAGCTGCGGTGCGTCCACCTGCCCGCTCATCCACAGGCGCGGTGCGCGGCGCAGGCCATGGGCATCGGCAGCCAGTTGCAGCGCCTGCACCAGCGCCGCGTCTTCGCAGGGATGCGAGGCGGCCAGCAGCGCGCGGCACTGGCGCCACTCACCGAAGGTGCGCCACGCCATCACCAGCACGCCGGACAGCCACAGCGCGGCCAGCGCCATCGCCCACCAGGCCATCGGCGATACGCCGCTGCCGATCGACGCGGCGATGTCAGGGGCCTGGTCGATCGGCGCAGTGGCCAGCAGGTTCGCGGAGAGTTCCGGCGCCATCGGATGGATCGCATCGGCGGCCAGATCGGTGGCGCTCATTGCAACGGCCTGCGGCGCCGGCAGCCAGGCAAGCTGCAGCGGCTGGCTCCAGAACAGGCCCAGCACCGCCTGCAGCGACACCAGCCACCACAGGCGGCAGCGGGTGCTGGCCGACAGCGAGGGCAAGGCGCGGCAGAGGCCGTAGACCAGGGCCACCAGCAGCACGGTCTGCAGGCTGGTCCAGCCCAGGCGTTCCAACATCGGGATCAGCATCGTGGTGTCCATGGCTCAGCCCTCGTGGCGACGCGATTGGAGTTGGGCGACCAGCGCTTCCAGTTCCGCCAGTTCGTTGTCACTGACTTCCTGGCGTTGCGACAGGTAGGCCACGAACGGCGACACCGAGCCCTGCAGGGTGTTGTCGACGAACTGGGCCACGGCGCCCTGCAGCACGCTGTCCGGGCCACGGGTGGCCTGGTAGCGGTAGACGCCTTCCTGCTGCTCGCGCTGAAGATACCCCTTGGCGCGCAGCCGCTCCATCATCGTCAGCACGGTGGAACGGGCCAGCCCGCGGGCCTCGCCGTAGCCACTGGCGACCTCGCCGACGCTGGCCGGCGCATGTTCATCGATGTACTGCAGCAGGGCCAGCTCCTGGTCCCCGATGGTCTTGCCACGCATGACACCACTCCCTTGACTACACGTGTCGTCACTGTCTGCGTGACGACAGTTGTAGTCAACCCCCCGGAAGTCATGGGCCGACGAACGGTAGGGGTTGGGGATGGGCTTAAACCTTCTCCCCACCCCGCGCATCCGATCCCCGACAACCTGCCGGGAATTCCCATGTTCCGCCCAACGCTGCCCGCCCTTCTGCTGCTCCTCGCCGCCCTGCCGGTGGCCGCCGCGTCGCCCAGCACGGATGCCGCCAACGAACAGGCGCGCCGCCTGGTCCGCCAGACCATGCAGGACGAGCGCATCCCCGGCCTGCAGGTGGCCGTGGTCAAGGACGGCCACGTGGTGCTGTCCGAAGCCTTCGGCCTGGCCAACGTGGAGAACGGCATCGCCGCCACGCGCAGCACGCGCTTTCCGCTGAACTCGGCCACCAAGGCCTTCACCGGCGTGGCGGCCGCGCAGCTGGCGCAGCAGGGCAGGCTGGATCTGGATGCGCCGCTGGCGCGCTACCTCGATGCGCTGCCGCCGGCCTGGCAGAGCGTTCGCGTGCGCCAGCTGCTCGCGCACACCTCGGGCCTGCCGGACATCCTTGATGAGCGCGGGCTGCTGGGCGGTGGTACCGAGGCGCAGGCCTGGCAGGCCGTGACCGAGCGGCCGATGGATGCCGCACCCGGCCAGCGCTTCGCCTACAACCAGACCAACTACCTGCTGCTGGCGCGGATCATCGCGCGGCAATCGGGCATGCCCTACGAGCGCTTCCTCGCCAGCAGCCAGTTCGGCACGGTCGGCATGGACCGCACCACCTTCGGTGACAGCTACGACCTGGTGCCCGATGCAGCAACGATGTACAGCCTGGCGCCGCGCGCAACGGAAGCGGCCGACACGCCGCCACGCCTGTCGCACTGGTTCTACGACATGCCGCCCAGCCTGTGGGCGGGCGGCGGCATCCTCACTACCGCCGATGACACTGCACGCTGGCTGGCCGCGCTGGCCAGCGGCCGCCTGCTGGCCGAGCCCGCGCGCACGCGCATGTGGACCGCCGAGCCGCTCGCCGATGGCAGGGCCGGCCCTTGGGCCGCCGGGTGGCCGGTGCTGCAGGCCGCGCCGGACCGTCAGGTCGCCGGCATCGGTGGTGCGCGCTCGGCCTTCATCGTCTACCCCGACCGCGGCGTGGCGGTGGTGGTGCTGACCAACCTGGTCGGCGCCAACCCGCAGCGCTTCATTCCACGCATCGCCGATCTCTATGCACCTGCTAGAACAGCGCCCTGAACACCTGCAAGCACGCGCGCCCGGTCGGCCACCCCAGCCACATGCAGCACCAGTGTGTGCGGCAGCGCCAGCGTAGGGTGCTGGGCAATGGCGCAGAACGCGAACACCTCCGCCAGGGTGTCGCGGTCATGCCAGGTGGTCATCACAAAGTCGGCGCCCTCGCCCTCCAGCGATGCCATGTCCACCGCATCATCCCATCCGCTGCACTCGGTGCCCCAGGCCATCATGTAGCGGCAACCGCTGCGGACCAGCCAGTCGCTCACCCGCGCCTGCCAGTCCGCCTCCACGGCGGCTTCGACCGCCACAATGGCGCGGAAAGGGGAGCAGGCCCGTTCGGGCGGTATCGCGCCCGGCGGCAGCCACAGGTATTCAACGGTGCCGTCCATGCCCACCCCATCCTCTGTTCGCGTGCGCCGAGGATAGCTGCCGGCCAGCGGCCGGCACTACCGCCGGCTCAACCGCGCGGACCGCCCATCACCGGCAGGATCGCGCCGCTGATGTAGCTGGCGCACGCGGGCGAGGCCAGGAACACATAGGCCGGTGACAGCTCCTCCGGCTGCGCGGGACGGCCCATGTCGCTGTCCTTGCCGAACTCAGCCACCTCGTCGGCCTGCTTGTCGGCAGGATTCAGCGGCGTCCACACCGGCCCCGGGGCCACGCAGTTCACCCGGATGCCACGCGGCAGCAGCTGACTGGCCAGCGCCTTGGTGAAAGCATGGATGGCGCCCTTGGTGGCCGAGTAGTCGATGAGGGCCTTGCTGCCGAACAGGCCGGTTTCCGAGCCGGTGTTGATGATGCTGGCGCCCTCGCCCAGATGCGGCAGCACCGCCCGCGCCATCTGGATGTAGCCGCCGATGTTGGTCTGCAGGGTTTCCTGCAGGTGCGCGTCTTCCAGGTCTTCCAGGCGCTCGCAATGCAGCTGGAACGCCGCGTTGTTGACCAGGATGTCGATGCCACCGAACGCCTTGGCCACCTGCTTTACCGCCTTGTTGCAGAAGCGCGGATCACGCACGTCGCCGGCAATCACCACGCAGCGCCCGCCTTCGCGTTCCACGTGCTGGCGGGTGATGTCCGCATCCTCCGCTTCATCCAGATGCAGCACGGCGACATCGGCGCCTTCGCGGGCGAACAGCACGGCCACCGCGCGGCCGATGCCGGAATCACCGCCGGTGATGATCGCGCGCATGCCCTGCAGCTTGCCGCTGCCGACGTAATCCGGGGCGAGGAAGCGCGGTGCCAGTTCCAATGCATGCTCATGGCCGGGCTTGGCCAGGTGCTGGGCCGGCATGGTTTCCGGCTGCCGGCGCGCACCCGCCTGGGTGGCGGTCTTCTTCGTCGCCTTCCTGATGGCGCGTGCGTCCTTGGCCTTCTCCTGGTCCTGCAGGCGCCGCTGCCGCGCGGCCACCCGGGCCGCGCGCGGGTCGCTGGACGCGGCCTTGCGGGTGGCGGTCTTCACCACGCGCGGGCGGTCGGTTTCGGCGACGTTCTTTGCCGCGGTGCTGCCTTTGCGCACCTTGGGCGACGCCTTGCGGCGGGCGGGGGTCTTCTTGGTGGTGGCCATGCAGGTCTCCTCGGGAGGGGGATGGGGTCGCCGGCCAGCGGCCGGCACTACCGGGGGCGGCGTGCGCCGCTCGTGCAGTGTCCCTGCCCGCGTGGTCGGTGACGGTGAGCGCACCGTGTCCACCGCGTGCATGGCATTCATTCCGCCACCACGCGTGTCGTCGCACTCTTCAGGCCAAGACACGAGGAATGCCCAGATGAAACATGCGATTGCCACCGCCGCCGTCTGCTTTGCCCTTGCCGCCTGCAGCAGCAGTCCGGTTGCCCAGATCCAGCCGATCGATGGCGTGATTTCCGGCCAGTGCCACACCAACATGGTGCGCGGCGCAGTCGGCTTGGCCGCTTCGGCGATGACCGTCGAGCGGGCGCGCGTGGACAGCGACAGCCTGCACGTGCAGGTCACCCGCGGCAGCCGCGAGCGCAGCGGCAATACCGCCAGTGGCAGCGCTGACCCTGCCGCAGGCGCGGCCGTCGAGGGCGGTGATCGCCTGACCATCGAAACCGGCCGCACCAACAACATCACTGCCATCTATTGCGGGTAAGCGCCGTCGCGCAAACGCTACGCAGCGCTCAGGCGCTGCGCTTGGCCAGCCGCCGTGCCCGGCGCAGCACCTTCAGGGTCGCCTGCTCCCATTGCCGCGGGCCGCGCAGGCCCGCCAGCGAAGCGAGCTCACCGCGTTCCCAGCCCGCAAACACGCACGGGTCGATATAGGCCTTGCGGCAGACCGCCGGCGTGTTGCCCAGCCGCGCGGCCACCTGGCACACCACCTCGCGCTGCGCCTTGGCCAGCGCGCGCTGGCTGGCCGGCTCCGGCAGCTCGGTGGCGGCGAAGGTCTGCACCGCCGCCAGGGTGCCGCCCCAGGTACGGAAGTCCTTGGCGGTGAAATCCTCGCCCATCACCTCGCGCAGGTAGTCATTGACCGCACCGGAATCGACCGGCTGCACGACACCCTCGTCGTCGCGGTACTGGAACAGCGCCTGCCCGGGCAGCTGCTGCACGCCGCGCACCAGCGTACCGAGCCGGCGGTCGCCCACGGTCACCTCGTGCAGCTGCCCGGATTTGCCGCGGAAGCGCATGCGCACGCGGCCACCGCGCAGCAGGTCCAGGTGGCGGTTGCGCAGCGTGGTCAGGCCAAAGGATTTGTTTTCCTTGGCATAGGTTTCATTGCCCACCCGCACCAGGGTGTCGGCCAGCAGCGCGACCACCACCGCCAGCACCTTCTCGCGGGGGAAACCACGCAGCTTGAGATCGCGGCTGAGCCTGCGCCGCAGGGCGGGCAGTGCTTCGCCGAAAGCGATGGTGCGGTCGAACTTGCCTGAGTCGCGCACTGCCGCCCAGTCGGCGTGGTAGCGGTACTGCTTGCGCCCGCGCGCATCGCGCCCGGTGGCCTGCAGGTGGCCGTTGGCATGGGCGCAGATCCACACGGCGGTGTAGGCCGGCGGGATGGCCAGCGCGCGGATGCGCTGCAGGGTGGCGGCATCGCGCACGGCGTGGCCATCGGCATCGCGGTAGGCAAAGCCCTTGCCTGCGCGGCGCCGGCTGATGCCGGGCTGGGTGTCATCGACATAGCGCAGGCCCGCCGCGCGCGCGGCCTGTCGTTCGGGGGTGGGGGCAGGAGGCATGCCGCCAGTGTGGCGATCGGCGCGGCGTGGCCACGTCAATAACGCAAGACAAACACGTGAGGGGCCACGGGCGGCTATGCTCGGGTCTTCACAGTCCCTTCCGTTCCGGAGTCATGATGCCGTTCCAGATTCGCGCCCGTTCGCTCTCCGCCCTGCTGCTGCCGGCCGTGCTGGCGTTGTCCGCCTGCCAGGCGCCCGCGCTGGATGAGCAGGATTCGGCCACCGCCCATGCCCAGCAGGCCGCCGAAGCCGCCAAGGCCCCGGCCGATGAAGCCGGCAAGGCCACCGAAGCACCGCCGGCCGGCAACTGCGATGCCAGCCAGGTGCAGAGCCTGGTCGGCCAGGCCTACACCGATGCACTGGGCAAGCAGGCCCAGGAAGATGCCGCCGCCAGCCAGGTGCGCGTGCTCAAGCCCAGCGACGTGGCCACGATGGAGTTCCTGGGCGATCGCCTGAACATCGAAGTGGACGAAAAGGGCCTGGTCAGCGGCGCCCGCTGCGGTTGAGTGAAAGCCAACGCCGGCAAGGGTTTGCCGGCGTTTTGGTTGCACGCGCAACCGTGTATTGCGGCGTTGCAACAACTGTGATCTAGTCGAGGCATCCGGTGGCCTCATGATGCGCTCCAGGGATTGGGCGGGCACGAGTGTCCCTGCTCATTTCATTACGCATCGAGGTAGAGATGGCCCCCCGCAACCGCCAAGGGCTTTACGACCCGCGCTCCGAGCGCGATGCCTGTGGATTCGGCATGGTCGCGCAGCTTGACGACCAGCCCTCGCGCCTACTGGTCGACACCGCCATCGCCGCGCTTTCGCGCATGACCCACCGTGGCGGCGTCGCCGCCGACGGCCTGACCGGCGATGGCTGCGGCCTGCTGCTGCGCCGCCCCGATGCCTTCCTGAAACTGCTGGCCAGCGAAGCCGGCATCACCGTGGGCGCGCGCTTCGCCGCCGGCCTGGTGTTCCTGCCGCACGATGCCGACGCCGCCCAGGCCTGCCGCACGCAGCTGCAGGCGCAGGTCGAAGCGGTGGGCTGCAAGGTCGCGGGCTGGCGCGAGGTGCCCACCGATGACAGCGTCTGCGGCCAGCTGGCCCGCGACACGCTGCCGCGCATCGAACAGGTGTTCGTCGACGCCGGTGTCGGCCAGGACGACGGCGGCTTCGCGCTGGCACTGTTCCTGGCCCGCCGCCGCAGCGAACAGCAGCTGCGCGAGCATGCCGATTACTACGTCACCACCCTCAGCCCCAACGCGATCAGCTACAAGGGCATGGTGCTGCCGGACAAGCTGAGCCGCTTCTTCCCGGACCTGCAGCGCCGCGAACTGGCCTCCAGCGCCATCGTGTTCCACCAGCGCTTTTCCACCAACACGCTGCCGCGCTGGCCGCTGGCGCACCCGTTCCGCATGCTCGCCCACAACGGCGAGATCAACACCATCGAAGGCAACCGCCGCTGGGCGCAGGCGCGCAGCAAGGTGTGGAAGACCCCGCGCTTCGACATCGCCGAGTTCGATCCGGTCATCTCCATGCACGGCTCGGATTCGCAGAGCCTGGACAACATGCTGGAGCTGATGGTGTCCGGTGGCATGGAACTGATCCAGGCGCTGCGCATCCTGGTGCCGCCGGCGACCCAGTCGCTGGAGTTCAAGGATCCCGACCTGGCTGCGTTCTACGAGTTCCATGGCCTGAACAGCGAGCCGTGGGACGGCCCGGCCGGCATCGTCGCCTGCGACAGCCGCTATGCGGTGTGTACGCTGGACCGCAACGGCCTGCGCCCGGCGCGCTGGATGCTGACCGCCGACCGCCACTTCCTGGTCGCCTCCGAAGCGGGCGTGTGGGAAGTGCCGACCGAACGCGTGGTGCGCAAGGGCAAGCTCGGCCCGGGCGAGATGATCGCCATCGACCTCAAGCGCGGCGACCTGCTCGATTCGGAAGCCATCGACCGCATCAACCGCGGCCGTGCGCCGTACAAGCAGTGGCTGCAGCAGGGCGTCACCTACCTGCAGACCGAACTGATCGATCCCTCGCTGGTGGAGGAACCCTTCGACGAGGGCACCCTGCGCAGCTACCACAAGCTGTACCAGCTCAGCAGCGAGGAAGTGGAGCAGGTGCTGCGGCCGCTGGCCGAGACCGAGCAGGAAGCCACCGGCTCGATGGGCGATGACACGCCGATGGCCGTGCTCAGCCAGCGCAGCCGCCCGCTGTACGACTACTTCCGCCAGGCCTTCGCGCAGGTCACCAACCCGCCGATCGACCCGCTGCGCGAAGACTGCGCGATGTCCCTGTCCACCCAGCTCGGCAAGGAGACCAACATCTTCCATGCCGGCCCGGAGACGGTGAACCACGTCATCCTCAACTCGCCGGTGCTGAGCCAGCGCAAGCTGCGCCAGCTGCTGAAGATGGACCAGTACGTGCAGGCCAACCGCCTGCTCGACCTGTCCTACAGCGAGGAGGAAGGCCTGCGCGCCGGCATCGAGCGCATCTGCGCCGAGGCCGAACAGGCCGCCCGCGAGGGCATGGTGATGCTGCTGCTGTCCGACCGCTACCCGGTGGCCGGGCGGCCGATGGTGCACGCCCTGCTGGCCACCAGCGCCATCCACCACCACCTCTCGCGCCTGGGCCTGCGCTGCGACGTCAACCTGATCGTCGAGACCGGCACCGCCCGCGACCCGCACCACATGGCCTGCCTGCTCGGCTTCGGTGCCACGGCGGTGTACCCGTACCTGGCCTACCAGACCCTGTTCGACCTGGGCCGCCGCGGCATCCTCAAGCTCAGCAAGGGCGGCGAGCAGTCGCAGATCGGCCGCCGCTACCGCAAGGGCGTCTACAAGGGCCTGTCGAAGATCATCTCGAAGATGGGCATCTGTACCGTGGCCAGCTACCGCGGCGCGCAGCTGTTCGAGATCATCGGCCTGGAACCGGAGGTCGTCGACCTGTGCTTCCCCGATACCGCCTCGCGCATCGGTGGCGCCGGTTTCGCGCGCCTGGATGCCGATGCGCGCGAGCTGTGCGCGCAGGCCTGGGATGCGCAGCAGGGCGTGGATGTCGGCGGCCTGCTGAAGTACGTGCACGGCGGCGAGTACCACATGTACAACCCGGACGTGGTGACCACCCTGCAGCGCGCGGCGCGCAGCGGTGACCCGCGTGCGTGGCAGCAGTACTGCGATGCCGTGCATGCACGGCCGCCGTCGGCGCTGCGCGACCTGCTGGAACTGGTGCCGGCGGGCACGCCGGTACCGCTGGACGAGGTGGCCCCGGCCAGCGAACTGTTCCCGCGCTTCGACACCGCCGCCATCAGCCTCGGCGCGCTGTCGCCGGAGGCGCATGAAGCGCTGGCCATCGCCATGAACCGCCTCGGCGGCCGCAGCAATTCCGGCGAAGGTGGCGAAGACCCCGCGCGCTACGGGACGCAGCGCCGCAGCAAGATCAAGCAGGTGGCCTCGGGCCGCTTCGGCGTCACCGCCGAGTACCTGGTGAACGCAGAGGTGCTGCAGATCAAGGTCGCCCAAGGCGCCAAGCCCGGCGAAGGCGGGCAGCTGCCCGGGCACAAGGTCAACGAGCTGATTGCCCGCCTGCGCTATGCCAAGCCGGGCATCGGCCTGATCTCGCCGCCGCCGCACCACGACATCTATTCCATCGAAGATCTCGCGCAGCTGATCTACGACCTCAAGCAGGTCAACCCGACCGCGCTGGTGTCGGTGAAGCTGGTCAGCCATGCCGGCGTCGGCACGATTGCCGCCGGCGTGGTCAAGGCCGGTGCGGACCTGATCACCATCTCCGGCCATGACGGCGGCACCGGCGCCTCGCCGGTCAGCTCCATCCGCTATGCCGGCGTGCCGTGGGAACTGGGCGTGGCCGAAGCGCACCAGGCGCTGCTGGCCAACGACCTGCGCGGGCGCACCCTGCTGCAGACCGATGGTGGCCTGAAGACCGGCCTGGACGTGGTCAAGGCGGCGCTGCTGGGTGCGGACAGCTTCGGCTTCGGCACCGCGCCGATGATCGTGCTGGGCTGCAAGTACCTGCGCATCTGCCACCTCAACAACTGCGCCACCGGCGTGGCCACCCAGGATGACCGCCTGCGCGAGAACCACTTCACCGGCCAGCCCGAGCGCGTGGAGAACTTCTTCCGCCTGCTGGCAGAGGAAGTGCGTGGCTGGCTGTCCTACCTGGGCGCGCGTTCGCTGGAGGAGATCGTCGGCCGCACCGACCTGCTGCGGCAGATCGAAGCGGCACCGCGCGATGGCGTGCGCGTGGACCTGTCGCGCCTGTTGGCCGATGCCCGCTACGAAGGCAGCCACTGCGCCGCGCAGCGCCTGTACGAATCGCCGGACAGCCTGGCCACGCAGATGGATGGCCTGCTGGCCGCGGCCATCGAACACAAGCAGGGCGGCGAACACCGCTTCCTGATCCACAACACCGACCGCAGCATCGGCACCCGCCTGGCCGGTGCCGTGGCCCGCGCGCATGGCAACCAGGGCATGGCCGAGGCACCGCTGGAACTGCGCTTCCGCGGCAGCGCCGGGCAGAGCTTCGGCGCCTTCAACGTCGGCGGCCTGCACCTGGAAGTGGAAGGCGAAGCCAACGACTACGTCGGCAAGGGCATGGCCGGCGGCCGCCTGGTGGTGCGCCCGCCGCGTGGCGCGCGCTTCGAGGCCCGCAGCACGGCCATCATCGGCAACACCTGCCTGTATGGCGCCACCGGTGGCGAGCTGTTTGCCGCCGGTCGCGCGGGCGAGCGCTTCGCGGTGCGCAATTCCGGCGCACTGGCGGTGGTGGAAGGGGCCGGTGACCACTGCTGCGAGTACATGACCGACGGCGTGGTGCTGGTGCTGGGCAAGGTCGGCCTGAACTTCGGCGCCGGCTTCACCGGTGGCCTGGCCTACGTGCTGGACGTGGATCGCGATTTCGTCGACCGCTACAACCACGAGCTGATCGACATCCACCGCGTGTCGGCCGAGGGCTTCGAGAACTACCGCCAGCACCTGCACCGCCTGATCGGCCGCCACCGCGAGTTGACCGGCAGCATCTGGGCGCAGCAGATCATGGACGAGTTCCGCGATTACATCGGCAAGTTCTGGCTGGTCAAACCCAAGGCCGCCAGCATCGAGTCGCTGACTGAAACCCTGCGACGCGCCGCGTGATTCCGCCCGGTAGTGCCGGCCACTGGCCGGCAACGTTCCCCTTCGCATTCCAGAGCCAGCCATGAGCCGCAAGCACGCTTTCCAGTTCCTCGACCTGCCCCGGACCATGCCGCAGCGCATCCCGGTCGAACTGCGCACCTCCGGCGACTGGGGTGAGCTGTACGGCAAGTTCGGCAAGGAAGACGCCCAGTACCAGGCCGGCCGCTGCCTGGATTGCGGCAACCCGTACTGCAGCTGGAAGTGCCCCGTGCACAACGCCATCCCGCAGTGGCTGCAGCTGGTGCAGGAAAACCGCATCCACGAAGCGGCCACGCTGTGCCACAGCACCAACCCGCTGCCGGAAGTGTGCGGCCGCGTCTGCCCGCAGGACCGCCTGTGCGAAGGCAGCTGCACGCTGGAGGAATTCGGCGCGGTGACCATCGGTGCGGTGGAGAAGTACATTGTCGATACCGCCCTGGCCAGCGGCTGGCGCCCGGACCTGGGCGCGGTGCAGCCCACCGGCCAGAGCGTGGCGGTGATCGGCGCCGGCCCGGCCGGCCTGGCCTGTGCCGACCGCCTGGCGCGCGCGGGCATCACCGCCGTGGTCTATGACCGCTACGAACAGATCGGCGGCCTGCTGCAGTTCGGCATCCCCAGCTTCAAGCTGGACAAGGACGTGATCCACCGCCGCCGCGAGGTGCTGGAGGGCATGGGCGTGCAGTTCCGCTTGGGCGTGGAGATCGGCCGCGATGTCAGCGTGCAGCAGCTGCTGGACAGCCACGATGCGGTGTTCGTCGGCACCGGTGCCTACCGCTACACCGATGGCGGGCTGGACGGCCAGGACCTGAAGGGCGTGCTGCCGGCGCTGCCGTTCCTGGTGCAGAACAGCCGCATCGTCAGCGGCGATGATCCGAATGGCCGGCCGATTGCCGGCTGGGAGGACACCATCGCCCTGCCCGATCTCAACGGCAAGCGCGTGGTGGTGCTCGGCGGCGGCGACACCGGCATGGACTGCGTGCGCAGCGCCGTGCGCCTGGGCGCGGCCAAGGTGACATGCGCCTACCGCCGCGACGAGGCCAACATGCCCGGCAGCGCGCGCGAAGTGGCCAACGCGCGCGAGGAGGGCGTGCGTTTCCTGTTCAACCGCCAGCCGCTGTCGATCGAAGCCGGTGCCGATGACGAAGTGATCGGGGTGACCGTGGTCGAGACCCGCCTGGGCGAACCCGACGCCAATGGCCGCCAGAACGCGGTGCCGATCGAAGGCAGCGAATCGCTGCTGGAAGCGGACGTGGTGATCATTGCCTTCGGCTTCTCGCCGACCCTGCCGGCGTGGCTGACCGAACACGGCGTGGAAGGCCAGTCCAACGGCCGCATCGTGGCCGGTGGCAAGGACCGGCTGCCGTACCAGACCGCCCACCCGCGCCTGTTCGCCGGTGGCGACGCGGTGCGCGGCGCGGATCTGGTGGTGACCGCCGTCGCCGAGGGCCGCGACGCTGCGGCCAGCATCGTGCGTCTACTGGCGCACTGATCCGGCCGCCGCCGCCGCCTGTGCGGCCCGTGGCGCCGACGCTGGAGGGGCGTCGCACGCGGGCAGATACAGGTCGAGGCTGACGGTGGTGCCTTCGCCGGGAATGCTGTGCAGCTGCAGTTCGCCGCCCAGTGCGGCGGCCAGCTCGCGGCAGATGGCCAGGCCCAGGCCGCTGCCACCGAAGCGGCGCGGGGTGGACGCTTCGGCCTGGGTGTAGGGCGCGAACACCGCCTGCTGCCGCGCCGGGCTGATGCCCACGCCGGTGTCGGCCACCTGCACGCGCAGGTGCTGGCCGGAGGCGGCCTGGCGCAGCACCTGCAGGCGCAGCTCCACCCCGCCGTGCGCGGTGAACTTGAGCGCATTGCCGGCCAGGTTGAACAGGATCTGCTGCAGGCGCAGGCCATCGACCCTCGAGCGGGCCTGCAGCGCCGGATCCAGCACGCAGCGCAGCTGCAGGCCCTTGCCCGCGGCCAGCGGTGCCAGCAGGCGCTGCACGCCCCGCAGCAGCGCGGCCAGGTCGGTCGGCACGGCCTGCGGAGGCCGGCCGCCCAGCGGCTGCCGCGCGCTGTCCAGCACCTCGTCGAGGATCTGCCGGAGCATCACGGCGGCCTCCTCGAGGCTGGCCAGCAGGTGGCGCTGCCGCGGGTCCAGCCGCGTACCGGCCAGGCCATCGAGCATGCCCACCAGGGTGTTCATCGGCGCGCCGATCTCCTGGCGCATGGCCGCCAGGAAGTGGGCCTTGGCCACGACCGCCTGCTCCGCCTCGCGGCGGGCCTCGTCCAGGGCGCGCGCATGCCGCTGTGCTTCGGTCACGTCGATCCAGTAGCCACGCCATTCGACCGCGTGGCTGTCGCCGTCGCCACGGGGCAGCGGTCGCCCGTGCGAGCGTACCCAGCGCCAGCCCATCCGCCCCTGGCTGCGGAAGGTGACGTCGATCGGCCCGCGCACCCGTGCCGCGGTCTCGACATGGGCCATCACCGATGCGCGGTCGTCCGGGTGTACGGCCGCCAGCAGGCGTGCGTGCTCGACGCGTGCGCTGTCCACGTCGATGCCGAACAGGGCGTGCACGTCACCCGAAAGGTAGGGCACGCTGTAATCGCCACCTCCGCTGCGCCGCACCCGATAGACCACCGCCGGCAGGCCAGCGCTGAGTATCTGCAGGCGCTGCTGCAGTGCGCGGCGGCGCTGCACTTCGCGGCGCAGCCGCCAGCGTCCGAGGGCATGCAGCAGGCCCAGCCCGAGCAGGGCCAGCAACGCGGCGGCCAACCCGTGCGACCACGGCTGTGGCTGGCTGGCAGCGACCGGCAGGGCCACCAGCAGGACCAGCAGCACGCCGCCACAACGCCAGCGGCGGTGCGCAGTGGCGGCATCAGGACAACCAGCGACACTCACGATGGACTCCTCACGCCGCAGGCCGGACACGCGGCTGCACGACGCAGCAGCCACCTGCCACGCTAGCGACACGGCGCGCAGCAGCAATGAGGAAAATTGCAAAACGCTCCAGCGGTGCTGATAGCGACATACACTGCCGCCTCTACCACTGAGGGAGCCCGCGATGCGCATCGGCCTGGCCGCCAACCGCCTGCACCACCATGACGCGCGCGCCGCGCTGTTCCGCTGGCTGCGTGCCAGCGAGCCGGGCCTGCGCGAGCTGGGCGTGTCCCTGCATGCGGTCGGGCGCACCCACGACGCCATCGAGCGCAACGGCTTCCTGGCCGGTTATGCAGGCCTGCAGCGCTATCCCTACGGGCGCCAGGGCGGCCTGATGAAGCTGGTGGCCGAAGTGGTCGGCATGGGCCCGGAGCGGACCCTCGATGGTGCGATCTACTTCATCGATCCGGTCGATCCTTCGTCGGTGTTTCCCGAAGCGACCGCGCTCAAGCGGCAGTGCGTGATCCACGGCAAGCCGTTCATTTCGACGGTGGCCACCGCGCGCGACTGGATCGAGAACGAACGCATCCACGCCGGGCTGGCCGCCGATACCGGCGCCGATGACCTGCACGCGTTCGGGGGGCAGACCCTGGCGCTGATCGCCCACGATGCGATGAAGCCGGCGATGCTGGCCTTCGCCGACGAGCACTTCGATGTGCTGGCGCGCTTCGGCGAGCGCGTGGCGACCGGGACCACCGGCCAGCGCCTGAACGAACTGGCCTGGAGCCGTGGCTGGCCCAGCGATGCACCGTGGGTGACACGCTACCAGAGCGGCCCGATGGGCGGTGATGCGCAGATTGCCGACCGGGTGCTGGAGGGGCGTTGCCAGCGCGCGATCTTCTTCGAGGATCCGCATGTGGCGCGCCAGCATGAGGCTGACATCCAGCTGCTGGAGCGGGCGGTGACGACGGTGACCGACCAGGCGGTGTGCATCACGGCGCCGCGGGTGGCGGCACGCTGGGCGACGGCGGCGGCGCTGCGCGCGGGTTGATGGGGGTATCGGCCAACGGCTGGGCCCCTCGTGACTGGCTGCGGGATCGTGGGGCTGCTGGGCTTGGCCGGGTGGGGTGGACTGCGCAGGACACGCCGTAAACCCGTCCATGGGGGCTCGTAGGCGCCATCCATGGCGCCTGCGGTCCTGCGCAACCCACCCCACCCGGCCACGGACAGTTTCCGTGCGCGTCCAGCCACGGAAGAAGAAACTAAAGAGCAGGAGCGGGTCGCGCGCTGCGCACGCTCCTGTAGAGCCGAGCATGGGCTCGGCTCTACAGTTACAAAAGCTGGCGCAGCATGGCCTTCAGGCGTCGGCCTTCCAGCTGGAAGTAATCGCGCTGTTCGCGCCAGGCGGGGAAGCGTTGTTCCACTTCGTGCCAGAACGCGGGCGAGTGGTTGGGCTGGATCAGGTGGCAGAGTTCGTGCACCAGCACGTATTCGAAGGCGTCCGGGCGGCCCAGCACCAGGGCCAGGTCCAGCGCCATGCTGCCGTCCGGGGCCAGCGAGCCCCATTGCGAGGACATCACCTTCAGCCGCACGCGGCTGGGTGCGCGCGGCAGGCCGGGCAGGTACTTCGGCAGCCAGCGGCCGACGTCGGCGCGGGTCTGCGCCTCGTAGAACTCGCGCAGCAGGCGGCGCAGGGTGGCATCGCCGGCGCGGGTCGGCCATTGCACGCAGGCGCCGTTGCCGTCGATCTCCAGCCGCGCGAAGCGGCCTTCCTGCCAGCGCACCGGCAGCAGTTCACCGCGCAGCGGCAGCATACCGTCCTCGCCCGGTTGCAGCGGCGCCGGCAGGCCGTTGTCCTGGTAGACGCGCAGCTGCAGCGCCAGCCAGTCGCGGTGCTGTTCGAGGAAACGCTCGCCCATCACCAGGCTGGCCCGCGGCGGCAGGGTCAGGCGCGCACCGCGCTCGTCCACGCTCAGCTTGATGCGGCGCGCGCGCGGATCGCGCACGCGCAGTACCTCGATCTCGGCATCATCCAGGCGCAGGCGAACGGTGTCGCGCTGCACGGTGGCGGGCGGGGTCGGGCCGATCAGGCGGCGCAGCAGGCGGCTCATGTGCCCAGCATAGCGCTGCGCGGGGCCGCTGGATGACCGGCGGCCCGCGCAGTGCCTGTTCAGTCAGCCTTGCTGAGCTTGAAGGCTTCTTCCAGCAACAGGAACAGGCGACGGATCTCGGCGCTCTGCAGGGCGAAGCGGGCGTCGAACTCGGCGCGGCGGCCGTCTTCGTCGGCATGCTCCAGCTGGTCCAGGGCACCGTCGAGGAACTTCAGCTTGCGCACGATCAGGTCGTCGCCGATGACGAAGGACAGGTTGTCCTCGAAGATCAGGGCCAGCTTGGTCACCTGCTTGCCGGCATCCAGGTGCTTGTCGATCTCGTCGCAGCGCAGTTCCTGGTGCTGGCACTTGACCACCGCGCCGCCTTCCACCGGGTCCTTCATCTCACACTCTTCGCCCAGGCTCAGGCCGGTCGGCAGCGGCTCGCCGGCGATCCAGCCGGTCAGGATCGAGCGCGGCGCGACTTCGGCGTTCAGCGGCATGGCCGGGAAGCTGCCGAGCAGGCCACGGATGTCGGACATGAAGTACTCGCCGGTCTTGCGGCTGGAGGTGTCCACCGCGACGTAGCCGTGCTGCAGGTCGATGAAGGCATCGTTGCGCGAGGACTTCACGAAGGCGCGCGGCAGCAGCTCATGCAGCAGGTCGTCCTTCATGCGCTTGCGCTCGCGGCCACCGGGGCGGCGGCCTTCCTTCTCCTCGATCTCCTCCAGCTTGCGCTCGAGCAGGTCGTTGACCACCGCCGCCGGCAGGATCTTGTCCTCGCCGCCCACGGTCAGCCACAGGTGTTCGGCGATGCGGTGCGAGAGCAGTTCCTTCTCCTCGCGGCCGAAGGGCGAGATGAAGCCGCGCGAATTCATTTCCAGCGCACCGACCGGCTTGAGCAGGGCGTGCGGCAGCAGGGTGTCCACTTCGGAGAAATCGGTGGTGGTCGGGAAACGGAAGAACGTCAGGTTGCGAAAGAACATGGAATTCCGGATGGCGAAGAGGAAGGGCGTCCCACCTTAAGCGGCGGGCGTCTCGGGAACTGCGTCGGCGTCGGCCGGAAAACCGGCCAGCCAGGCATGGGCATCGGACACGGGTGCAGCGTCGCGACGGCCCAGCGCCATGAAGTCGAACAGGCTGGCATCGGCCAGCTGCGAGGGGTGGATCTGGCCCATGGCCCGGGCGATCTGGTCGATGCGGCCGGGATGGTCCTTTTCCCACTGCTGGAGCATCAGCCCGACCTGGCGGCGTTGCAGGTTTTCCTGGCTGCCACACAGGTTGCACGGGATGATCGGGAAATCACGGGCCCGGGCGTACGCGACGATGTCGTGCTCGCGTACGTAGGCCAGTGGGCGGATGACCACGTGGCGGCCGTCGTCGCTGCGCAGTTTCGGCGGCATGCCCGACAGCTTGGCGTGGTGGAACAGGTTCATGAAGAAGGTGGCCACCATGTCGTCGCGGTGGTGGCCCAGCGCGATCCGGGTGAAGCCGTGCTTCTCGGCGTGGTTGTACAGCGCGCCGCGGCGCAGGCGCGAGCACAGCGAACACATCGTGCGGCCTTCGGGGATGACCCGGCTGACCACCGAATAGGTGTCCTGCTCGATGATCTGGTACGGCACGCCCAGGCGGGCCAGGTACTGCGGCAGCACGTGTTCGGGGAAGCCGGGCTGCTTCTGGTCCAGGTTCACCGCCACCAGCTCGAACGGCACCGGCGCCTTCTTCTGCAGCTGCAGCAGCAGGTCCAGCAGGGTGTAGCTGTCCTTGCCGCCGGACAGGCAGACCATCACCTTGTCACCGGCCTCGATCATGCCGAAGTCGGCAATGGCCTGGCCGACCTGGCGGCGCAGGCGCTTTGCCAGCCGGTGCTCCGCGCCCACGTCCCGGCGCGGTGCGACAGTCGCACGCGGCAGGGGATCGGGCAGGGAAATCACGGCGCTCATGGGTTCCATTCTACCGGCTTGGGGCCGGCGCCGGCCGCGGTGCGGGGCCGCCCTCTCCCGATGGTCATCGGCGCTGTGTATGCTCGGAGGCTGTGGATACCTACAGCCCCGCCGAGATCGTCGAACGCCTCGTCGCCCTGCGCGCCGAACACCGCGTGCTGGATGAACAGATCACCCGGATGGCCGCCAATGGCGAGGACGAGCTGGAGTCGAAACGGCTGAAGCGGCGCAAGCTGCAGTTGAAGGACTGCATCGCCAAGCTGGAAAGCCTGCAGATTCCCGACGAGCCGGCGTAGGCCCCATCCACGCATGGCGTGGATCTACCTGTCCGGGATGTCGGCGTTCCACGCCGGTTCGCCGTCGACGCTCAGCGCGCAGCGGCGCACGGACCCGTCCACGCGGCAGAGCAGGTGCAGCGGGTGGCCGTACCAGTCGCCCTGCAGGCCCGCGCCGACAGCTGCGTCTTCATCGCCGGCAATGCGCTGGGCACCGGCCAGCCACAGGCTGTAGCGCGGCACAGCGCCGTCGCCGGCGTCCACGCACAGGCGCACCGGTGCATCGGCCAACCGCCCCGGCAGGGTGTCCTCCACGCAGGCCGGCGCCGCCTGGGCAGTGCCGGCGGCGAGCAGCAGGGCCGGCAGCAGCCACGCGGGGCTGATCCACCGGCCAGCGCGGTTCATGGCTGCGGCGTCGGTTCTTCCGGGCGCGCCGCTTCCGGGCTGACGCGCTCGATGGTGTGGCGCAGTTCGCGGCCGAGGATGAACTTGGCATCCTTGGCCCAGCTGTCCAGGCGGTCGTCGAACAGCAGCTTGCTGTTCTCGTCCGGCCACACCAGGCGCAGCTCGCGCAGCTTCTGGATGAAGCCACGGAACAGCGACTTGTCGAAGAACTCCGGCGCGGCCGGCGCGTACAGCAGGCTCAGGCGCTGCGCGGCCTGCTGGCACAGGCTTTCCAGCTCGGCGGTGCCCAGCGTGCCCGGGCCGTTCTTCACCAGCACCGAAATGGCGATGTAGTAACGCTCGAACGCCTGCTGCAGCGAATGGCCGATGGCACGCAGGCGGAACACCTCGTCGGTCTGCCCGGTGTTGCGGGTCAGCATGCCGCCGTCATCGTCGTTGACCTGCTGCAGCAGGCCTTCGCGGATGAACACGTCGATGGTCTGTTCGATGCGCTGGGCGAACTCGTCCTCGCTCCACGGCAGGAACAGCTCGGCCTGCAGGAACGGGTACACGGTGCGGCCCAGGCGGACCAGGCCGGTGCGGCTCATGCGGCGGTTGTTCTGGAAGCAGCAGGCCACCCACGACGAGGCGGTGAACAGGTGCACCACGTTGTTGCGGAAGTAGCTGAGCAGCACCGCGGTATCGCCGCTGACGCTGAGCACGTCGCCCAGCGGGTGCTTGATGCGGGTGAGGACGTTGATTTCCTCGGCGTGGGCGATGATGCGCTCCGGCGAGTGCGGGGTCACCGTCACCCGGCCCGAATACGGCATCTCTTCCAGCAGCATCTTGCACAGCTCGATCTGCGCGATCAGGTCGGCCTCGCCCATCGCGTGCTTGGGCGTGGAGAGCAGCGCCAGCGCCAGCAGGTTGATCGGGTTGACGTCGGCGGCGGCATTGACGTGAACGTTGATGTTCTGCGCCAGCGTGTCGACGGTCTTCATCAGCCATGCCGGCTTTTCGTCCTCCGCTACTGCACGGCCGTCCCATTCGGGCGCGTTGACGGCCAGAACATCGGTCAGCGCGATCGGTTCGCCGAAGTTCACCACCACCTGGCCGTAGTTCTGCTTGAGCACCTTGGGGATGCCCCACAGCAGGGACCAGATCGATTCCTTCTCCTTCGGCCGCCCGGACAGTTCGTCCAGGTAGCTGTTGCCTTCCATCAGCTTCTCGTAGCCGATGTAGATGGGCTGGAACAGCACCGGCTTGCGCGGCTGGCGCAGGTATGCGCGCAGTGTCATCGAGATGACGCCACCCTTGGGCTGCAGCAGGCGCCCGGTGCGCGAGCGGCCACCCTCGACGAAGTACTCGATGGAATAGCCGCCTGAGACCAGCTGCGCCATGTACTCGGAGAACACCGCCGAATACAGCGGGTTGCCGCGGAAGCTGCGGCGCGCGAAGAACGCACCGCCCTTGCGCAGCAGGGTGCCGACCACCGGCAGGTTCAGGTTGATCCCCGCGAAGATGTGCGGCGGCACGATGCCACGGTCGTACAGCAGGTAGGACAGCAGCAGGTAGTCCATGTGGCTGCGGTGGCTGGGCACGTACACCACTTCGTGGCCCGGCGCGGCGGCCTTGAACTTGTCCAGGTGGTGCACCAGCACGCCGGCGTAGATGCGGTTCCACACGTGGCTGAGCATGAAGCTGGCCGAGCGCACCACCGGGCTGGAGTAGTCCGCGGCGATTTCCCAGGCGTAGGCGTGCGCCTTCTTCCAGGCATCGGCCGGCTTGGAGTTGTCGCGCTTGGCCTGGGCGGCAATTGCCTCGCGCACCGGTTCGGCGGCCAGCACCTGGTCCACCAGCAGGCGGCGGGTGGACAGGTCGGGGCCGATGACCGATTCGCGGATGCGGCGGAAATGGGTACGCAGCACGCGCTGCAGCTTGCGCACGGTGCGCTCGGGCTCCAGGCCCTCGTCCACGGTGCTGCGCAGCGAGATCGGCGGGGCGAAGCGCACGATGGTGCTGCGCCCGTTCAGCAGCAGGCCCAGCAGGCGGCGGAAGCGGCCGACCAGCGCCCAGTTTTCCGAGAACAGCACGGCGAACCAGCCGCTCTGCTTGTCCGGCGCGCGGCCAACGAAGATCGACACCGGCACCAGGTGCACGTCCAGGTCATCGCGCACGCGGTGTGCCTGCAGGACCTTGGCCAGCGAATCGGAGTGGGTCTTGGCGCCGCGCTGCTCGGGGATGAGCGAGTTGCTGGAACTGCGCCGCGACAGGGCCAGGTAGGCGCGCTTGCGGCCGGTCGGGTCGCCAGCCAGCGGCACCAGCGGCGAGGGCAGGCCGGCCTGGCGGCAGGCCTTGTCCAGGATCAGCGCGTTGGACAGGCCGTAGTCTTCCAGCACGTAGACCACCGGGCGGCCATCGTTGTACTGGCCCGGGTCTTCCGGCTCGATCTTCAGGGCCAGCCACGGCTCGACCAGGCGGCCCAGCAGGCGCGCCCAAAGGGGGCGCCGGCCAGCGGGACGGGCGTGCGCGGGCGGCGGCACCGGGTTGGGGCCGGTGCCGGTCGAGGGAGACGCCGCGGCCGGATCGGCGGGCGTCTGCTGGGGTTCTTCGCCGGGGAACGGCAGCGGGTTCTGTTTCGACATCGGCGCCATTATGGCTTAGGCGGCGTGGTTGCCGCTTCCCCGCTGGCGGCGGGGGCCTGCGCAGGCGCCGGCGCGGCCGCCGCGCGGGCCGCATCGGCCTTGCGCAGCAGGGCATCGGTATCGGCCAGGGTGCGGGTCAGGTACCAGTGGCCTTCACGCCGGCTCAGCGGCAGCTGCAGCTGCAGGGTGCGCCCAGCCAGCTCGTACTCCATGCGCACCAGGGCGTTGTCGCCTTCCACCGAAAGCAGTTCCCCGCGCAGGCTGCGCAGGGCGTCGTCCACGCCCAGCCCGTAGCTGGCCAGGACCGCCTTGACCGTGTGCAGGAACGGCGCCAGCTGCTGCAGGCTGCCTTCCATGCCGGCTGCACGCAGGCCGTCCTCATCATCGAAGCCCACCTTGGCGGCGGCCTCGACCAGCGCGGCGATGCTGCTGCGGGCGCGGGCCCGGTCGCTGATCGGCGCGCCCTGCGCCCAGCCGGCCAAGGTTTCCACCAGGGCGATGTAGTGCGTCTGCTGGCTGGGGGTGTAGCCCTTCTGGTGGCGCAGGTACTGCACGCCGAAGTTGCCCATCGACTGGGCCGCCTGGCGCACCGCGCTGGCCTGGCCGGCCAGCTGGCGGTCGAAGCTGCGCTGCAGCTGGGTGGCGGCCTGCGGCTCGCGCAGGGCGGCCAGCATCGGCAGCATCTGGTCGCCCAGAGGCAGCTCGCCCAGCGGCCACTGGCTGTGGCCGTCGGCCCAGGCCTGCTGCAGGCGCTGGTACTGGCCCGGCGGCACCGACAGGCGCGCGTACCCGACCAGATCATCCTCGACCAGGCGCTGGGCCATGGCCTGCACTGCCGCCACCGGCTCGGCCGCCGGCTTTGCCGGGTCGCTGCCGGATTGGCGGCACGCGGCCATCGCCAGAAGCACCATGGCTGCCAGCCCCCATCCACGCGCAGACCTTCGTCGCACTGCCACGCTCATGCAATCGGACTCCCCGTACCGGCCCGCATCTTGCGGCCTGCAAGGTGACAGCGGCAAGCCGTGCGATCACGGTTTGCGTTCTGCGGCGATAAAAAAAGAGCCCGGATCACGGGGATCGCAGGCTCTTCAAACCGGCGCGGGGCCGGTGGACAGTTGTGGCACATCTCCGGCCCAGGGACCGGATGGCGGCGATGCTACGCCGCCGCCGAAGTTAAGGCAATACGTCATGTAACATGACTTAAATAATTGATTTTATTGAATCAATCCTTCTGCCAGACCGATTCAATGAAATCTACGGCATGTTTTTCGGCGATTCGGGCATAAACGCCGGGGTAACCGGCCAGCGCGCAGCCCTCGCCCCAGCTGACGACGCCGAACTGGGTCCATCCCTCGCGCAGCTTGAGCAGCAGCGGGCCGCCGGAATCGCCCTGGCAGCTGTCCATGCCTTCGCGCCCGGCGCAGAGGACCTTCCCACGCTGCAGTTCGCCGGCATAGGCCTGCTGGCACTCGGCAAACGGCACGAACGGTACCTGCACCGTCTGCAGCTGGGTGGGATAGACCCGGCCATCGCCGATATCGGTGTCGCCCCAGCCAATGACGGTGAAGTCGCGGCCGGGCTTGAGATAGCTGGCATCCGGGCGCAGGCGCAGGGTCACCGGCTGGGCATCGGCCAGCGGCGCATCAAGCTGGATGAGGGCTACGTCGTGCTCCAGCGAGTTGCCGCTGTTGAAGGCCGGGTGCACATGGATGGCCTTGACGTTGGAGGCGCGCGGCGCGGCGTCGGTGGACAGCGCGGTGACGTTGCCGGCCACCGCGATTCCGGCGGGCGCTTCACCCTGCATGCAGTGCGCGGCGGTCAGCACCCACGACGGCGAAATGAGGGTGCCGCCGCAGAAGTGGCGATCATGGTCGGTGTCGCCGTCGAAAACGCCCTGGATGCTGACCATGAACGGGTACTGCCCCGGCTGGGCGTCCACGCCGCCGATGATGCGCGGCGTTTCGCGGGGCTCGGGTGCGGCGAAGGCGGGCGCCGCGCTGACAGCCAGCAACAGGCCGGCAAGAGCTGCAGAGGTGCTGCGATACATATCCGTGTACTCCCTCTCTGATGGTTGGAACCCGCGCAGCCGTGGGCGGCGCCGGTGCATCGATTGGGAGGGAGCGGCGTTCCGATCCAGTGCGACCGTGCGCACGGTTTTTCGCTGCGGGGTCGACAGCGACAGCGCTGGGCCCACAAATGCGAACGCCATCCCACACGAGGCGGGATGGCGTTCGGTATTGCGCTGTGACCGGCGGCGCCGGCAGGCTCAGCGTGCAGCCAGAGCCGACGCGATTTCCTGCTGGATCGCCCGCGCGGCCGACTGCGGATCGGCCGCCAGGCGGATCGGGCGGCCGACCACGATGGCATCGGCGCCATCGGCGAAGGCCTGGGCCACGCCGACGGTGCGCTTCTGGTCATCGCCGACCGGGCCGCCCGGACGGATGCCCGGGCAGACGATCGAGAACCCGGCGCCGGTGGCGGCACGGATCGGTCCGGCTTCCTGGCCCGACGCAATCACGCCGTCGATGCCGACGGCCTGGGCGGCCAGCGCGCGCTCGACCACCACGTCCACCGGCTCGCGGTCGATGCCCATCTGCGCCAGGTCCGGGCGCCCCATCGAGGTCAGCACCGTCACCGCCAGCAGGCGCATGTCGCTGCTGTTGGCGGCCGCGCAGGCCTCCATCATCGCCGGGTGCCAGCCGTGGATGGTGGCGTAGCTGACCGGCCACTGCGACAGGCGCTTGATCACCGCCGCAGCGGTGGCCGGGATGTCGAAGAACTTCAGGTCGACGAACACGCGCTTGTCGCGGCGCGCCAGCTCCTCCAGCACCTGGAAATACTCGCCGGAGGCAAGCAGTTCCATGCCGATCTTGTAGAACGCCACGCTGTCGCCCAGGCGATCGACCCACTCCAGCGCCTGCACGCGGTCAGGCACGTCCAGGGCGAAGATCAGCCGTTCGTCATCGCGCAGCGGCAGCGGTGCGCGGCTCACGGTGCGTAATCCAGCGCCGCACGCTTGGCGTCGTGGCGGGCCTGGCGCGACTGGGTGTAGTCATTGTTGAACTGGGCCGGCTCGAAACCGCCGTAGGTCGGGTTCGGCAGCATCCACCAGCGCTCGCCGAACCAGTCGTGGTACTGCTGCAGCAGCGCGTCGCGGCCTTCGTTGGTGTTGGCGGTCACTTCCACGAAGTCACCCATCTGGTCACCAAACTGCATCAGCACGCGGTACTGCTGGCCGGCCAGGCGGCGGCGGCAGTTCTTCTCGCTGCCGTTCTGCTCGCAGTCCTTGACCACGGTACCCAGGCCCAGGAACACGCTGTCGTCGGCCACCGGCAGGCCCTGCTCGCGCAGGTTGGCCAGGGTCGCGTCCTTCAGGTGCACGGCGCGGTTGGAGATGTACAGCAGGGTCACGCCCTTGGCGTTGGCGGCCTTGGCGAAATCAACCACGCCGGGGATGGCCTTGGCCTTCTTCTCGGCCACCCACTGGTCCCAGGTCAGCTCGTCGTATTCCTTGCCGTCGCGCACCAGGCGCGCCTGGTAGGGCGAGTTGTCCAGCACGGTTTCATCCACGTCCAGCACCACGGCCGGCTTCAGGCCCTTGGCCGCGTTGCCGCGTTCTTCCGGCACCAGCGCATCCCAGTGGGCTTCCTTCAGCGCGGCGTCCAGGTGGTCAGCGGCAGCACGGTAGGTCTGTTCGGTGATCGCCTTGTACTCCTGCGCACGCTGCATCCACAGCACGGCATTGAGGTTGTCATTGGCGGTCGCATCAACCGCACCGTCGGCCTTGGCGGCCGCGGCCGGGGCATCGGGGGCGGGGGTCTCGGCGGCAGGCGCATCCACGCGCTTGCAGGCAGACAGGCCGATCGCCGCAGTGGCGAGCAGGGTCAGGGACAGGGAAACGGGACGACGCATCAGGATTCACCGGCAATCAGATATACCCGGCCATTTTACCGGCAAAGATGACCGTGGCACGGCTATGCTTCGGGGTTGACCCGTTGCCTTGCGGAGGCCGCCATGACCGATCCCGTCCAGACCCCCGACGTCCCCCTGCTCGACGCCGTCCAGGCCCGCCTGCTGGGCTGCCTGGTGGAGAAGGAGGCAACCACCCCGGACACCTACCCGCTGACGGTCAACGCCGCGCAGTCGGCGGCCAACCAGAAGACCGCCCGCGAGCCGGTGATGAACGTCGATGCCGGCAGCGTGCAGCACGCCCTGCGCCAGCTGGAGACACTGGGCCTGGCGCGCCAGCACTTCTCCTCGCGCGCCGACCGCTACGAGCACCGCCTGCAGGCCGCGCTGGACCTGACCCGGCAGCAGACCGTGCTGCTGGCGATGCTGCTGCTGCGCGGGCCGCAGACCCTGGGCGAACTGGTCACGCGCAGCGAGCGCCTGTACCGCTTCGCCGACGTGGACGAAGCCCGCCACGCCATCGAGCGCCTGCAGCAGCGCGCCCTGCTGGTGGTGCTGCCGCGCGCCAGCGGCCAGCGCGAGGACCGCTACATGCACCTGCTGTGCGGTGAAGTGGACGGTGCAGCCCTGGCAGCGAAGTACGCCAGCAGCGGCGGTGGCAGCAGCGAAGCGTCCGACCCCGGCCTGGCCGAGCGCGTGGCCCAGCTGGAAGCAGCGGTGGCCGAACTGCAGGCGCAGCTGGCGGAACTGCGCGGCTGAAAGAGCCCAGGGTGGGTGCCGACCGTTGGTCGGCACTGCATTTGAATCGTGCCGACCAACGGTCGCCACCCACCACAATCAAACCTCGGCCGCGCCTGGCGTGGCGTACAGCCGACTGGGACTGTCCACGCCCGGCAGCTGGATCACCCCGCGTTCCTGCATGCCCAGGCCCAGCAGGATGCGCCCGGAGGCCACATTGTCCAGGTCGGTGATGCCGTACAGATCCTCGATGCCCAGCTCCGCACGTGCATGCGCGAACACTGCCCGCGCTGCCTCGCTGGCATAGCCCTGCCCCGCGAATTCCGACAGCACCGCATAGCCGATGTCCGGCCCCGGCAGGCCATCACGCCGCACCAGGCCGGCATTGCCCAGCCACGCGCCGTCGGCCAGGCGCTCGATCGCGTACATGCCGAACCCGTTCAACGCATAGCTGTGCAGCACGCGCAGCGCGATGTACTCCCGCGCCTGTTCCTCGCTGTGCACGTTGCGATCGCCGATGAAGCGCACGAAGCCTGGATCATTGAGCAGTGCCAGCATCGGCAGCGCATCCCGATCCGGCTCGATGCGGCGCAGCCGCAGGCGTTCGCTTTCGATGGGATGCACGCGCAGACCTCCAGCCGAAACCCCGATTCTGCCTCAACGCCCGGCGGTTGTTTTTGATTTTCTATTTTCTTTTCCGTGGCTGGTGCGCACGGAACCTGTCCAAGGCCGGGTAGCTGGGTTGCGCAGGGGCGTGAGCTGCATGGATGCGGCGACCGAGCTTACAGGGGTGAGGGCGCTTTGCTTGCGAAGCACTGCTTCGCGAGCGACCGAACGCACAGCCGCCAGCGGCTGGGCCGGGCCCCGGAGGGGGACTTGCAGCGTCCCCTGCGCAGCCCATCTACCCGGCCAACCACAAATGCACTGCGAACGGCGCCAACCACGAGGGGCTGCGCCGTTCGCCGGTCAATCGAACAGCGCCTCGATCGCGGCCAACCCCGCCGTCGCGCGCTCCTTCTTCCGCGCCGCATCCGCCACCGGGTCCGCGCCATCGCGCTGGATCTCCTCGGCCGGAATCTCCTCGAAGAACCGGCTCGGCTTCAGCCGCACGTGCTCGCCGAACTTGCGCGTCAGCTTGCTGTAACTCATCCACAGCTGGATCTTCGCGCGGGTGATGCCCACGTACAGCAGGCGCCGCTCTTCCTGCAGGTTGCCTTCGTCCAGGCTGACCTGGTGCGGCAGCACGCCGTCCTCGCAGCCAACGATGAAGACATAGGGGAATTCCAGGCCCTTGGACGCATGCATGGTCATCATGCGTACCTGGTTGCCGCCCTCATCCTTGTCGCTGCGCGACAGCAGCGCCAGCTGGCCGGCAAGGTCGGCGGCGGTGGCGCCGCGCGGGCCGCCCTCGAACCACTGCGCCAGTTCCTCGATGTTGTTGGCACGGCGCTGGTAGCTGGCCTCTTCCTTGGCCTGCTGGCGCAGCTCGCTCAGCAGCCCCGACTCCTTGGCCACCTTGCGGATCATGTCGCCGGAGGTGATCTGCCGGGTCTGCGCGCGCAGGTCGCGCAGGATGTCGGTGAAGCGCGCCAGGCTGTTGGCCGCACGCGGCGGCAGCTGCTGCAGTGCGCCGATCGACTCGGCGGCATGCGCCATCGGGATGTCCTTTTCCTGCGCCAGCTCGGCCAGCTTGGCCAGCGTACCGGCGCCGACATCGCGCTTGGGCGACTGCACCGCACGCATGAACGCGGTGTCGTCGTCCGGGTTCACCAGCAGCCGCAGCCAGGCCAGCGTGTCCTTCACTTCCTGGCGTTCCAGGAACATGGTGCCGCCGGTCAGGTGGTAGGGGATACGCAGCAGCTGCATCGCCTTTTCCAGCGGCCGCGACTGGAAGTTGCCACGGAACAGGATGCAGAAATCACTCCACGGCACCTTGTGCGCCTGCGCCACGTAGGCGATCTCGGCGGCGACTTTTTCCGCTTCATGTTCGCTGTTGCGGCATTCCCATACGCGGATGCGCTCGCCGTCGGCCTGATCGCTCCACAGCTTCTTCAGGTGTTCGTGCGGGTTGTTGGCGATGAGCGCGTTGGCCGCGCGCAGCACGCGGTTGGAGCAGCGGTAGTTCTGCTCCAGCTTGATGATTTCCAGCGCCGGATAATCGCGCCCCATCTGCTGCAGGTTTTCCGGGTTGGCACCGCGCCAGGCGTAGATCGACTGATCGTCGTCGCCCACACAGGTGAAGTTGCCCTTCTCGCCGGCCAGCTGCTTGAGCATGCGGTACTGCGCGTCGTTGGTGTCCTGGCATTCGTCCACCAGCAGGTAGCCGATGCGTTCGCGCCAGGCCACGGCGATGTCCGGGTTCTCTTCCAGCACCTGCACCGGCAGGCGGATCAGGTCGTCGAAGTCGACCGCATTGAACGCGGTCAGGCGCAGCTGGTAGCGCTCGTAGACGCTGGCCGCTTCCTTCTCGCGGTTGCTGCGCGCGGCGGCCATCGCCTGCTCGGGCGACAGGCCGGCGTTCTTCGCGCGCGACACCAGGTTCTTCATGTCCTCGATGTCGTCAGGCTTGGCGCCGGACATCAGGTCCTTGATCTGCGCAGCGGCATCGTCGGCATCGAAGATCGAGAAGCCGCGCTTCAGGCCCACCGCCGCGTGTTCGATCTGCAGGAACTTCAGGCCCAGGGCGTGGAAGGTGCAGATGGTCACCTCGTCGGCGTCCTGCTCGCGCAGGCGCTTGGCCACGCGCTCGCGCATTTCCTTGGCCGACTTGTTGGTGAAGGTGATCGCCGCGATGCGGCGCGCGGGGTAACGCCCGCAGCCGATCAGGTGGGCGATCTTCTCGACGATCACGCGCGTCTTGCCACTGCCGGCACCGGCGAGCACCAGCAACGGGCCTTCGATGTGCAGGACGGCGGCGGCTTGGGGAGGATTGAGACCGTGCATTGGAGGGGGATTGTAGCGGTCCCGGGTGACGGCCACAGCCGTCGGCCGGTGGGGATGCTGAACGGCTTCGGCGCGCCGGGGCAGCGGCGTACAATCGGCCGATGGCCAAGCTCTATTTCTACTATTCGGCGATGAACGCCGGCAAGACCACCACCCTGCTGCAGAGCGCGCACAACTACCGCGAGCGCGGCATGCGGGTGGCGATCCTGACCCCGCGCCTGGACGACCGCGCCGGTGCCGGCGTGGTCGCCTCGCGCATCGGCCTGCGCGCCGAGGGCATGGCCTTCGACCGCGACAGCGACCTGCAGCGCTGGGTGGCGCAGGACCTGGACGACAACGGCCCGATGGGCTGCGTGCTGGTGGACGAGGCACAGTTCCTGACCCGCGCGCAGGTCTGGCAGCTGAGCGAGGTGGTCGACCAGCTGCGCATCCCGGTGCTGTGCTACGGCCTGCGCACCGATTTCCGCGGCGAGCTGTTCGAGGGCAGCCAGTACCTGCTGGCCTGGGCCGACGAGATGCAGGAGATCAAGACGATCTGCCACAGCGGCAAGAAGGCGACGATGACCGTGCGCGTGGACGAGCATGGCCACGCCGTGCAGGACGGCCCGCAGGTCGAGATCGGTGGCAACGAGCGCTATGTGTCGGTGAGCCGGGCGGAATTCAAGAAAATCACCCGCGGTGAAGGCCGGATCGACCCGGCGCAGGCGCCCCTGCCGCTGTAGGCGGGCGTGACGTCCGGCCGTTTACAAGGCCGCGGTGACCGCCCTAGGCTGGGCCAACGTCACCGTTGATCGGGAAGTCCGTCATGCGCTCCGTCCTGTTGCTGCTTCCTTTGATGTTCCTGCCGGGGCTTGCCACGGCAGCCGGCCAGGCGGCTTCGCCGCAGGACGATGCGGCGCTGCTCGGTGCCGGCTTCCTGGATGGCCATCCGGACATGAAGTTCCGCCAGTGGGGAATGAATGCCCTGCAGCAGGGTGATGCCGAGGCGGCGATGGACAATTTCCGCAAGGCTGCCCGCTATGCGGACAAGCCGGCACAGGGCCTGCTCGGCGAGATGTACTGGTACGGCGTCAAGCGTGCCGCCGACCCGGTCATGGCCTACGCCTGGATGGATGTCGCCTCCGAGCGCGGCTACCCGCTGATGCTTGAACTGCGTGACAAATTCTGGGCCGCATTGCCGCTGGAAAAGCAGGCAGAGGCACGGGCGCAGGCGCTGCGGCTGCGCGATGAGTACGGTGATGCGGCGGCCCGGCCGCGCCTGGCCGCCGAACTGCAGCGCGGCAAGCGGGCGATGACCGGCAGCCGCACCGGCTCGCTGTCCAACAACGTGGACATCGTCTACATGGACGGGGGAGTGAGCCGCACCATCAAGGCCGATCGCCTGTATGACCCCACCTATTGGGATCCCGACCGCTACCAGCGCTGGCAGGACGAAAACTGGATGAAGATCCGGCGCGGCACGGTTGACGTCGGCGTGCCCACCGTCGCACCCGCACCACCGCCGGCGCCTGCACCGGCAGACACCGGCGGCAAGTAACACCGCCGGCATGGCGTGCAGGGCGGCGCCCTGCCCGCCCACATGCTCCGGTTACAGCGCGGCCTCAGTAGAGCGTGCGCTCCGGTGCGCCCGCCGGCGGCGGGGTGTACTGGTACAGCCAGGTCTCGGTGAGCGGCTTGCCGCCACTGCGCAGGTACAGGCGGATGTCGATCTGCTCGGTACTGCCCTCCGGCGGCACCAGGTCGAACATCGCGCGGTAGCCGTTGATCTCGCGCAGCGGCCGCGCCGAGACGATCTCCACCCGGCCGCGGCTGGCTTCCACCACCGCCTCCACCTCGCCCTTGTCGATCAGCCTGGCCAGCTCGCCGCCTTCGAAGTCCACCGCAAAGCGCCAGCTGAAGTACTCGCGCTTCTTGCCCACCACGCCGCCGAGGCCGGTGTGGGTGGCCACGCAGTGCGCCAGCGGCGTGCGTGCCGGCGGCTCGGCGCCCCAGAACAGGCGGTAGCCGACCAGCAGCTCCTGGCCCGGCTGCGGCTTTTCCTTCGGGTTCCAGAACGCCACGATGTTGTCGAAGGTTTCGTCCACGGTGGGGATCTCCACCAGCTGCACCGAACCATCGCCCCATTCGCCCTTCGGTTCCACCCACAGGCACGGGCGCTTCTCGTAGAACACGCCGTCATCCTGGTAATGGTCGAAATTGCGGTCGCGCTGCAGCAGGCCGAAGCCGCGCGGGTTGTGGTCGACGAACATGTTGAAGCGCAGGTTGCGCGGGTTCACCAGCGGTCGCCAGATCCATTCGCCGGCACCGGTCCACATCGACAGGCCATCGGTGTCGTGGATTTCCGGGCGCCAGTCCCATCCCATGCGGCGGTCGTTCTCGCCCACCTGGTACATGCTGGTGCACGGGGCGATGCCCAGGCGCTCGATCGCCTTGCGCGGGTACAGCGCACTGTCGATATCCATCAGCAGCACGTCGCCATTGGTGATGGCGAAGCGGTAGGCACCGGCCACGCTGGGCGAATCGAGCAGGCCGTAGACCACGATCGTGTCCGAGTCGGCCGCCGGCTGTTCCAGGTAGTAGGCGATGAAATCGGGGAATTCCTCCGGCTTGCCCATGCCGGTATCGATGGCCAGCGCACGCGCGGACTGGCCGTACTGGCCTTCCTTGCCGACGGCGCGGAAATAGCTGGCGCCGAGGAAGGCGGCGAAATCGCGGTCGGTGTCCTTGCGGGTGTTCAGGCGGAACCCGGCAAAGCCCAGGTCGGCCGGCAGCTCGCCGTTCTTCAGGCCGCTCTTGCCGTAGTTGAACGCCGCACCGTCATAGGCCAGTTCCTGCGCCTTGCCGTCGACCACGTCGAACATCCGCACCGGCGAATGGAAATACAGGCCGAGGTGGAAGAACTTCGCCTGGAACTTGCCGGGCTGGTCGGCCCACAGCGCATGGTCCTGGCGGTAGCCGATGGATTGGTACTGGTCCCAGTCGAGGGCTTCCAGCGGCTTGGGCAGCACCCGCTTGTGGCTCTGGTACGGCGCCTGCGCCAGTGCGCGGGCCTGGCCCTTCAGTGTGGCGAAGTCGAACGGCTGCGGCTGGCCGAGCCGGCGCAGGCCGAGCTGGCCACTCTTCCCGGCCGCGCAGGCCGGCAGGGTCGGCAGGCCGAAGGCGGCCAGGGCCAGGGAGGCATTGCGGAGGAAGTCGCGTCGTTGCATGCAGGCGCGGAAGCAAGGGAAAGGTCGGCCATCATAGGCAGACAAACGTTAACGGGCAGCGGAGGGCTGTACGGTCGGTTCAGCCTGCGCCAGCGCGGCCAGCCGCGCATCCAGCTCGCGCAGGGCCGGGGCCTGTGCCCCGCGCTGGGCCAGCAGCAGCTGGCGTGCTTCGGCCAGCGCAGCGTGTGCCGCGTCCGGCTGCCCGGCCTGCTGCAGCGCGCCTGCCTGCGCCAGCAGCGCCTGCGGCAGCAGGGCCATATGGTCGGGCTGGCGCCAGATCGCCACCGCCCGCGCGTAGTGCCTGGCCGCCAACGCGGCGTCGCCGTGATCGCTGGCCCACTGCCCCAGTGCGAACTCGCCCTGGCCCACCTCGCGGTGGGCCGGGCCCAACGCGGCCAGCAACTGCGCCTGGACCTGCTGCAGCTCCTGCCCTGCCTGTTCGCCCTGCCCGCGCTGCAGGGCCAGCATCGCGCGGGCGCGGCGCACCACCAGCGCCTCGGGATGGCGTGGGCCCCAGGCATCCTGTGCCGCCTGCCAGGCCAGGTCCAGTTCAGTGGCAGCAGCCTCGGTCCGGCCTTGCCGCGCCAGCACTTCGCCCAGTTGGCGGTGCAGGCCGATCACCTGCGGGCTGCGGCCATCGCTCGGCTGGTCCAGCAGGCCCAACGCCTGCTGGTAACCGGCCAGCGCCGCAGGCAGGTCGCCGGCGCTGGCATCCAGCCCGGCCAGGTCGGCCAGCGATTCGGCGCGGCCAAAGCGCTGGCCGATGCCCTCGTGGCGCAGGGCGAGGGACTGTTCGAATGACGCGCGCGCCGCCTCCGCATTGCCCAGCTGCGCCTGGCAGCGACCCAGCTGGCTGTGGAACTCGGCCACCGTTGCCGGCAGTGCGTCGGCTTCACTGGCGGCCAATGGCTGCAGCGGTTGCAGGTGCGCCAGACAATCGCGGTCGCGGCCCAGCATGCGCAGCGCGCGACCCCGCTGGGTCACTGCTTCCAGCTGCAGGGCGGGCGGCACGTCGTCCACCTGCTGCAGCAGCCGGCGCTGCTGGTCCAGGGTCTGCAGGGCCAGCTGGTAGTCGCCCAGGCCGATCCGCAGGCGGCCGATGACGCCTTCCAGTTCGGCCAGCGCCAAGGGCTGGTCGGCCAGCTCGGCCTCACCGCGCTGCTGCCCGGTGGCCAGCAGCTGCGGCACGTCGAAATGGCCGTGGCGCTCACTGGCCGCCTTGTCGAACAGGCTGACGGTGAAATCCTGCATCGCCTGCGCGCGGGCCATTTCCACCTGCGCCTGGCGCGCCTGCCACAGCGCGACGGAGGTGGTCCCGAGCAGGGCCAGCACCGCCAGCGAGGCCAGCGCCACGCCCCAGCGGTGGCGGCCGATGTACTTGTTCACCCGGTAGCCCACGCCGGGCGGCCGGGCCTGGATCGGCCGGCCCTGCAGGTAGCGTTGCAGGTCGCCGGCCAGCGCCTCGGCCGAGGCGTAGCGCTGTGCGGGATCTTTCTGCAGCGCCTTTTCCAGCAGCACGTCGAGGTCGCCGCGCAGCTGCCGGGCCTGCCGCTGCAGCGCGCGCCGGGCGGCACCCGGCTGGTCGGCCAGGCGCTGCAGCAGCGCCGAGGCGCGCGGGACCTGCACGTCCAGGATCGACCGCTCCCATTCGGCATCGCTGTGCCGGCGCAGGCGGTAGGGCTTGTGCCCGGTCACCACCTCGAACAGCACCACGCCCAGCGAGTAGACATCGGTGAGGGTGGTCACCGCCTCGCCGCGCACCTGTTCCGGCGCGGCGTAGTGCAGGGTGAACGCGCGCACCTCGGTGGGCGGGTGGGTGGCGTCGGCATCGTCGTGGTCGAGCAGCGCGGCGATGCCGAAATCGAGCAGCTTCACCGTGCCATCGGCGCGCACCAGGATGTTGGAGGGCTTCAGGTCGCGGTGCACCACCAGGTTGGCATGGGCATGGCTGACCACCGCGCAGACCTGCAGCATCAGCTGCAAGCGGGTTTCCAGCGGGGGCTGCAGGCGCCGGCAGTAGTCGCTGATCGGTTCGCCTTCCACGTAGTCCAGCGCCAGGTAGGGCTGGCCGTGCTGGTCCACGCCGGCATCCAGCAGCTGGGCCAGGTGCGGATGCTGCAGGCGGGCCAGGATCTGCCGCTCGCGGCCGAAGCGCTGCCGCAGCCCGGGGTCGGCCACGCCGCTGCGCAGCAGTTTCAGCGCCACCTGGCGCTGGTACAGGCCGTCGCAGCGCTCAGCCAGCCAGACTTCGCCCATGCCGCCCTCGCCCAGTGGACCCAGCAGGCGGTAAGGGCCTACCTGGCTGCCGGCGCGCCCCGGTGGCGGTGCGGTCCACAGCGGCTGGGCCATGAACTCCTGGCTGTCGGCCTCCTGCAGCAGCAGGTGTTCCAGGTCGCGGCCCAGGGTCGGGTCATGCTCGGCCAG
This sequence comes from Stenotrophomonas sp. FW305-3-2-15-E-LB1, assembly GCF_058787375.1. Classification (NCBI taxonomy): domain Bacteria; kingdom Pseudomonadati; phylum Pseudomonadota; class Gammaproteobacteria; order Lysobacterales; family Lysobacteraceae; genus Stenotrophomonas; species Stenotrophomonas sp. FW305-3-2-15-E-LB1. The sequence goes on from NZ_JBYSZR010000005.1 coordinate 53,456, forward strand.
GCGCTGCAGGCGCAGCTTCCGCGCCTCCGGGGCCAGCTCCAGCAGCTGGTCCAGCCAGGACGACAGTTGCTGCCAGCGCGCGGCATCCATGGTCGGCCTGCGCGCCTCAGTCGCCGCGCATCGCCGCCAGCAGGAACAACCGCGCCTTCTGCCAGTCGCGGCGGATGCTGCGCTCCGAGCGCTGGCTGAGTTCGGCGATCTCCTGTTCGGACAGGCCGGCGAAGTAGCGCAGCTCGACCACCCGCGCCAGGTGCACATCGACCGCCTGCAGCCGCTCCAGGGCGACATCCAGCGCCAGCAGGTCTTCGTCCAGGCGCACGCCGCTGCTGCTGTTCTCGGGGATCTCGGCCACCCGCTTCAGGTCGCCGCCGCGCTTGCGCGCCAGCCGGTTGCGCGCGTAGTCGACCACCACGCTGCGCATGGCCGAGGCGGCATAGGCGAAGAAGTGCGCGCGATCCTCGAAGCGCGCCGCGCCGCGGCTGCCGAGCAGTTTCAGGTAGGACTCGTGGACCAGCGAGGTGGCGTCCAGGGTGCGCCCCTGCTGGCCGGCCAGCTGGCGCCGGGCCATGCCGTGCAGTTCCTGGTACAGCGTGGTCAGCACGCGGTCCAGCGCCGTGCGGTCGCCACCGCGCGCGGCATCCAGCCAGACAGTGATATCCGGTCCTTCGTCCATCGCAACCTCCCCCGCAGCGGATGCTGTGCGGACTATAACGCCGCCCGCGTCCGCTGCATGAAGAGATTCAGCGCTGGCAGCGGCTGCACCACACGCTGGCGCGCTGGCCGATCATCGCGTGCTTGAGCGGGCGCCCGCACTGCGGGCACGGCAGGCCGTCGCGGCCATAGACCAGCAGCTCCTGCTCGAAGTAGCCCGGGGCGCCATCGGGGCTGATGAAGTCGCGCAGGGTGGTGCCACCGCGGGTGATGGCATAGCCGAGGGTGTCCTTCACTTCGCGGGCCAGCCGACGATAGCGTTCGCGCGAGACCTTGCCGGCTTCACGCAGCGGACTGATGCCGGCCTTGAACAGGCTTTCGGCGGCGTAGATGTTGCCCACCCCGACCACCACCGCCTGGTCCATCAGGAAGGTCTTCACCGGTGCGCTGCGGCCACGGCTGCGCTCGAACAGGTAATCGCCGTCGAAGGCCTCGTCCAGCGGCTCCGGGCCCAGCCCCTGCAGCAGCGGATGCACCTCACCGGCCGGCTGCCACAGCAGGCTGCCAAAACGGCGCGGGTCGTTGAAGCGCAGCAGGCGGCCGTTGTCCAGGCTGATGTCCACGTGGTCGTGGGTGCGCAGCGGCGTGTCCCCCGGCAGCACGCGCAGGCTGCCGGACATGCCCAGGTGCAGCACGGCGCTGCCCACGGCGGTATCCAGCAGCAGGTACTTTGCTCGCCGGCGCACCGCCTCGATGCGCTGCCCCGGCAGCAGATCGGCCACCTCCGGCGGAATCGGCCAGCGCAGGTCGGCGCGGCGCAGGATCACGCCATGGACGCGGCGGCCTTCCAGGTGCGGCGCCAGGCCGCGGCGGGTGGTTTCTACTTCGGGCAGTTCAGGCATGGGCTGATTCTACGCCGGGCCATGCGAAGCCGCCGGGCATGGCCCGGCGCTACCGGCGATCGCGGAACCGCAACGTCAGCGCGGCGGCGCCGACAGTTCGCGTGCATCCAGGTAACCATCGCCATTGGCGTCCTGCTTGTGGAAGCGCTGCACGATCACCTGGCGCTGCTGCTCGCGGGTGATCGGCCTGCCCTTGCCACCGGGCAGCTCATCGGCGGTCAGCACACCGTCGCCGTTGCGGTCCATGTGGTCGAAGGCATACAGCATCCACTGCACGTATTCGGTTTCGCTGACCTTGCCATCGCCATCGCTGTCCATGCGCTGCAGGTAGGTGGCGGTGTCACTGACCTGCGCTGCCGCGGCCAGCGGCAGCAGGCACAGCAGCGGAACCAGCAGCTGCCTCATGCGCCCACCAGGGTATAGCCCTTCAACCGGGCGGCGTACGCCTGCAGCGCAGCGATGCCGCTTTCCTCGGCCTCGTGGCACCACGCCTGCAGGTGGCGCAGGCGCTCGGCTGCATCGTGGCCACGGGCTTCCAGCAGCGCGGCAAGGCGCGCGCGGTATTCCACCAGGGTGCGGATGCGCGGGCGCTGCGCGACCCACGCGCTGAGCTGGGCGCGGCTGTCGGGCTGCAGCCAGCGGCCATCGTTGACCAGGCCACGGCGCAGGCGGCGCGGCAACAGGCGGCGCAGCTTCGCCCCGGCCTGCGTGGCTTCCTCGCGCAGGGCCGGCATGAACACGTTGCGCTGGTAATCGGTCATCGCCTGGAAGCGGTGCGAGAGCAGCGCCTTCAGGGTCTCGGCATCGGGCACGGCGATGTTCGGGCGCACGTCCATGGCCGGTGCAACGCGCAGCACCTTGGCCAGGCGCAGCGCCTGCAGCAGGCGGATCGCGCTCCAGCCGATGTCGAACTCCCAGCGCCGCATGGCAAAGCGCGCCGAGCTGGGGAAGGCATGATGGTTGTTGTGCAGTTCCTCGCCACCAATCCAGAACGCCCACGGCGTGAGGTTGGTGGACGTGTCGGCCGACTCGTAGTTGCGGTAGCCCCACCAGTGGCCCAGGCCGTTGACAACGCCTGCGGCCCAGAACGGGATCCACGCCATCTGGATCGCCCACAGGGCCACGCCGGGCAGGCCGAACAGCACGCTGTTGATGGCCAGCAGCAGCACCGGGCCGAGGGTGGCGCGCGGGGTGTAAAGGTGGCGCTCGATGGCATCGTCCGGGGTGCCACGGCCGTACTGTTCGATGTCCGCACGCATGCCCCGGGCCTCGCGGTACAGCTCCACGCCGTGCCAGAACACCTTGCCGATGCCGCGGGTGACCGGGCTGTGCGGGTCGTCCTCGGTTTCCACCTTGGCGTGGTGCTTGCGGTGGATGGCCACCCACTCACGGGTGATCATCGAGGTGGTCAGCCACAGCCAGAAGCGGAATACATGCGCGACGGCCGGATGGAAATCGACCCCGCGATGCGCCTGGCTGCGGTGCAGGTACAGCGTGACCGAGAAGATGGTGAGCTGGGTGAATACCAGCAGCACCGCCAGCATGGCCCAGCCGCCCAGGCCGAGCACGCCACCGGTGAGCAGGGAGATCAGGGCATCGGGCATGGCGGCACTCCAGATCGACGCGGGATGGCAGACATGATGGGCGCTTAAGTTGCAAACTGCACCCTCGCGACGGTCGTCGTGCACCGTCATAAAGTGCCACCGTTCACAGTTGGGGACCTGAGTTGTCGAGCCTTGATCCGCGCACCCGCGCAATTACCACTGCCCCGTCCGCCGCGGAGCTGCCGCCGCTGATCGAACTGGACCACGCCAGCGTGGTCCGCGGCCAGGTGAAGGTCCTGCACGGGCTCAGCCTGCGCATCGCGCAGGGCCAGCACACCGCGCTGCTGGGCCCGAACGGCTGCGGCAAATCGACGTTCATCAAGCTGATCACCCGCGAGCTGTACCCGCTGGCCCAGGCCGACGGCCGGGTGGCGGTGAAGGTGCTGGGGCAGAACCGCTGGCAGGTCGATCGCCTGCGTTCGCAGCTGGGCATCGTCACCGGCGACCTCAGCAGCAACCTGTCCGACATGCCCGGGCTGACCGTGGAACAGGCGGTGCTGTCCGGCTTCTTCGCCAGCTACGTGGTGCCGGCGTTCCGCGAGGTGACGGCGGACATGCGGGCACGGGTGGGCGAGACGCTGGCAATGACCGGCGCACTGGCCCTGCGCGAGCGCGCCTATGCCGAGCTGTCGGCCGGCGAGACCCGCCGGGTGCTGATCGCCCGCGCCCTGGTCAACCGGCCGCAGGCGCTGCTGCTGGATGAACCCTCCACCGGGCTGGACCTGGTGGCGCGGCAGCAGCTGGTGGCGACCATGCGCGTGCTGGCCCAGCAGGGCATCACCCTGGTGCTGGTGACCCACCATATCGAGGAAGTGATTCCCGAGATCGAACGCGTGGTGCTGCTGCGCGACGGCCGCGTGCTGGCCGACGGCACCCGCGATGAACTGCTGCGCGACGAACCGCTGTCGGCGGTATTCGGCGGGGCGATCAGCGTGGTGGAACAGAATGGGATCTTGACCGCGTACGCGGGGTAATCCGGCGGGACGGCGGTAGAGTCGACCGTTGGTCGACTATCGCGCGCAGCGCGGGGTTCTCGCGGTCTGTTGGAAGGGCAGTCGACTAACAGTCGACTCTACCCCGCGGTCATGTCATGCCGGTGCAGCGGGCCGGGGAAACCGGCCCGCCACGCGCTGCTCAGAACCGCAGCGCCAGCGCGCGTGATTCGATCGGCGCCATCCGGCTCTGGTCCTGCAGCTGCAGGTCACGCAGTTCATACGGCGCGCCGAAGCCGGGCGGCAGTGCGGCCTGGTCGAACGGCAGCACCAGCGCGCCACGGCCAGCGCCCTCGAACCATGCGGCCGCGTGCGCCTGTGCCACCGGCTTCAACTGGCCATCGGCGCCGGTGGCGTACAGCGTGCCGCGCGCCTCGTAGCGACCGGCCGCCGCGACCTGCAGCGGCAGGCTGACCTGGCGGGTGGCCGCGTCGGGCGTGGCCTGGCCGCTGAAGCGTGCGGTCGGCTGCGCCACCGCGAAAGCCACCTTGCCATCGCGCAGCACGCCATCGGCCTGGGCGAACACCTGCAGCTCCCACAAGCCCTGCACCGTGCTGGCCTCTGCCGGAATGCGCACCTGTGCACGCAGGCTGCCATCGGTGGTACGCAGCAGGCGCTGCGGCCAGCTGCGGCCGTCGGGCGCCACCAGCAGGGCTTCGCCGCCGAGGCTGCTGCGGCGCGCGGCCAGCTTCGCGGCACTGGGGCCGTCTTCCAGCAGGCGTGCCTGCAGCTGCACGCTGCCACCGGCCAGCACCTGCGCCTGGCTGGCCTGCACCTCCAGCCGCACCGGGCTGTTGGGTTCCAGCACCTGCACCACGTAGCGGCCCTGCGCCTGCGCGCTCTGCAGCCGGTACGTGCCCACCGCGCTGCTGGCGCCAGTGCGCAGCATGCTGCTGCCATCGGTCACTGCCATGCCTGCAGCCTGCAGCTGCCGCGCATCGACGCTGCGCGCCACGCTGCTGCGGCCGGCCGCATCGCGCACCTGCAGTGCCTCGGCAGGCAGCGCGCGTGCACCGGTGCCCGGGCTGAGCTGGATCACGGCATCCGGTGCGGTCAGCGGCAGGTCCAGGCCGCGTTGCAGTTCGGCGGCGTCGACCTGCTGCCAGTAGCTGCGGCTGACCGCCGCGTAGGCGCCCGGTGCCTGCAGCGGCTGCGCCGGGTCCAGTGCCCAGGCGAAGGCCAGCGGCACGCGCTCGCTGTCATCGGCCGGCAGCGGCGCGGCCACCAGCGCCGCGGGCACCTGGTCACCGGCGGCGGCGGCACGCAGCGCCTGCGCGGCATGGGCCGGCACAGCGGCAAGTGCAGCCAGTACGGCCGCAGCCAGCAGGGTTGATTGGATCTTCATGGTCATCTCCCTCACTGGGTCAGGTCGTTGCGCAGGATCGTGCCCAGGCCGAAGCACTCGCGGCGGCTCTGGTTGTGGCTCAGCGGCTCGGCGCCCTGGGTACGCGCCTTGTCGGTGAACCACAGCGTGCCGGCCGCCTTCTGGCTGCTGCACTCCAGGAAACCGTCCGAGCAGGACGACAGCCAGTTCTGGGTGAATTCCAGGCCGACATTGGCCGGGTAGCCACCGCAGTAGCTGTTGCTGTCCCACACCGCCGATTCGACATCGCTGCCAACCACCGCGCGGAACGGCCTGGGCAGTGCCGGGCGCCCCGCCGTGCCGTACAGGTTCTGCGCGTTGTAGGTCGCCATGTGACCCACCTGCTGCATGCGTACCGCATCGTTCTTGTAGCCCAGCAGCCAGCCCAGCGAGGTTTCGAAGGTGTTGCCGTTGAGCACCGCGTCGGCCAGCGGCGTGCCGGCCGAGGACGGCGCCAGTGCGGTCACCTTGCGCAGGGTGCTGATGATCTTCGGGTAGCGGCTGTCGTAGGTGGGGTTGGACAGGATCCAGCGCACCACGTTGCCGCCGTTGGAATGGGTGATGACCACCAGCTGGGTGATGCCACGGCTGTCGATGAAGCCGGTCAGTTGTCCGGCCAGGCAGCCCGCGGCTTCCGGCTTCCACATGTACTGGGTGAAATCGCAGTTGATGACCACGTAGTTGCTGCTGTTCGGCAGGCCCTGCCGCACGGTGTCGATGATGGCCGGCTGCCAGTAGTCCTGGGTGGCGTTGGTCTGCGCGCCGGTGCCGTGCACGAAGGCCACGCCATACACGTCGGCGGACCAGGCCGGGGCGCTGGCCAGGCCCAGCAGCAGGGCCAGGGCGGTACTTCCTGTTGCGGTGCTGCGCATCGCATCTCTCCCTCGTCAGCGGATCCCCCCGGCCCGGCTGTGGGCCGATGCTGGCGGCGAACGCGCGTGAAAGTCCGTGCGCTGCGCCCGTATTCGGGAGATTGGCGACGATGGATGCCGTTGTTGCAGGATCGTGACTATCCAGCGGCACCATGCCGGGTCTGGCCGTATGACCGATGGACGCTGCGGGCGGCGGGAGGGGCTGCGATCATGGCCGCTGTGTTTCCTGTCTCGAGCCTGCCCATGTCTTTGCCTGCCCTCCCCGCCCGCCCCCTGCTCGGCCTGGCCATCGCCCTGTCGCTGGCCGGTTGCGCGTCCACCGCCCCCGCGCCCACTGCGGTGGAAGCCACCATCACCACCAAGGCGGTGGGCTACCTGGACAAGGCGGCCGTGCCGGCCAGCATCGCCCTGGTGCCGGCGCCGCCGGCGGCTGGTTCGGCCGGTTTCGCGCTGGACGAACAGGTCAGCCGCGAAGCCCGCGCCCTGCGTGGCACGCCGCGCTTTGCCCAGGCCACCCGCGATGCCGAACTCGGCTTCCCGGCCGGCGCCAACCAGTTCTCCTGCGCGGCCGACATCGACGTGGACGCGGTGAAGACCCCGGCCCTGTACCGCCTGCTGGAACGCAGCCGCATCGATGCCAGCGCCGCCACCAAGGCGGCCAAGAACCAGTACCAGCGCCCGCGCCCGTTCATGGTCAACGGCGAGCCGACCTGCACGCCGGACGATGAAGCCGGCCTGCGCAGGAACGGCTCCTATCCATCCGGCCACACCTCCATCGGCTGGGCCTGGGCGCTGATCCTTTCGGAGATCGCCCCCGACCGCGCCGATGCCATCCAGGCGCGCGGCCGCAACTACGGCGAGAGCCGCCTGGTGTGCAACGTGCACTGGCAGAGCGACATCCTCGAAGGCCGCTTCATGGGCGCTGCCGCCGTGGCCCGCCTGCATGACAACGCAGCGTTCAACAAGGATCTGCTGGCGGCGCGCAAGGAGATCGCCGATGCGCGCAAGGCCGGCCTGCATTCCAGCCGCGACTGCGCGGCCGAGGAAGCGGTGCTGAAGGTGCGGCCGCAAAGCGCGCTGTAAGCGCAGGGCGGATCAATCGCTGCCGGCCAGCGGCCGACACTACCGGGGACGAGCAGGGGTAGCGCCGGGCCATGCCCGGCGACCTGTAAAGCAGAAGGGCCGGCATTGCGCCGGCCCTTCTTCATTGCATCACGCCATCAGCCGCCTCAGAACTTCGCGGTGAACTCGACGCCGAACGTGCGCGGCTCGTTGAGGAAGCCGGTCAGGTTGTTGAAGTCGATCGCGCCGACCACGCGGGTCTGGTTGGTCAGGTTGCGGCCGAACACGGCCACGTCGTACTGGCCGTAATCCCAGTTGTAGCCCACGCGCAGGCCACCTTCCAGCGAGCTGCGGCTGCGGAACTCCGGCGACTCGTACAGGAAGAAGTTGACCGCACTCTTGTACGCCCAGTCGGTGTACACGTAGACCTCGCTGGCATCGTTCACCGGGAAGCCGGCACGCAGGGTCAGGTTGTGGATCCACTTCGGCGCCTGCGGCAGCGGGTTGCCGTTGACCAGCGCGTAGGTGCCGCCGTTGATGACGGTGGTCGGGTCGGTGATGGTGCAGCCACCGCCACAGATCGCCACGGCCAGGTCACGGTCCTTGATCTCGGTGTCGTTGTAGCTGCTGCCCAGGGTCATCAGCACGTGGTCGGTCAGGTACGCCTCGAAGTCCAGCTCGAAGCCCTGGCCGATGGTCTTGTCGGCGTTGAGCAGGGTGGCGGTGTTGTTGCTGCCACCCACGGCGATCAGCTGCTGGCCATCAACGTTGTAGCGGAACACGTTGAAGCCCAGGCGTGCGCGGCGGTCGAACAGGTCGGCCTTGATGCCGGCTTCGTACGAGATCACCTTCTCCGAATCGGCCTGGGTGACGCCGCCGAAGGCCAGGCGGCCCTGGATCGACGGTGCACGGAAGCCCTTGGCCACGCGCGCATAGGCGTTGATGTTGTCGGTGATCTGGTAGACGCCGCTCAGGTCCCAGCTGACGTCGTCGACATCGCTGTTGGCCAGGTACGGGCCGCTGACCGGCGTGCCGCCCGGCACGGCCTGCAGCACGCTGGCGGTGAAGTCCTTCTTGTCCTGGGTGTAACGCACGCCGGCACGCAGCTTGAAGCGGTCGGTCACGTCCAGGTCGCCCGAGGCGAACGCGGCCCAGGCCTTGTTGCGCTGGCTCTGCACGGCGTGGCCGGTCTGCGGGTTGCCCGGGGTCAGCGAGTCGTAGTTGAAGCTGTCGATGGTGACGTCTTCATCGAAGTAGAAGACGCCGGCCTGCCAGTCGAAGCGGCCCCACTCGTTGGATTCGACGCGGAATTCCTGCGTCCACTGGCGGTGGTGCGGCAGGCCGTCGGCCGATTCGGACGGGAACGGAATCAGGCCCGGGCCGGAGTTGCCGGCACCCAGGAACGCCGCGCCGTAGCCACCATCGACGTCGCCGTGGTTCAGCGATTCGGCGGTTTCATAGCCGGTGATCGAGTGCAGGGTGACGCGGCCCAGGTCCCACTTGAGGCGTGCGCTGCCGCCCCAGGTTTCCAGGTTGGAGAAGTTCAGGCCATCGGTGGAGACCTTGTCGCGGTCGAAGTTCTCGACCAGCGCGTTGCTGCCCTTCTGGATGATGTTGGCGCGGAACAGGCGGGCGGTGCCGTTGAGCTTGCGCTTGTGCAGGTTGAACAGTGCTTCGACGTCGTCACCTTCGTACAGGAACTGCACGCGGCCAGCGGCCTCGTCATAGCCCTCGAAGCCCGAGCTGGGCGCGGTGGTGATGGTGTTGTCGACGTAGTTCTCGCGGCGCTGGTACAGCGCCGACACGCGCGCCGACCAGCGGCTGGTCAGCGGGCCGCCGTAGGCACCCTGCACGTTCCAGGTGTCATACGTGCCGTAGGACATCTTCACGTAGCCATCGGCGTCCTGCGACGGACGGGCCGAATCGAACTTCACCACGCCCGCCGGGGTGTTGCGGCCGAACAGCGTGCCCTGCGGGCCACGCAGCACTTCCACGCCGGCCAGGTCGAACAGCGGGAAGCCCTTCAGCAGCGGGCTTTCCTGCACCACGTCGTCATACACCAGCGAGACCGGCTGCGAGGCATTGAGATCGAAGTCGGTGTTGCCCAGGCCGCGGATGTAGAAGCGCGGGAAGGCACGGCCGTAGGACGATTCGATGTTCAGGCTGGGCACGCGCGCGGACAGGAAGCGGATGTCATCGCCGGCGGAGCCGAGCACATCGAGCTTCTCGCCCTGGATCGCGGTGATCGCGACCGGCACGTCCTTGGCGTTCTCGACGCGGCGCTGTGCGGTGACCTGCAGGGCGTCGAGGGCAACCGGATCCTTGGCAGCGGGGGTTTCCTGGGCGGCTGCTACCAGCGGCAGCAGGGCGGAAAGAGCGGCAACGAGGGGACGCGCGACCGGAAATCGGCCACGGGAAGTGCGGGTCGGAGACATGGCGGTAGGCTGTGTTTGGAGGGGTGGTAAAACGGCGCTACCAGATAATTGTTGCAATACAGCACCTGCGCCGCAAATGCCGATCGTTCATGGCCCCTGCCCGCAACACCCCCGGCAGGCCGCTAGACTCGCGCTTTCCCCTTGCGACAGAGCTGCTGCGATGACCCAGTGGTACTTCCACGCCGCCGGCCAGGCCGAGCGTATCGGCCCGCTCGACGAGCACGCTGCACGCCAATTTGCGCAGGCCAACCCGCGGGCGCTGGCCTGGTGCCAGGGCATGAGCGGGTGGACAGCCGTGTCCGAACTGGCCGTATTGCACGCGGGCCCGGCAGCGCCTGCTACCGCCGCACCGCCGGTACTGCCCGCCGCCACGCCCGCTGCCGCGCAGGCGGCCAGCAGCAGCGGCGGCCACGGCGATCCCATCGATTTCCGCATCGTCGGCCATGAAATGCAGTTCGTGGAGATCGGCCTGGATCCGGGCGAAAGCGCGATCGCCGAAGCGGGCGCGCTGATGTTCAAGGAATCGACGGTGCAGATGGACACCGTGTTCGGCGACGGCTCGCAGGCCAGCAGCGGCTTCATGGACAAGGTGATGGCTGCGGGCCGCCGCGTGGTGACCGGCGAAAGCCTGTTCGCCACCGTCTACACCCAGACCGGCACGGGCCGCGGCAAGGTCGCCTTCGCCGCGCCCTACCCCGGCACGGTGCTGCCGATGAAGCTGGACCAGCACGGCGGGCGCCTGATCTGCCAGAAGGACAGCTTCCTGGCCGGCGCGCGCGGCGTGCGCATCGGCGTGCAGTTCCAGCGCAGGATCATGACCGGCCTGTTCGGTAGCGAGGGCTTCGTCATGCAGAAGCTGGAAGGCGACGGCTGGGTCTTCATCCATGCCGGTGGCTGCGTGATCGAGCGCGAGCTGGCCGCCGGTGAACGCCTGGACGTGGATACCGGCTGCGTGGTGGCCTACCACGCGTCGGTGGAGATGGACGTGCGCCGGGTCAGCGGCATCAAGAGCATGCTGTTCGGCGGCGAGGGCGTGTTCCTGGCCACGCTGACCGGGCCGGGCAAGGTCTGGCTGCAGTCGCTGCCGTTCTCGCGGCTGGCCGGGCGCATGTGGATGGCCGCGCCGCAGGGCGGCGGGCAGAGCCGCGGCGAAGGCTCGATCCTGGGCGGGCTGGGCCGCGCACTGGGCGGCGACAACCGCTTCTGATCCTGCACGGTAGCGCCGGGCCATGCCCGGCGAGCACAGCGGCAGCTGAACCATCCGCCGGGCACGGCCCGGCGCTACCCACGGATTTTGCACCTTCGGTATGCTGGCGCCCTTTCCTGAATCCGGCGCCCTGAGCGCATTGCCGATGAGCCTGTTCCGCCCCCGCGTGCTGCTGTCCGTCGCCCTGCTCGGCCTGTTGGCCGGTTGTGGTGGCGAGGAGGTCCGCCCCACTCCGCCGCCGCAGCCGATCCTGGTACCGCAGGCCAAGCCGGTGAAGATCGGCATCGCCCTCGGTGGCGGCGCAGCCAAGGGCTTTGCCCACATCGGCGTGATCAAGATGCTGGAAGCCAACGGCTTCGAACCGGTGGTGGTGTCGGGTACCAGCGCCGGCAGCGTGGTCGGCGCGCTGTATGCCAGCGGCATGGACGCGTTCCAGATGCAGAGCAAGGCCGTGGCGCTGGATGAAGCCAGCATCCGCGACGTGCGCCTGTTCTCCGGCGGCCTGGTGCAGGGCCAGAAGCTGCAGGACTACGTCAACGAGCAGGTGGCCAACCGGCCGGCCGAAAAGCTGAAGAAGCCGTTCGCCGCGGTCGCCACCCAGCTGGAAACCGGCGAGCGCGCGATCTTCGTGCGCGGCAACGTCGGCCAGGCCGTGCGCGCGTCCAGCAGCATCCCCGGCGTGTTCGAGCCGGTGAAGATCGGTGGCCGCAACTACATCGACGGCGGCGTGGTCAGCCCGGTGCCGGTGGATGCCGCGCGCCAGCTCGGTGCCGAGTTCGTCATCGCCGTGGATATCTCCAGCAAGGCCAGCGGCAAGGCACCGACCGGCATGCTGGGCATCGTCAACCAGTCGATCTCGATCATGGGCCAGCGCCTGGGCGAGCAGGAACTGGCACGCGCCGACATCGTCATCCGGCCGAAGGTGCTGGATATCGGTGCCGCCGATTTCAGCCAGCGCGGCACTGCCATCCTCGAAGGCGAGAAAGCCGCGATGGCGGCGATGCCGCAGATCCGCGCGAAGATCCAGCAGCTGCAGAAGGCGCGCGCGGCGGCATTGGCCCCGGCTGCACCGGTCGTGCCGAAGTGCGATGAGCCCTCGCGCCTGGGCAGGATGATGGGCCGCAAGGAAAAGTGCTGAGTGTTCTGCCGCGTCGCTGCTGAGCGACGCGGCATCCCGCGCTAGCGCACCGGCCGGTAACCGCTGGCCTGCTGACGTTCGCGCCGGCGTGCCTGGCGCGCCTGTTCCTGCAGCGCCGCGGTGTGCTGCAGCTGTTCCATGCCATCGGCGGGCACGTGCAACTGGCGGCGCGCACGGGTCAGCGCCAGGTAGACCGCGCGCACCGGGTTGTGCCAGATGCGCCCGCCCTGCCCTGCGCTGAAACAGCCGGGCGACAGCGAGACGACGTCGAACTGCAGGTTCTTCGCGTGCTCGGCCAGGCACAGCACCACGCGTGCATCGGCGGGCGTGTCCTGGTCATCCAGCGCCTGCAGCAGTGACTGCACGCGGTCGGCGGAGGCGAACAGGTCCGCCCATGCGCCCTGCCCGTCGCCGGCCTGCGTGGCCAGGAAACGCTCCTGCATCTGGTTCGACCCGCTATCGCGGCGGCGCCAGGCATCCAGCGGCCCCTGCAACGCGCTGCGCAGCGTGCGCAGCGAGGCCGGGTGCAGGTAGGGCCGCAGCCCCTGCGCCTGCAGCTGTGCGGCGTCCAGGGCCAGATCGGCGGCATTGCCATGGATGCGCAGGCCCGTGCGTGGCACCTGCGACCAGTCGCGGTAATGCAGCACACCCGTGGCGCGGTCAGCGGCACCCACAAACGGACCGCTGTCCGCGCCCAGGCCATCCAGCGCCAGCGCCTGGTTGACCAGGCCATCGACCTGGTTGCCCTGGCGCACCGACTGGTGCATTTCCAGCACCTTCGATGCAGCCCAGCGCGGCACCGTGCCGGACAGGCACTGGTGCGGGTCGCCCAGGCTGACCACACCCGGGGCGTGGCCAGCCAGCAACTGCTTCCACGACGGGCTCAGGTCATGCGCCTCGTCCACCAGCAGCATGCCCATGTCCTGCGGCGGGGTGACGCCGCGCAGCGCCAGCCACTTGCCGATGTGCGCCGGGCTCAGGCTCAACAGGGCGCCGCGCTGCAGTTCGGCATCGAACATGCTGCGCCAGACGTGCTCGGCCGCAGCCAGGTAGGGGGCCACGTCGAGCATGGCCGCCGGCACCGAGCGGTCGAAATGCTGGAACGCCATGCGCGGTGCGGACGACGCGCACCAGCGGTTGATGGCCTCGAAGGCGGTCAGCAGCACCTGTTCCGGGCTGCGCCCAGCGATGCCCTGCAGGCCGATGCGGCCGGCGATCTCGCGCGGGGTGCGGGTGCTGCGCCGGTAACTGGCGACGAAGCCGCCGGTCTGGCCATTGCGCGCGGCGTGCTGGGCCACGCGGTTGGCGAATTCGATCTGGGTCAGCAGGCGCACGGCCGTGCTGGCCGGCACGCGGGCGCGGAACGCTTCAACCTGCCCGCGCGACGGCGCGATGTAGGTATAGCGGCCCGGCCGCGCATCCATCAGCGCCAGCACCAGGTGGCCCTTGCCGGTACCGGCGTAGCCATCGAGGTCGATCAGCTCATCCGGGTTGGCCGCGATCGCGCGCAGCACGCGGGCCTGTTCGGACGTGTACAGGCCATGGTGTTCGACCGCGCGCGAATCGCTGGCAACGGCTTCGTCCTGGTCGTCGTCCTCATCGTCGCTGGCGAACGCGGCCGGGAAGCGGATCTCATGTTCAGCCAGGGTTTCCTGGCAGGCCTGCTGCAGGGCCAGGCCCGGGTACCCGCTGGGCGACTGCGCGATGAAGTCCTGCAGGATCTCCGCCGGTGCCAGCAGCACGCCATGGGCGGCCAGCGCGACCAGCCAGGCGTCCAGCTCCGGCTGGCCACCGCCGCCCGTACCGGTCAACTGCGTGGCAGCGGTTTCGTTGGTGGCAAACAGTGCACAGGCCTCGTGCAGCAGGCGCTCGATCTCGGCTGGCGCGTGCAGGCGCGCGCGGCACAGCTGCGCAGCCATCAGCCCGGCCTGTTCCAGCGCGGTCTGCGGCGGCGTGCCATGGGCGATGTAGCGCGCCAGCGACTTGCGCTGCAGCGGCAGGAAGGTGGTGGTAAGCACCGGGTGCTGGAGTTCGGACATGCCTGGAACCGGAAAGGAACGCTGCGCCGCGCGCAGGGCGGTGATGCTCGGCTACCCGCCCGGCGCCGTCAAATCGCCGCAGCCGGTTTACTCCAGCTGCGACAGCGGCAGCGCCTGGAAGCCCTTCACCGTGCGCAGCACGAAGCTGGAATTGGCGTCGGCCACGCCGCCGGCGTTGAGCAGCCGGTCCAGCAGGAAGCGCGAGAAGTGCTCCAGGTCGCGCACGTAGACGTGCAGCAGGTAATCCATGTCGCCGGTCAGGGCGTGGCAGGCCACCACTTCATCCCAGCCCTGCACGCTGTCCACGAAGTGGCCGATGGCCGCCTGGTCGTGCTTTTCCAGCTGCACGCGGACGAAGGCCTGCAGGCCCAGGCGCAGCTGGCGCGGTTCCAGGCGCGCGCCGTAGCCGACGATCACCCCTTCGCTTTCCAGCCGCTGCAGGCGCCGCAGGCAGGCCGACGGCGACAGGTTCACCCGCGTCGCCAACTCTGCGTTGGTGGCGCGACCATCACGCTGGATCTCGGCCAACAGGCGTATATCCGTGCGATCGAACTGGACTTCTCCGGCCATTGCTGCCCCGCAACACGGTGAGTACGCAAGGATATTGCGCCACGAGGCGCATTACGCGCAACTTTTGCAACCCTGTTGCGCGCGCCCTGCCCTAGCATCACTGGTATCCCTTCAAGGAGTGCCCCATGGACCTCGCCCAGCCCCGCCGCGTCGAACACCAGCAGACCGACAAGGGCTACGTGCCGGTGTACACCACCGCGCTCGTCGAGCAGCCGTGGGACACCTATACCGCCGACGACCACGCCACCTGGAGCACGCTGTACCAGCGCCAGCGCGAGCTGCTGGTGGGCCGCGCCTGCCAGGAATTCCTCGACGCGCAGGACGAGATGGGCATGAACGCGCACATGATCCCGCGCTTCGACCAGCTCAACGAAGTGCTCGGCGCGGCCACCGGCTGGACCCTGGTGGGCGTGGAAGGCCTGCTGCCGGAACTGGATTTCTTCGACCACCTGGCCAACCGCCGTTTCCCGGTGACCTGGTGGATCCGCCGCCCGGACCAGATCGACTACATCGCCGAACCGGACCTGTTCCACGACCTGTTCGGCCACGTGCCGCTGCTGATGAACCCGGTGTTCGCCGACTACATGGAGGCCTACGGCCGCGGCGGCGTCAAAGCCCACGCGATCGGCCCGGATGCGCTGCAGAACCTCACGCGCCTGTACTGGTACACGGTGGAATTCGGCCTGATCGACACGCCCGACGGCCTGCGCATCTACGGTGCCGGCATCGTGTCCTCGAAGGGCGAATCGCTGTACTCGCTGGAATCGGCCGCGCCCAACCGCATCGGCTTCGACCTGCAGCGGATCATGCGCACGAAGTACCGCATCGACACCTTCCAGAAGACCTACTTCGTCATCGACAGCTTCGAGCAGCTGATGCAGGCGACCTCGCCGGACTTCACCCCGATCTACGCCTCGCTGGCCGACCAGGCGCACCTGCCGGCCGGTGACGTGCAGGCCGATGACCGCGTGTTCCAGGCGGGTACGGGTGAGGGGTGGGCGGACGGCGGGGACGTGTGAGGCGAGGGCTCAGCGCAGGCGATCAGGAAGTGCCGTTGGCAATTGATTGAGTCGTTGCAGGACCGCGTGCGCGTGATAGGTGCGCCCCCAGCGACGATCACTGCCGGGGACGAGGATGCCTTCTGCCTCAAGCGCGTAGATCCCTGTCAGGGCTGAGCGATCAGACACCCCCAACAAGGCAGCCACCTGGCCTGCCGTCACCACCGGGTGGCCGATCAGCAACGGCGGAAGCCTGCGCGCCACCGAGTCGCGACGATAGCCTTGAAGTTCAGTCTCCCACGCTGCAGTGAGCCGTGACATGTCATCGGCGATGGAAATCGCATCGTGCGCAGACTCGACCACGGCCTGGCACAGCATATCCATCCATGGCCCCCACTCACCGCGAAGCTGCACCTGGTTGAGGGCGTCGTAGTAGGCGCTTTTGTTGCGCAACAAGGCGCCTGACAGATAGAGCGGCGGGTGGCCTTCGGCGGCGAGGATCAACGGCAGCAGCAGCCTTCCCGTACGTCCATTGCCGTCCTTGTAGGGATGGATGGTTTCAAACTGGGCGTGGGCAATCGCGAGCTGCGCGATGATGTTGAGTTCGAACTGCTCTTCCTCGGCGGGCTCGTACTTCAACATGGCGCGCTCGAGTTCACGCATCGCCGCGTCGATGCGATCGGGCGGCGAAGGGACGAAACGGGCATCTTCCGGTCGTCCACCCAAAGGACCAATGATGGCCTGCTCCTGGCGGTAGCACCCCTTGGGAAAGTCGTCGGCAGCATCCTGCATCAGGACCGCATGCAATTGGTTCACCAGCATGAGATCGAGTGCATGGCGTCCGCTCGCCCGCACGGCATCCAGGCCCAGCTGCAGTGCCTGGACGTAGCGCTCGGTCACCACGACATCGGCGGGCAGACCGTCCAGGCCGAGCGTGGCCTCAAACACCAGCAGTTCGTCCAGGTTGGTCTGGGTCCCCTCGATCTGGGAGCTCTGGACGGCTTCGCGTCGCGCGAGCGTCCGGGTCACCATGTCAGGGGCTGGCCATTGCCGCATCGCCTGATCCAGACGGTCCAGCGATGCATTTGCAGCGATGAGGCGCTGCCGCGAGCCCGCATGCCCTTCAGGCAACCGGCGAGGCGTCGGAGGAGGCGTCATGGCCAGCAGATTGGGCCGACCTTCCACGGGAACGAGGTAAGCCTGCAGGGGCCCTGCAATGTCTGCGCGACGCATCGGAAATCTCCGCTGGGATCACCCCTATCCTTCAAAAGCCTCCCATGCTTTTGAAGTTTATGCAAATAACCTTCAAAAGTGTCGGAGTGTTTTGAAGTTTCCGGGCAGGCGGGCCGCGCCGCTATCCTGCACGGCATGACTGATGCATTTGCTTCGCTGCGCGTAACCGACGTCGCCTTCAACGACGACTTCATCCTGCTGACCTTGGCCGATGGCCGCCGCACCCGCCAGCCACTGCGCTGGGCGCCCGCGCTGTTCGAAGCCACGGCCGAACAGCGCGCGCATTGGGTCGCCACCGCCGATGGCCTGGGCGTGAACTGGCCGGCGCTGCTGCCGCCGCGTGAGGCGGGCGTGGTCGATATCCCCAACCAGGTGTGGGATGACCGCTACGAGGCCGCGCTGGCGCGTCTGAAGGCAGCCGCGTGGACGCTGGATGCGCTGTCCGACGAAGACCAGCAGCTGGTGGCGCTCTGGCGCATGGAAGCGGACATCAACAACGGCGGCTTCATGCAGTTCCTGTGCAACTGGGGCGATCCGACCTGCCAGCTGGCACTGCGTGCGCTGCAGGCGATGGGCGCAGTGCAGACCCACGCGATCCTGGCCGGCATGCGCGGGCTGCTGGACCGGCTGGAGGACGACCCGGCGATCACGCAGCTGCACGACCTGTACGGCGCGATGACCGAGGAGGAGCAGGCCGCCCTGCACGCCTTCGACGAAGCCTATTTCGAGCGGCCGGAAGACCTGGCGCGGTTGGGGCTGAAGCATTTCGGGCCGGAGCCGTTGTAGAGCCAAGCGCGGATCGCGTTGATCTGTAGAGCCGAGCCCATGCTCGGCTGCGTTTCGATCACCGCGGGTACGCCAGCAGCACCACCAGATCCTCCTCACCCACCTGCTGCAGCGCGTGCGTGCTGCCCGTGCGCGTCAGCAGCGCGTGGCCCGCGCGCACGTCGTGCTGCTCTCCATCCAGCACGTAGCTGCCCTGCCCGCTCACGATGTAGTAGATCTCGTCCTTGTGCTGTGGGTGCAGGCCGATGCCCGCGCCCTTGTGCAGCACGCGCTTGCGCAGCACGAACGGCAGGTCCGCAGCGTCGGCGAAGAACGGATACGCGGTGGTCGGCCCCGCGCCACCGTGCGGGCCCGGCTGCGCGCGTGCAATCGCCTCTTCGTGCAGCATCTGCGAGGGACGTGCGGCATCGGCGCCCTGCCCTGCGCCCATCACATCGCAGTCGATGTCACGCACCAGCGCCGGTTGCAGCGCCGGCAGCAGCGGCACCGCCTCGCGCAGCACCAGGCAGGCTACCGCGTTGGCACCGGCCACGCTGAAATGCGTGCCATCGGCCTTGCCCTGCGCAGGCACGAACAGGAAGTACGGGCGCGCGCCCTGCTCGCCCAGCGCACGTATCCAGCGCGTGCTGCGGTCGTTGAGTTCGATCAGCGCGACCTGCTCGCGCGCCGCCAGCTGCTGCATGGCCACCGTGTAGCGCGCGTGCGTATCCAGCAGCGATCCGAAGTCGTACAGCAGCCGCGCCACCGGCGTGACCAGCACCGGCGTGGCGCCCTTGTCGCGCGCCACCTGCACATAACGCATCAGCAGGCGCGGGTAGTCAGTCTCCGGATCGGTATAACGCGTGCGGTCTTCGAACTTCGCATCGTTGTGGCCGAACTGGATCAGCAGCACGTCGCCGCGGCGCAGCTCGCTGGCGATTGCGTCCAGGCGCCCTTCGTCGATGAAACTGCGCGTGCTGCGCCCGCCCTTGGCGTGGTTGTGTACTTCGAAACGTGCCGGGTCCAAGTAGCTCTGCAGCGCCTGGCCCCAGCCCGCCTGTGGCGCACGCTCGGGCCCGTACTCGGCCGCGGTGGAATCGCCGGCGATGAACAGCCGCACCGGCGCCGCCTGCGCGGTGGTGCATGACAGCAGCAACAGCAGCAACAGGTTGCGCATGGCGGAGCCCCGGTAGTGCCGGCCGCTGGCCGGCAACCTCATGAACGGTGAAAGCATCGCCTCGATGCCGGCCAGCGGCCGGCACTACCCAGGCCAGTGCGCGTCAGCGCGCCAGCCAGCCGCCATCCACCGGCAGCACGGCACCGTTGATGTAATCGGACGCCGACGACGCCAGGAACACGGCCGCACCGGCCAGATCGTCCGGGTTGCCCCAGCGGCCGGCCGGAATGCGCTCGAGGATGGCCTTGTTGCGGTCCTGGTCGGCACGCAGCTGGGCGGTGTTGTCGGTGGCCATGTAGCCCGGCGCGATGGCGTTGATGTTCACGCCCTTGCCTGCCCATTCGTTGGCCAGCAGGCGGGTGATGCCGGCGATGCCGCTCTTGCTGGCGGTGTACGACGGCACGCGGATGCCGCCCTGGAACGACAGCATCGAGGCGATGTTGATGATCTTGCCGTGGCCCTGTTCGATGAAGTGGCGGCCGGCGGCCTGCGAGATGAAGAACGCAGACTTGATGTTGACGTTCATCACGTCGTCCCAGTCCTGCTCGCTGAAGTCCACCGCATCGGCGCGGCGGATCAGGCCGGCGTTGTTGACCAGGATATCCAGCCCGCCCAGGCCTTCGAGGGTTTCGCGCACCACGCGCGCCACCGGCTCGATGCTGATCAGGTTGGCTTCGATGGCCAGGCAGCGGCGGCCCAGCGCGGTGATCTTTTCGATGGTTTCGGTGGGCGGGGCGATGCCGGCCACGGCGACGTCGGCGCCAGCGGCGGCCAGTGCCACGGCGATGCCCTGGCCCAGGCCGGTATTGCCACCGGTTACCAGAGCGACCTTGCCTTCCAGGCTGAAGGGATTAGCCATTGCGTATGCGTTCCTTGGTAGAGGCGAGCGGGGGGTGCGGCGACGGCCGCCGGCGCGCGGTGCGCGGCGGCCGGGCAGGGCTTACTTGAGCTGGCAGATGTCCAGCACGTGCATGTCGGTGTAATCCAGGTTCTCGCCACCCATCGCCCAGATGAAGGCGTAGTTGCTGGTGCCCGCGCCCATGTGGATCGACCACGGCGGCGACACCACCGCTTCGTTGTTCTGCATGACGATGTGGCGCTGCGCGTCCGGTTCGCCCATGAAGTGGTAGACGCGGTCGTTGTCGCCCAGGTCGAAGTAGAAGTAGACCTCGCTGCGGCGGTCGTGCAGGTGCGGCGGCATGGTGTTCCAGACGCTGCCCGGCTTAAGCACGGTCAGGCCCAGCAGCAGCTGCGAGGACTGGCAGGTGGCCGGCACGATGTACTGGTAGATGGTGCGCTCGTTGCTGGTTTCCAGCGCGCCGCGATCCAGCGCCACTGCATCCTTGATCGACAGCTGCTTGGTTTCGAAGCGCGCATGGGCAGGGGTCGAGGCCAGGTAGAACTGGGCCGGGTTGGCGGCGTCCTGCGAGGCGAACACGACATCCTTGCTGCCCATGGCCACGTACAGGCCGTCCTTCGGCCCCAGCGTGTAGACGGTGCCGTCGACGGTGACGGTACCGGCGCCGCTGCCGACGTTGATCACGCCCAGCTCGCGGCGCTCCAGGAACGGGTGGCCGGCGGCCGAGGCCGGTTCGGTCTGCGCAGGCAGGGCCAGCGGGGCGTCGACCGGGGCGGCGCCGCCGAGCACGAAGCGCTCGTAGTGGGTGTACTTCAGGGTCACCTGGCCGGCATTGAACAGGCCGTCGAGCAGGTACAGCTCGCGCAGCTGGTCGTTGCTGGCGCCCTTGATGGCGTCGGGATGGGTGGCGTAGTGGGTCTTGCAGTACATGGCTTCTCCAGAGCAGGGGGCGGGCCGAAGGGTTCGGCCCCGGCGCGGTTCATGGTCGATTCTAGCGGCGGTTGGTAACCGGTGTCATTTTGCGCCGCACGATAGGGGGGTGGGCTGGAGAGTCACGACCAACGGTCGTGACCCACAAACGGTCGTGACCTACCGGATTGAGGCCTGAAGGTGTCACCACCAACGGTGGTGACCTACAGGACTGATTCCTCCGGAATCAGTCCTCTGGCGGCTGGCAGGAGTCGCGCACGATCAGGTGCGGGCGCACGCTGGCGATCTGCAGCGCGGCCTGGCTGTCGGGCTGGATCAGCATTGCTGCGGCGGTGCGGCCGGTGTCGCGGGTGTGGCGGCGCACCGAGGTCAGCGACGGCCACAGGCGCGAGGCCAGCGGGCTGTCGTCGTAGCCGACGATGGACAGCTGGCGCGGGATGTTGATGCCCGCACGCAGCGCCACCTTGTAGATGCCGGCGGCCATTTCATCGTTGCCGGTGAAGATGGCGGTCGGCCGCCGCTTGCCCAGCAGCAGCTTCTCGGCGGCGGCCACGCCCGATTCGAAGGTGTAGCCGGCCTCGATGATGCGGTCCTTGGGCAGCTCGATGCCGCGCTGGGACAGCGCGTCGATGAAGCCGGCCGTGCGCTCGTGCGCGGAGCGGTAGGCGCTGGGGCCGGTCACCAGGGCGATGTCGCGGTGGCCGAGCGAGAGCAGGTAATCGGCCGCTTCGGCCGCACCGTCGCGATCGTGGGTGACCACCATCTGCGAGCTGTCATCCAGCGGCAGCGCCGCCACGCGGGTGAAGCGGCAGCCGATCTCGTCCAGCATGTCGGCCAGCGCCTGGTCTTCGGAGGCACGCGGCACCAGGATCACCCCATGCAGCTTCTGCTGCTGCACGAAGCGGCGCACGCCGTCGATGTAGCCCGGGCTGCGGCTGTCGCAGGGGTGCACCACCAGTTCAAAGCTGGAGCCGCGCAGCGCGTCCAGCGCGCCGTACTGCATGTCCACGATGTACTGGGCGGTCGGGTTGTCGTAGACCATGCCGATCAGGAAGGAGCGGCGGAAGGCCAGGCCACGCGCCAGCGGATCAGGCGTGTAGCCAACCTCGCGCATCAGCGCCTCGACCTTGTCGCGCGTGTCCTTGCGCACCAGGGGCGAGTTGTTGATGATCCTTGAAACCGTTTTCTTCGATACTCCCGACAGTCGCGCGATGTCGTTGATCGTGGCGGCCTTGCCCTTCGCCAATGCCGGCGTGGCGGCATCGTTCTTGTTGCGCACTGACATGTAGTGAACCCGGTAAGTCTGGGGATTCCAGCGCGCGCTCAGTCCAGCGCGCGATAGCGGAAGCTGCGGAAGGTTACCGCACCATCGCCGGCCGCATACAGGGCCGGTTTCAGTGCCAGGAACTTGCCAGCCACATTGTGATGGTAACCGGACACTTCCATCTGAACCGGGTACTTCTCCCAGCGCTGGCCATCGGTGCTGGAGTGGATCGTCACGATGTGGCGGTTGTTGGTCACCCGCAGCCACAGCTTGCCGCCCTTCGTGCTGGCCGCCAAGCGGGTGGGGCGCTCCTCGCCGTAGCGGTGCATGATGAACTTCTCGCCGTTGCTGCCCACGCCCACGTACAGCCGGTCGCTGTAGAACAGCAGCGCGCCGCCCACCGCGCCCGGGGCGATGTCCATCTCCACCTCGAACTGGTAGGCCTTGTCGCCGGCGATGGCGGTCAGCGGCGAGCTGTCGCGCGGGGTCTGGCCCTTGCCCTGCAGCACCAGGCCCTGGCCGCTGAAGCCCAGCCGCCGGTATTCATCCTGGGCCGGGTTGAAGAACGACCACTGCGGGCCGAGCGCCTTGCCGCGGAAGTCATCGGACAGGGCCATGCCGTGCGCGCCCACCGATTCACCGGAGGGCTTGCGCAGCGGCTGGCCGAGGTCGCCGCCCTTGGCCACGAACCAGCCGTCGGCGGTCCATTCGATCGGCTCCAGCAGGGCCTGCCGGCCAAGGGTCCAGTACCCGTTCTCGTAGCCGTGGTACATCATCCACCAGCGCCCGTCGGTGCCCTCGATCACCGTGGCATGGCCGCGCGACCACCACGGCTCTGCGGCCGACTGCGTGCGCATGATCGGGTTGTTGGGCGCGTTCACCCACGGCCCATGGATCGAGCGCGAGCGCGCGGTGATCACCATGTGCCCGGTCGGCGGGCCGGCGGTGCCGCCCACTGCGGTGGTCATGTAGTACCAGCCATCGCGGAAGTGGATCTTCGGGCCTTCCTGCGCGTAGGCCTCCACGTCCCAGCTCTGCGGGTACTTCCAGCCGTCGTAGACGTGCTTCGGTGTACCGACGACGCTCAGGCCGTCGTCGGCCAGCTGCACATAGTCGCCGCCGCTGAGGAACAGGTAGCGCTTGCCGTCCTCGCCCACGGCATGGCCGGGGTCGATGTAGCCGCCCAGGCCGATGTCGATCGGCTCGCTCCACGGCCCCTTGATGCTGTCGGCCCAGACCACGAAGTTGCTGCGGTGTTCACCGGTGCGCGCCGGGAAGTAGATGTAGTAGCGGCCGTCGTGCTTGACGATGTCCGGCGCCCAGATCGCGCCCACGTTCTTCGTGATCGCATGGCCCAGCGGCTGCCAGTTCACCAGGTCGCGCGAATGCCAGATCGGCAGGCCGGGGTAGGCATCGAACGAGGACAGGGTGAGGTAGTAGTCCTGGCCGTCCTTCAGCACCGACGGATCGGGGCGGTCACCGGCGAACACCGGGTTGAGGAAGGTGCCGTCGCCCAGGTCGGCCTGGCGCTGGTTCTCGATGCCACGCTTCCACGACGTGGCGGGTGCCTGCGCCGTGACCTGGGCAAGGGCGGGTACGGCCAGCAGCAGGGTGGCGGCAAGCAGGGACTTCAGAGCGGTGCGCGACAGCATCGGGATCCTCCGTGGTGCGGGTGCAGTTTCAAAGTCAGGGGGCAGGGCGGCCAATGCGCGCGCGCCAGGCTGGCGCATCGCGATCGAGCAGGGCCTGCGGCCAGGTGCCATACCAGTGGTAGCCGGTGCGGCGCTCGCGGCCGACCTGCTCGTAGGTCTGCAGGCGTTCGCCCTGACGGTTGGCCAGCACGACGCTGTTGTCGGCCAGGTCATGGAAGCGGCCCCACAGCAGCGGCGCGGCCGGGTCGGCCAGCAGGCGGCGATCGACCGTGCTGCGGTGGTGGGCGAACTGTTCGGCGGGTGCGTCGAAGGTCTGCAGCCGCAGGCCATGCAGCGCGTTGGCCTGGAACCACGCCAGCGCGCCTTCGATGGCCTGCACCGTCTGCGGCGAGGGATCGGGAATGGACATCAGGTAACGCACCACGCCCACGCTTTCGTCGGTCACCAGCGCGGCCAGTTCAAACTTCCGCCCGGGTGCCGGCTGCAGCGTGCTGGCATCGTACTGGCCGGCCCAGAGCGTCGGCTGGCCGTGCTGGCGCACCTGCAGGCGCAGCAGGCAGGCATCGCCGCGCTGCACCGCCGTGGCCACCCGCGTGCGGCGCGCGTCGTCGACAAAGGCGAAGCGCGGTGCGTCCTGCACCTGGCGCAGGGTGGTCAGAACGCCACTGGTGACGTCGTCGGCGAAGGTGATGCGGTCGTGGTAGTCGGTGCGTGCCGGCACCGAATGTGGCCAGCCGCCACAGCGCTCGATCTGCTGGTCGAGGATGAAATCCAGCCCGCGCAGCGCAGCATCGCGGTAGCGGGTGTCGCCGCTGCGGGCGAAGGCTTCGGCCAGGTAGTCCACCTGGGTGTAGGTGGTGCGGTTGTCGAAGCTGCCGCCGGGCTCATCCTGCGCTACGAGGGCGGCCGCGCGCGCGGCGGCGTCCAGCACCCGCAGCGGGTCCTGGTTCACCGGCCAGCCGCCGGAGCGGCGCTGCAGCAACAGCAGGTTGTCGGCGATCTGCCGGTACTGCTGCGGCTGCAGCCGCGCGTAGCCATCGGCATGGCCGCTGCGCCAGTGGTTCACGCCGTCGTTGAAGCTGCCCACCGGAATGGCAGGTGCTGCCGCCGGCGGCGCGGCGTGGGCCGCATTGGCGGCCATGCCCACGCCCAGCAGCAGCGGCAGCGCGCGACGCCGCATCATGCGCGCAGCGCGGCCGGCAGCCACAGCGAGAGCTGCGGGAAGAAGGTGACGATCAGCAGCACCGCCAGCGCGGCGAACCAGAACGGCCAGATGGTGCGCATGCTCTGGCCCACGGTGATCTTGCCGATGGAGGTACCGATGAACAGCACCGAGCCCACCGGCGGCGTCACCAGGCCGAGGCCGCCGGTCAGCACCAGCACCAGGCCGAAGTGGATCGGGTCGATGCCGTAGGCCTTGGCCACCGGCAGGAAGATCGGCGTGCAGATCAGGATCATCGGCGCCAGGTCCATGAAGGTGCCCAGCAGCAGCAGCATCACCACGATCATCAGCAGCACCATGAACTGGCTGTGCGCGAACGACTGCAGGAAGTCCACCGCAGCGGTCGGTACCTGCAGGTAGGCCAGCAGCCAGCCGAACACCGCAGCGGTGGCGAT
Organism: Stenotrophomonas sp. FW305-3-2-15-E-LB1; assembly: GCF_058787375.1. Classification (NCBI taxonomy): domain Bacteria; kingdom Pseudomonadati; phylum Pseudomonadota; class Gammaproteobacteria; order Lysobacterales; family Lysobacteraceae; genus Stenotrophomonas; species Stenotrophomonas sp. FW305-3-2-15-E-LB1. The sequence continues at coordinate 78,786 of NZ_JBYSZR010000005.1, forward strand.
GACGAACAGGATGACGCCGGTGCTGCGCGCGGCATGGATGACCGTGTCGAAGAACTCGCGCCAGCGCAGCTGCCGGTACAGCACGGTGGTCACCAGCAGGGCGTAGACCACGGCGATGGCCGCACTCTCGACCGCGGTGAAGATGCCCGCACGGATGCCGACGAAGATCAGCGCGACCAGGCCCAGGCCGGGCAGGGCGGAGACGATGCGCAGCAGCACCGCGCGCCACCCCGGGAACACTTCCACGCCATAGCCGCGGCGGCGTGCCACGGCATAGCCGGTCAGCATCAGGGCGACGGTCATCAGCAGCGCCGGCACGATGCCCGCCGCGAACAGATCGGCGATGGACAGGCCACCGCCCGCGGCGGCAGAGAACAGGATCAGGTTATGCGAGGGCGGCACCAGCAGCGCCACCAGCGCAGCGGTGATGCTGACGTTCACCGCGAAATCGCGGTCATAGCCGCGCTTGACCATCTGCGGGATCATCGTGCCACCGACCGCCGAGACGTCGGCGATGGCCGAGCCGGACACGCCGCCGAAGAACAGCGAGGACAGGATCGAGACCTGGCCCAGGCCGCCGCGCATGCGGCCGACCAGCGAGGACGCCAGTGCGATCAGGCGCTCGGAGATGCCGCCGCGCATCATGATCTCGCCGGCGAAGATGAACAGTGGAATGGCGATCAGCGAGGCCGAGCCGGTGCCGGCCGAGATCTGCTGCACCAGCACGATGCTGGGAATGTCCAGGTAGAGCAGGGTGGCCAGCGCGGCGGCGGCCAGCGCGTAGGCCACCGGCACGCCGAGCAGCAGCAGCACGGCGAATACGGCGAACAGGATGGTGATGCCCATGGGTCAACGATCTCCTTCAGCGTCGTCGCTGCCGGCGTCGCGGGCCTGCAGCGCATTCCACGCACGGTTGAGTGCGAACAGCACCATCAGCGCACCACCCACGGCCAGCGGCAGGTAGTTGATGCTCTGCGGCAGCTGGGCGCCGGCGGTCTTGATGTCCAGCCCGTCCAGCAGCAGATCGGCCGACCAGAAGGCGATGAAGCCCCCCAGCACGGCCACCACCAGCTGGATCAGCACATCGACGGCACGGCGCAGGCCGGCGCCCATGTAGGCGTGCAGCAGGAAGAAGCCGAAATGGCGGTTGGTGTGCACGCCGCAGGCCGCACCCAGGCTCATCGCCGTGGCCAGCAGCAGCAGCGTGACCGGCTCGGTCCAGCTGGGCGAATCGTTGATGACGTAGCGGGCGAACACCTGCCAGCCCTGCACCACCACCAGCCCGAGGAGGGCGGCGACGGCGCAGTAGATGGCGATGTCGGCGATGCGGTCCAGCAGGCGCTGTCCCGGCCCGGCAACGGGCGGCAAGGTCTCGGTCATGGCAGGGTCCTCAGGCAGCGCGGATGCGGTCGACCAGCGCGGCGATGTCCGGCTGTTGCAGGTACTGCTGCAGCAGCGGCTGGGCGGCGGCGCGGAAGGCGGGCATGTCCACTTCGTTGGCTTTCACCCCGAAGTCGAGCACCGCGCGGCGCGCAGCGCTTTCGGAGGCATCCCACTGCTCACGCATCACCCCCACCGAGGCGCGCGCGGTATGCAGCAGCAGCTGGCGGTCGTCGGGGCTGAGGCGCTCGAAGCTGGCGCGCGACATCAGCAGCACGTCCGGTGCGTAGGAGTGATCGCTCTGCGACCAGTAGTGCGCGGCCTCGAAGTGGCGGCTGGAATGGAAGCTGCGCATGTTGTTCTCGGCACCGTCGATCATGTGCGTTTCCATGCCCGAGAACGTATCGCCCAGCGACATCGGCGTCGGGTTGGCACCGAGCAGGCGCATCAGCTGGATGAAGATGTCCGAGGAGGCCACGCGCAGCTTCAGGCCATGCAGGTCCTTCGGCGAAACGATCGGATGCTTGGTGTTGTAGAAGCAGCGCGCGCCGGAATCGTAGATCGCCAGGCCCACCAGGTCGCGGCTCTCGAAGCCGCGCAGCACCGCGTCGGCCACGCCGTCATCCAGTGCGGCGCGCTGGTGCGCGACCGACTTGAACACGTAGGGCAGGCACAGCGCCTGGGTCAGCGGGAAGGCGTTGTTCAGCGCACCGGCGTAGACGCGGGTGATGTCGATGGCACCGAAACGGGCCATGTCGATCGCTTCCGATTCGCGGCCCAGCTGGCCCGAGTGGTACTGCCGCAGGCGCAGCCGGCCCTGGGTTTCGCGTTCCAGCGTTTCGCCGATCCACTTCACCGCAGTGACGGTGGGGTAGTCGGCCACGTGCACATCGGTGGCGGTCAGCAGGGTGCCGCCGTCCACGCTGGCGCCCGGCCCGCGGCCACAGGCTGCGAGCATCGGCGTGGCCAGGGCAGCAGCGCCACCGGCCAGGAAGTTACGTCGTGTGATCATCTGCGCCCTCCCGCGCGTGTTCACCAGGGCAGGCCAGCGGTTATCCCGCTGGCACGGCCCGGCAGGCAATGTCGCCGAAGCCGGCGAAACGCACCAGCGCGGTCTGCCCGGCGGTGATGTCATGGATGCCGGTCGCGTTGCCGGTGGCGATCAGGTCGCCCTTGCGCAGCGGCCGGCCACGCAGGGCCGAACGGGACAGCGCGAAGGCGTACGCAGCACGCAGGCCACCAGGCAGGCGCGTGGCGCCGCCGGTGCCGACCACTTCGCCTTCGATCAGCGTCTCGGCGCGCAGCGAGGTTTCATCACGTGCGGTCCAGTCGGCGATCTCCGGCCCCAGCACCAGGCCGTTGTTGTTGCCGAAGTCGGACACCACCACGCGCGGGCCGAGTTCGTTGATGGTGGCCAGCGGGCTGCTGGCCACTTCCACGCCGATGTACAGGCGTGCGGGCAGGGCTTCGGCCTGTTCCGGCGACCAGTGCAGTTGTCCGGCCGGAGCGTCCTCCAACAGCTCCAGCACGTACTCCGCTTCGACCGCGGCAAAGCCGCCGACGAACACCGGGATGTCCGTTGTTCCACCGGTAGCATTTTTCAGCTGACGGGAAAAAATGGGGCCCAGCAGGCGGTCATCCGCGGACACGTCACGGCGCTCGGCGGCGATGTAACCCACCTTCCAGCCGACCACGCGGTCATCCCAGGCGGCGATGGCCAGGTCCTGCACCTGGTAGGCGCCTACCAGGGTGTCCGGGATGGTGCCCGGGAATGCGGCCAGCGACTGCCCGGCGCGGCGGGCGGCGGTGAAGGCCTGGGCGATCGCGGCCGCATCGTCCGGCGGCGGCGTCTGCCCATGTGTGCCGTGTTCGTTGCTCAAGAACGGTCTCCCTGTGTTTGTTGCACTGCCCATCGACAGCGTCTGCAGGAGGTGTATATGGTAAACCGGTGTCATCGTGCAAGCCGCAGCGCATCACGTGCTGCCACCGGATGCACCAGGCACCCTGTCCCTGTCCTGCCGGAGCCGTTGCCTGCCATGCGTCTGCGTCCTGTCGTGCTGTTGTTCTGCGGGCTGTTGCTGGCCCTGCCGCTGACCACCTCCGCCGCGCCGCCGCGCGACAACGAACGCCCCGGCCAGGAGCTGGCCGGCGAACGGATCGCGCTGTGGCCGGCCGGGCAGGTGCCGGGTGAGCAGGGACCGGTGCGGCCGGCACGGGTGGTCGAGCGCAGCCGTGATCCGGCGGAGCCCGACCGCTATGTCGACCAGATCGATGCGCCCTACCTGCTGGTGCATGCGCCGGCGCGGCCGAACGGGCGCGCACTGCTGGTCATTCCCGGTGGCGGTTACCAGCGCGTGGTGATCGACAAGGAAGACAGCGCCCTGGTGCCGGAGTGGGTGGACCGCGCCGGCTACACCCTGTTCGTGCTGCGCTACCGCCTGCCGCAGGCCGGCCGTGACCGCCAGGCCGCGCTGGCCGATGCACAGCGCGCGCTGCGCGTGGTGCGCGGGCAAGCCGCACAGCGCGGGCTGGATGCCGGCAGCGTGTCGGTGATGGGCTTTTCCGCCGGCGGCCACGTCGCCGCGCGGCTGGCCACCGCCTTCGATGCCCCGGTCTACCCGGCGCGCGATGCGATCGATCGGTTGAGCGCACGGCCGGCGCGGGCGGTGCTGGTCTATCCGGTCATCGACATGGGCGCGCATGCGCACAGTGGCTCGCGCGGGCGCCTGCTGGGCGAACGCCCGGATGCGGCGCTGGCGGCGCAGTACTCGATGCAGCAGCAGGTGCGTGCGGACATGCCGCCGACCCTGCTGGTGCATGCCAACGACGATCGCGTGGTGAGCGTGCGCAACAGCGTGCTGATGGCCGCGGCACTGGCCGACGCCGGCGTTGAACACGAACTGCACCTGTTCGCCCACGGCGGGCATGGATTCGGCATGCGCGTGCCGCCGGGTTCCACCCTTGCGGCGTGGCCGATGCTGGCGGAAGCATGGTTGGCGGCTGCGGGCATGGGGTCGGATGGGGGGTCACAGCCCCTCCCCGGTGGCGAGGGGATCCGGCCCCGGGGTAGCCGATGAACACCGCGCCGAACGATCTGCAGCGCCGCCGCTTCCTGCGCGACAGCGCGCGCTGGGCCTTGGCCACGGCCACCGTGGCATCACTGCCGTCGGCGCTGGCCGCACCCGGCCCGCGCGATGACACCCAGGTGCTGGCGCGGGTGCGCGGCGGGCGGGTACGTGGCCAGCGCGAACAGGGCGTGCTGGTGTTCCGCGGCCTGCGCTACGGCGCGGACACGGCCGCCTACCGCTTCCAGCCGCCGCGCCGCGAGGCCGCCTGGCGCGGCATCGCCGACGCGCTGGACTTCGGCGCTGCGGCACCGCAGGGCGGCAGTGAAGGCCCCGGCAGCGAGGACTGCCTGTTCCTCAACGTGTGGACGCCCGCGCTGGATGCGCGCGCGCGCCGCCCGGTGCTCGTGTACATCCACGGCGGCGGCTTCAACAACGGCTCCGGCAGCGACCCGCTGTACGACGGCAGTGCGCTGTGCCGCCGTGGCGACGTGGTGGTGGTCACCCTCAACCACCGCCTCAATACCTTCGGCTACCTGTACCTGGGCGCGCTGGGCGACCCGCGCTACGCGGCATCCGGCAATGTCGGCCAGCTGGATCTGGTGCAGGCGCTGCAGTGGGTGCGCGAGCACGCTGCGGCGTTCGGTGGCGACCCGGGCAACATCACCGTGTTCGGCCAGTCCGGCGGCGGCGCCAAGATCGCCACGCTGATGGCGATGCCGGCCGCGCGCGGCCTGTTCCAGCGGGCGTGGACGATGAGCGGGCAGCAGGTCACCGCCGCTGGCCCGCGCGCAGCCGCACAGCGTGCAGCAGTGGCGATGGACGCAGTGCGTGCGCCGGACCTGGCCGCGCTGCTGCGCCTGCCTGCGGCCGATCTGCTCGCTGCCACCCGTGCCCGTGATCCCTCGCGGGTGGAGGACAGCGCGCTGTACTTCGGGCCGGTGCTGGATGAGGTGGTGCTGCCGGTGCATCCGTTCTGGCCGCAGGCACCGTCGCAGTCGGCGGCCATCCCGATGGTGATCGGCAACACCCACGATGAAACCCGTGCCTTCCTCGGCAACGACCCGGCCAACTTCGCGCTGGACTGGACCACCCTGCCGGCGCAGCTGGAGAAGCAGCAGTTCGTCGATCTGCTGCCATCGGTGGTGATCGAGCACTACCGCCGCCTGTACCCGCACTACACGCCGTCGGAGGTGTTCTTCGCGGCCACCACCGCCGGGCGCTCCTGGCGTGGCGCAGTGGAGGAACTGGAAGCGCGTGCCCGCCAGCCGGCCACGGCGGCGCCCACCTGGGCCTACCAGCTCGACTGGCCCTCGCCGGTGCAGGAAGGGCGCCTGCGTGCCTTCCACACCCTCGACATTCCGCTGGTGTTCGACAACGCCGGCCTGCCCACGGCGCGCACCGGCGGCGGCGCGGATGCACGCGCGCTGGCCGCGACCATGAGCGATGCACTGGTCGCCTTCGCCCGCCACGGCAATCCCAACCACGCCGGGCTGGCGGACTGGGCGCCGTACACCCTGCCGCAGCGGCGCACGATGCTGTTCAACGTGCGCAGCCGCGGCGCCGATGACCCGCGCGGCGGCGAGCGCGAGCTCTACCAGCGCGTCCCCTTCCTGCAACGAGGAACCGCCTGACATGCGCCTGCTGCCTGTTCTGCTGGCCCTGGCCGTGGCCGGCGCGGCCCACGCCGCCGTCGACCCGTCGATCAGCGACCGTCCCGCGCCCACGCCGATCCGCGCCAGCAAGATCGTGCTGGTGGGCGATTCCACCACCGCGGTGCAGGGCGGCTGGGGCCCGCGCTTCTGCGCCGACCACGTGACCTCGTTCGCCGCCTGCCTGAACCTCGCACGCGGTGGCCGCAGCACGTACAACTACCGCGCCGAGGGTTCGTGGGCCCTGGTCGAGGCGGAGACGCGCACGCCGGGCTACGCCGCCACCTGGGTGCTGATCCAGTTCGGCCATAACGACCAGCCGGGCAAGCCGGGCCGCTCGACCGACCTGCAGCAGGAGTTCCCCGACAACCTGCGCCGCTACGTGCAGCAGGTCCGCGCGGCCGGCGCGACGCCGGTGCTGCTGACCCCGCTCACGCGCCGCCAGTTCGTCGATGGCGTGCTGGTGGACGATCTTGCACCGTGGGCCGACAGCGTGCGTGCGGTGGCGCGCGAACTGCAGGTGCCGCTGGTGGATCTGCATGCGCGCAGCCGCGCCCTGGTGCAGGCACTCGGGCCGGTGCCGGCGATGCGGCTTGCGCAGGCACCGGCGAGCCAGGCGCAGGTGGCCAGCGCCCTGGGCGGCACCACGGTCGGCGCCAGCCCGGGCTTGGCCGGCGCGCCGGCGGCGGTGCAGAACGCGGCACTGGAATCAATGGGCCAGGCCAAGCAGGCCTTCGACTACACCCATCTGGGCGACGAGGGCGCGCAGGTATTCGCCACCCTGGTGGCCACGGAACTGGCTCGCGAGGTGCCGGCGATGCGCGCACTGCTGTTGCCTTGATGCAGCCAACGTCGGGATACGTCGGCCAATTACGTCTAACGCTGTCGTAATTGGCCTTTCGGGCGCTGGCCGCACGGCTGAAAACATTCTGTTAACCCGGCTCGCCTAGACTGGCTGGCATGGGAGCAGCATTCACACCATTGCCGTTCACGGGCCGGGATCGCCTGCTGGCGGCCATCGACGGCGCGGTCTGCCTGGCCGACCCGCCGTTGATCACCCACGCCCTGCAGAGGGTGCTGCGCGAGGCCATCATTGATCCGCTCATCGAACTGCCCGCCTGTGTACGCCGTCCGGTGGACGGCCATTACGCGCGCCGCGAACTGCACCGCAGCCCGACGTTGGGCTACAGCGTCATCGCCATGTGCTGGGGGCCGGGGCAGGGCACGCCGCTGCACGACCACGATGCGATGTGGTGCGTGGAAGGCGTCTGGCAGGGCGAACTGATCGTCACCCCGTATGCGCTGCTGGAACGGCAGGGCGATCGCCACCGCTTCGCCGCGCAGGAGGCGCTGTACGGCTACCGCGGCAGCGCCGGCAGCCTGATTCCGCCGCACGAATACCACACGCTGCGCAACGCCAGCGAGACCGACGTGGCGGTGTCGGTGCATGTGTACCAGGGCGTAATGGAACGCAGCGCGGTGTTCGACCCGCTCGACGATGGCTGGTACCAGCGCCGGGTGAAGATGATGGAGACCGACGCGGCCTGACCGCGTTCCGCGCGAGGTAGCGCCGGGCCATGCCCGGCGGCTCCGACTCCCATCAACGCGGCACGTCGGCCACGTTGTTCAACCGGGTCACTTCCTCGCCACCATCGGCCAACGCCACGCGCACGCGCAGGCCGCTGCGGTCACCGGCGGGCAACGGCAGCGACACCACCACCGTCTTCGGCTGCAGGTCGGCCGGTGCGGCCAGCGCCGGCACCTCGGTGCGCGCGATCTCGCGGCCACGTGCGTCCTCCAGCACCGCCACGCCCACGCCGCTGCCGGCATGGCCCAGGCTGTGCACGGTCACGTGCACCTGGCGCCCGTCCACCCGCACATCGCCACGGCCGATGCCCAGGTCCGCACGCATTTCCACCGGCGTACCGGCGGTGATCCGCTCGAACTCGAACACTTCGGTGCGGCCCGGTCGGAACTGCATCGGCACCGAAGCGCTGGTTTCCAGCTGCACGCTGCGTTCGGTGGCGGTGCCGTCGATGCGCCCGTCGCCATCGGCGTCCACGCCGCTGCGCACGCGCCAGGTGCCGCTGGCCACGTTCCAGCCGGTCATGTCGGCGGCGATGGTGCGCGTGCCCAGGTTGTGGCTGGTCACGGTGAAGCGTTCGCGTGACGGCGCGTGCACCAGCAGGGCCACCTGTTCGGCGGCGCCGTCGCGGTCGAAGCGCCAGCTGACGGTGTGGCCGGGCCAGCTCTGGTTGCGCTTCAGCGCGATGCCACCCAGGCGCGCGCGCTGCAGGAACTCGCTGGGCGCTTCCACGCGGTCGGACCACCAGTGGCCCTCGGTGTTCATGTAGGCGCGCTGCACCTTGGCCTGCAGGCCGTCGGCGTGCAGCGCGTCGATGTACTTCGTATCACCGCTGGCCTGCCACGCCATCAGGCTGGCGAAACCGGTCTTTCCAGCATCGGCGTCGGCGGTCAGCGTCGGGTACCAGTCCTGCTGCCTGCCCAGCACGTCCACGTAGTTCTCGCCCAGGTTGGCCAGCGCGCCCGGCCCGCCACGCGCCACGCGGTAGTCCAGCGCCTGCAGGTACTTCGCATCGCCGGTCCAGCGCCACGCCGCCCAGAAGGTGTGCATCGTGTCGCCGCCGCCGGAGCCGTTGTTCAACTCGCCACCGCGGGTGGCACCGGTGGCCCAGTTGATCTCGTTGGGCAGGGTGAAGCGGCCCTTCCCGTCGGTGCCCGCGTGGGCCAGGTAGCCATCGGCCAGGCCGATCACCAGCTTGCGGCCGGTCGCATCGGCGTTGTACTGGCCCAGCAGGAACGCCGGGTGCAGCACCGGGAACGAATAGGGCTTCTGCCACTGCCAGTTCGGTTCGCGGTAGACCTTGTTGCCCCCAAACCAGTTGCTGGAGAACAGCAGGTTGCCCTGCGGGTTGCGCAGGATGATGCGCTCGTCGAACGCTTTCACCGTTTCCATCAGGCGCTCCAGCGTCAACGGGTCGCCCCAGTTGAGGTAGAGCATGGCGCTGTTGGTGTTGATGCCTTCCTCGTAGGAATGCAGCTCGTCGGTCTCGATCGTGCTCAGGCCGTTGCTGAACATGCCATTGCGGTACACCGCATCGGACAGCGCGGTCAGCGAAGCATTCAGCCGGTCCGGCTGCACGCCCATCAGGGCCAGCCCCGGCCACTGCTGGGTCAGGTCGGAATCATCGGAAATGCCGCCACCGAAATCGCCATAGGCCACCTGGCGCTGGTCGATCCACCAGTCGACGAACTGCCGCACCTGGGCCAGGTCCTGCACCTGGTTGAACGCCCACGCCGGTACGCCCTTGGGCACGGCCGGTGTGGTGTAGGGCGGGCGGCCCTGGCTGTTGTAGCTGATGTAGTTCCAGTACAGGCGGCCGAGTTCGTGGTCCGGGTCCACCCGCAGCAGGTCGCTCAGGTCCGCGTAGACGCGTGCATACAGGCGCTGGCGCTTGGAGGTGGTGTGCTCCTCCACCAGGAAGCCCCAGTTGTCGCGCACCTGGTTGAAGCGGTCGGCGACGTGCTCCTTCAGCGCTTCCGCGCGCGGCTTGAACACCAGGCGGATCTGCGCGCCGTCCAGCGCAGCGGCATCGAAGCCCGGCGCGGCCGAGGCGATGCTCAGCCACAGGCTGTCCGGGGTGAGGATGCGGTCGCGCAGGTCCAGCCACAGCGTGCGTGCCTGCCCCGGCTGCACCGACACCGAGACATCGATCATGTCGCGCGCCGGCCAGATCGGGTCCTTGATGCGGATGTTCAGCGGGATCAGGCCGCCGTGGGTGGCCGGCAGGTCCAGCGCGGGAATATCGATGGCCACGCCATCCAGGCCGTCGTGCATGTTTTCCCAGCTGTAGGCCCAGCTGCGGATCAATGGCTGGTTGGCCGGCGCATCGCCCACGCCGGAGGGAATCAGCACGTGCACGATCGGCCGGGGCTGCGCCGGCAGGGTATCGGGGCTGCGGCGGCGCGAGCCGGCGCCCTTGGGCAGGGCCATCACCGTGCTGCGCTCGGCAGCCGGGTAGCGGCCATCGATGTAGTGCCGCAGCGCATCGAGGTTGGTGTAGTCGGGCAGCGCCTGGCTGTCGATCACGTAGGCCTGCTTCACCGTGCCTTCCGGTTCGGCGCCTTCGCTCACGTTGTAGGCCCAGATTTCCTGGATCGGCGTTTCCTGTTCGACGTTGCTGAAACGCAGCACGCCGCCCTGCTGCGCGGGAATGTCCTGCACGCTGCGCACCACGCCGCGCGGGCGCGTGGCCAGCACCTGCGTGGCATGGGCAGCGTCGGGGCCGTGGGCCAGGGTGCCGAAGGCCGCACCGCGGATCTCCATGCGGTTCACCGTCTCCCCGGCCGGCAGGGTCAGATCCAGGTGCTGGCCGCTTTCCACGTAGGTGTTCCAGTCCGGCAGCTGGAAATAGTCGTTGCGGCCGGGCAGGCGCGAGCGGTTGTACACGCCCGGCCAGGTGGTTTCGGCGATGCCATCGGTGGCCTTCCACATCCATGCCTTCAGGTCACGGGTATCGGCAAACTCGATCTTGCGGATGCGCGTGCCGGCCGATGCCAGTGCCGGCGGTGCCGCACCTTCCCAGCCGAAGCGATGGCGCCAGGCACGCTCGTCGGTGGCCGCTGCCACTGCGCTGGCCGGCGCCTTGCCGCCCGCCAGCGCCTGCACGGCAGGGCCATCGAGCATGCGGTCGTAGACGCGGATGTGCTGGAAATCGCTGCCGCGCAGGAAGTTGTAACGGCTCTGCACCTGGTAGGGCGCCATCACCCGCCCGGCCAGGCCGAGCTGGTCCAGCGCCGCGTCGTAGTCACCGGTGGCCTGTGCACGCGCCACTTCGCGGCCATCGACGAACAGGCGCACGCCCTGGTCCTCGTCCCAGGCAAAGGCCAGGTGCAGCCACTGCTCCGGCCGCGGCGGCGTATCCATGCGGAACGACACGCGGCTGCGCGCGAGGTTGGCATCGGTGACGAACGCATCGAAGCCGTGGCCGTTCCAGTCGATGCGCAGCCATGCCATGTCCCAGCTGCTGTGGTCGGCATAGCCGACGCGGAAGATCACGAACGGTGCTTCGCCCACCGCGTAGCGCGGGCGCCAGTCGAAGGCGAGGGTGCCACGCTGGGCCTGGATGTTGCCGGGCGCATCCCAGGCCAGCACGCCATCGTCTTCCCACTGGATGGCCTTGCCGCGTGCACCGTCATCGACCACCGCCGCCTTGTCGCGGAAGTTCGGCACCGCTTCGCCCTGCGCCGTCACGGCAGTCAGCCCCTGGTTGGCGTCGACGTGGAACAGCAGCGTCGGCGACGGTGCGGCCAGCGCGGGCAGCGCAGTGGCCAGCGACAGCGCGGCCACCAGCAGGCGGCGGCGCGGGCGGATCAGGTCAGGGGCGGTACGGTGCATGGAACCTTCCTTTCAGCAGCATTCGACGGTGCAGCGGCATGGCGGCGGTGCGGTACGGCGGGACAGGGGGCGTGCTCAGAACTTGTAGCGCAGCCCCAGGTAGTACTGGCGCCCGGTGTGGGTGTAGCGGTCGGGCAGTGACAGGGCCGAATCGACGAAGCGCTCGTCGGCGCTGTCCAGCAGGTTGATCGCCTCGAAGCTGACGGTCAGCTGCTTGTTGAACTTCCAGGACATGTTGAAATCCACGTTCTCCACGCTGTACTTGCCGGTCACGTCGGCGGTGGCGTACTGGTTGCCGTCCAGGTCCCAGACGTTTTCCTGGGTCAGGATCTGGTTGATGTAGGCATCGCGGTAGCTGGTGGATACGCGTGCGCTGAAGCGGCCGTCGTCGTAGTACAGGGTGGCGTTGTACGAGTTCGGCGACAGGTTCAGCAGGTCGTTCTCGGTGTAGGTGGTGACGATGGTGTCGCCGCTGCCGGAACTGAAGAGGTATTTGATCTTCGAGTCGACGTGGGTGTAGTTCAGCTGGATGCCGAAGTTCTTCCAGAAGCCGGGCAGGAAGCTGAAGGGCTGCTGGTAGGTCAGCTCGTAGCCCTTCAGCGGGCCACCGGGGGTGTTGAAGTAGCTCTGCACGTTGAACAGCGTGTTCGGGCTGAAGCCGGCCGGCAGCAGGTCCAGCGAATAGCCCATGTCGCCCCAGGTGGTCAGCAGGCGGGTGCGCTGCACGTAGGTTTCGATGTCCTTGTAGAACACTGCCGCCGACAGCAGGGCACCTTCCTGGAAGTACCACTCCGCGCTCAGGTCGTAGTTGGTGGAGCGGAACGGATCCAGCTTCGGGTTGCCCAGGTTGATCGAGTAGTAGCGGTCCTCGTCGAGGAAGCTGGTCGGGCCGCCGCTGACGCTGGGCGACAGGTTGGACAGGGTCGGCCGGGCCATGGTCTTGGCCGCGCCGAAGCGCAGCACCACGCTGTCGGTCAGGTCCCAGGCCAGGTTCAGCGAGGGCAGCCAGTCGTCATAGCGGTGGCCGACGGTGGTGGCCACCAGCAGGCGCTCGCCGGCATCGGCGGTGGCGCTGGCCACGCCCAGGAAGGGTTCGCATGCCGCTGACAGGTCGCTGCTGCTTGCCGCCTGGCACGGTGCATAGCCGCTGGCATCGATCTCGGTGCGCACGTAGCGCAGGCCGAGGTTGCCACGGAACGGGCGGTCCCAGAGTTCGGTGTTGAAGTCCAGCTGCAGGTAGCTGGCGTAGCTCTTCTCGGTCACGTCGAAGTTGTTGTTCGATGCACCGAAGTGGCCGACGCCGGCCAGGCGGTAGTCGCCGCCGAGGGTGCCGGTGTTGCAGTTGCAGTAGATGTCCAGCAGCTCGGCGATGCGGTTGAAGTCGGGGATCAGCCAGCTGCCCGGGGTGCTGCCGTCCAGGCCCTTGCCGAAACCATCGAGGCTGGTGGACAGGTCGCCCACGCCGACGCCATCGGGCAGCGCCTGCGACATGCGGCCATAGCTGATGTTGCGGTACTCCTGCGTGCGCATGCCGTAGTCCTTGTAGGCCAGGCCGCCGCGCAGGGTGAAGGTGGGCGACACGTTGAACGTCAGGTCGACCTTGGCGGTGTCGAAGCTGTTGTCGACGTACTGCGGGTTCAGGCGCACTTCGCTGATGTTGCCGCCGCGCGCGGTGCCGTTGGCGTTCACCGGCGCGGTACCGTAGCCCAGCCATTGCCACGATGCCGCATCACCCAGGGCGAAGGGGAAGGTCATCGACGGCATGCTGGCGCCGTTGCGCATGTCCAGCACGAAGCCATCCAGGTTGCTGTTGTCGAAGCTGACCATGGAAAACACCGGCCGCTCGAAGCTGGACGAAGAGTGGCCGACCAGTGCGTCCAGGCGCACCGCATCGTTGAAGCGGTGCTCGAAGTTCAGGCTGGCCTGCTTGAACTCGGTGCTTTCCTCGATGGCGGTTGATTCGGTGCGGAAGTCGACGTTGTCGAACACGCCGTAGACCAGCCGGTTCTGCGCATCCACCTGCGCCTCGCGCACCACGATCTGGGTCTTGCCGCCGTACTGCGCGGTGCGGTGCAGGTTGGCGCCGATCGAGTCCTCGCGCTGGTCCTTGTCCAGCTTCGAGTACATCAGGTCAAGGTTGAGCAGGCTGTCGGGGCTGAAGCGGAACTGCAGCGCACCGGTGACGCCCAGCCGTTCGATCTCATGCTCGGTGCGGATGTAGCGCGGGTAGCGCGGGATCCACGCGTTGGTGGCGGTCTCGTAGGCGGCGATGTTCTCTGCCGTTGCATCGGGGCGGTCGATGCCGGTGCCGCAGTGGTTGGCGTCGATGCCATAGCTGCCCCAGCCGTTGCTGCGCGCCTGGTTGGCGGCGCTGCCGACGCCCTGCGCGGTTTCATTGGCGGCCGGGTTGCGCGGCGTCTGCGGGTCATAGCCGGCCGGGCTGCAGAAGCCGTAGGTGCCGTTGTTGGCGGCCGTGGCCTGGTTGGAGTTGCGGTAGTTGCCGTGCTCCCAGCGCACCGGGTTGTAGCCTTCCTCGAAGATCGTGCGCTTGCTCCACGCCGCCGACACCAGCGCACCGAAGCGGCCGTCGGCCCAGGTATTGCTCAGCAGCGCCGACACGCGCGGGTCCTTCGAGCGCGACAGTTCGTTGTAGCCGTACTGGCCGTTGAGCGAGGCCTGGAAGCCTTCGAAATCGAACGGCCGCGACGCGCGCAGGTCGACGGTGGCGCCGAGCGAACCTTCGTCCATCTGCGCCGACTGGGTCTTGTTGACCTTGACCCGGCTGAACAGTTCGGAGGCGAAAGTGTTGAAGTCGAAGCCGCGGCTGCGGTTGACGCCGGTGCTGCCGTTGCCGGCGGTGGACAGCGCTTCCAGGCCGTTGATGCGCACGCGGGTGAAATCCGAACCGAGGCCGCGCACGGAAATCTGCTGGCCTTCGCCGCCTTCGCGGTCGATGGAAACACCGGCGATGCGCTGCATCGATTCGGCCAGGTTCAGGTCGGGAAACTTGCCGATGTCCTCGGCGTAGATCGCATCGACCTGCTCGACGCTGTAGCGCTTTTCGTCCAGCGATTGCTGCAGGCTTTCGCGGTAGGTCGCCTTGACCTCCACCTTGTCCAGGTCGACCGCATCGGCGGCGGCCGCTTCCGGCGTCTGTTGCGCATGCGCGGCGTGGCTCAGCGCCAGTCCGATCGACAGGGCAAGCACGGTGAGCGGCGCGCGGCCGCAGTGAAGCGCGAGCGACGAATCCATCTGTAAACCCCTCCCAGGGTGTCCTCAAGCGTTGCGAAGGCGTTCTAGCGTGCGTACCGGCCTCCTCCGGTACGACGCAGGTGCAACGACTTGCTGACACCGCGGGTCACGCGTGAACGTAACAAAGCGCATGGCGCGCGGCATCTTGCGCCGCAGCAGCCGCAGCGGCGTTTCTTCGTTGCACTCGAAGTGCGGCGGCGTGCTGCCACGCCGCCGCGTCGGCGGTCAGAACTTGTAGCGCACGCCCAGCAGGAACTGGCGGCCGGTTTCGGTGTACTGCAGCGGCAGCTGGCCGGTGGTGGGCGAGTACACCCACTCATCCGATGCTTCGTTGGTCAGGTTGATGCCTTCCAGGCTCAGTTCCAGCTGGTCGCTGACGCGGTAGCGGATGGATGCATCGAGGACGGTGGTGCCGGTCATGCCGTGGTAACCGTCCAGGTTGAAGCCGGTTTCCTGGCCGGGTGCCTGGGTGAGGTAGTCGCTGCGGTTGGTGGCCGAAACGCGGCCCGACCAGGCATCGCCTTCGTAGAACAGCGTCGCGTTCCACGCGTTCTTCGAGGTGCCGGTCAGCTGGTTCTTCATCACCGCTGCACCCGCGCCATTGACGTACTGGATGCTGGTGTCGACCCAGGTGTAGTTCAGCTGCACGCCCAGGTTGGACCACTTGCCGGGCAGGAAAGTGAAGGGCTGGGTGTAGTTGGCTTCCACGCCATACAGTTCGCCGCCGGGGGTATTGAGCGGGATGCTGAAGGTGAAGTCATCGTTGACCGAAGCGCCGGTGCCGTCGAGCAGGCTGGCCGGCAGGCCGCTGCTGGAATACGGGCGCACTTCGCGGGTGGTCTGCACGAACGAGTCGATGTCCTTGTAGAACAGGCCGATGCCGGCCATTGCACCTTCGGCGAAGTACCACTCGAAGCTCATGTCCACGTTGGTGGCGCGGAACGGATCGAGGTTGGGGTTGCCGCCGGCCACGGTGCGCGCGCCGCCGGCCACGGCCACGGTCACGCCCGGGGTCAGGTTGCCCAGGCCCGGGCGGCTCATCACCTTGGCCGCACCCAGGCGGATCAGGAAGTCCGGGGTGATCTCGGCCACCAGGTTGAACGAGGGCAGGGTGTCGTTGTACTTGCGGTTGGTGGTGGCATCCACCAGCACGCCGCCGACCGTGGCCGCGCCGCTGGAGGTCTGCTCGGTCTGCACGTAGCGCACGCCGAAGTTGCCCGACAGCGGGATGGCACCGAGGTCGGTGGAGAACTCACCCATCAGCCAGACGCCACGGTCCTTCTCTTCCACGCTGCGGCTGTTGTTCGCGCGCGGCGCGACGGCGAAGGTGCCGCTGTTGCTGTAGATGTCCAGCAGGTCGGCGATGGCACCCAGGTTGGGCACCACCCAGTTCGACGGCGAGCCGTTGATGCCCTTCAGGCCCGCCTGGCTGGTGAGGTCGGCCGGCACGATGCGGCTGCCGTTGGCGATCACCGGCACTGCGCCTTCGCTGGTGCGGCGCAGCTCCAGCGTGCTGAAGGTGTAGTCCTTGGCCAGCACGCCGCCCTTCAGGCGGAAGCCGGGGCTGAGGTTCCAGTTGAAGTTGACTTCGGCGGTGTCGAAGTCGTTGTCAACGTACTGCGGGCGCAGGCGGATCTCGGCCAGTTCCCAGCCATTGGGATTGGTGGGGTCGATGCCGTAGTTGATGATCGGCGCCCGGCTGTTGCCACGATAGTCGTAGCTGTAGCCGTCCACATCGTACTTGTCCATGATGATGGTGGTCTGCACCGGGTTCTCGTGGGCCGAGCGCGAGATGCCGACCTTGCCGGTCATCTGGAAATCATCGGTGAAGCGATGATCGAAGTTCAGGCTGACCTGCTTGAACTCGGTGTTCCATTCGTCGTGGCGGTTCTCGGTGCGCAGGTCGACGTTGTCGAACTCGCCGTACAGCAGCGCGTTGTTGCGGATCTCGCCGTTGCGCACGATGGTTTCCGGCTTGCCGTCGCGGTCGGGGCGGCGGTTGGCGCCGGTGGCCGAGTCGCGGTTGCGGCTGAAGGAGATCGCTTCGATATAGTGCTCGTCGCGCGTGGCGTCGATCTTCGAGTACAGCGTGTCGAGCGAGATCTCGGTGCGGTCGGAGGGCTTCCACTGCAGCGAGCCGGTCACGCCCAGGCGCTTCTGCTGGTGTTCCATCTGCACGTAGCGCGGGAAGCGCGGGTGGTAGACATCGGCACTGCGTGCGGCGGTGAAGGGCGAGGCCGCGCTGAAGCCGCCGTTGCTGGGGCCGTTGGCCCAGCGGCCGGTGTTGGAACCTTCCTCCAGCGCCTGGCGCTCGGAGTAGGCCACCGACAGCAGCGCGCCGAAGGTGCCATCGGCGAAGGTGTTGGAGATCAACGCGGCCAGGCGCGGGTCGGCCTTCTCGGCCATCTGGTTGTAGCTGGCCTGGCCACTGGCCACGAAGGTGAAGCCGTCGTAGTCGAACGGGCGCGCGGTACGCAGGTCGACCGTCGCGCCCAGCGAGCCTTCCTCGACGTCGGCCGAGGCGGTCTTGCGCACCACCATCTGCGAGAACAGGTCCGAAGCGAACACGTTGAAGTCGAAGCCGCGGCCGCGGTTGGTGCCGCCGCTCTGGTCGCCGGCGCCGACGGTGGTCAGCGCTTCCATGCCGTTGATGCGCACGCGGGTGAAGTCCGGGCCCAGGCCACGCACCGAGATGTTGCGGCCTTCACCGGCCTCGCGGGTGATGACCACGCCCGGGATGCGCTGCAGCGACTCGGCCAGGTTCAGGTCCGGGAACTTGCCGACATCCTCGGCCACGATGGCATCGACCACGCCGGCCTCGCCACGCTTGATGTCCAGCGCCTTCTCGACGCTGGCGCGGTAGCCGGTGACGTTGACCGTATCCAGGTTGGTGGCGCTGGGCGCCTCGCTCTGCTGCTGGGCGGCGGCACCCGCCGAAAGGGCCAGGCTGACCGCCATGGCCAGCAAGGTAACCGGTGTCTTTTTTGCGTGGTTCCGAGAATGCATGCCTTTCCCCTCTCCCAAAGGTCTGGTCTCGCGAGTGTTTCAGCGGAATGACACCGCTGGTCAGAGCCGACGGTAGCAGCACGTTCCCTCTGCGGCATCTTGCACCGCAACAGACCTGTAATGTCTCCAAGACGCTTGCGGGACAATGCTTCCGACAGTTTGATAGGCTGTGTGCACGGCCGGTCGGTTTCGCGATGACACCGATGGTCAACCGCCACGCGGGTGCGTGGCGCGATTCCACGCCGCCCAGCAGTACCCGCTGGCGGCCAGCGTAAGGGAGCGGAAATGGGTCGTGTCGTATGTTTCGGGGAATTGCTGCTGCGCCTGGGGGCGCCCGGTCACGAACTGCTGATGCAGTCGCCGCAGCTGCAGGTACACGTGGGTGGGGCCGAAGCGAACGTGGGTGTCTCGCTGTCCCGCTTTGGACATGAGGTGGCCATGGTCAGCACCGTGGCCGGCAACGCGCTGGGCGCCCACGTGCTGGGTGAACTGCGCCGGCACGGGGTCGACACGCGCAGCGTGCGGCAGGACCCGGACGGGCGCATGGGCCTGTACTTCCTCACGACCGGCGCCGTGCAGCGTGCCAGCGAAGTGGTCTATGACCGCGCCGACTCGGCCTTCGCGCGCAGCACCGCCGCCGACTACGACTGGCCGGTGCTGCTGCAGGGCGCGCAGTGGCTGCACCTGTCCGGGGTCAGCCCGGCGCTCGGCCCGGACGTGGCCCAGGCCACCCTGGCGGCAGCGCGTGCGGCGCGCGAGCTGGGCGTGCGCGTGTCCTTCGATGGCAACTTCCGGCCCAAGCTGTGGCAGCGCTGGGGCGGCGATGCGCAGGCGATCCTGCACGCGCTGTTCGCCCAGGCCGACATCGTCTTCGCCGACTACCGCGATATCGAAGTGATCCTCGGCCAGCGCTTCGAGCAGGCCGATGTGGTGGCCAAGGTCGAAGCCGCCGCCGCCGCCGCGTTCGCGGCATTCCCGCAGCTGCAGTGGATGGCCTGCACCCAGCGCCAGGCCCTCAGCGTGGACCACCACGCCCTGGGCGCGCTGCTGCTGGGCCGCGACGGTACCCGCGCGCAGGCACCGGTGCGCCAGCTGCAGGGCATCGTCGACCGCATCGGCGGTGGTGATGCATTCGCCGCAGGCATCCTGCATGGCATCCTGTCCGGCTTCGATGCCGACGCCACCGTGCGTTTCGGCCTGGCCGCCGGTGGTCTGAAGCACTCCATCCCCGGCGATTTCAACCCCGTCAGCGAAGCTGACGTACTGGCCCTGGTGGGCGAGGAGCGATTCGATGTCCGGCGCTGATCCGCGCGTACGTGCGGTACTGAAACTTGCACCGGTGATCCCGGTGTTCACCCCTGATGACATCGACGATGCGGTGCAGGTGGCCCAGGCGCTGTTCCGTGGCGGCCTGCCGGTGATCGAGGTGACGCTGCGCACGCCGCGTGCGCTGGATGCGATCAAGGCGATGGTCGAGGCCGTGCCCGACGCCGTGGTGGGCGCAGGCACGGTGCTGACGCCGGCGCAGATGGAGGCCGCCAAGGCAGCCGGTGCGCGCTTCGCGGTGTCGCCCGGTGCGACGCCCACGCTGTACGCCGCCGCGCGCGACGCCGATCTGCCGTACCTGCCCGGCGTGGCTACCGGTTCGGAACTGATCCTCGGCCTGGAGCACGGCCTGGACACGTTCAAGTTCTTCCCGGCGGTGCAGTCCGGCGGTGCGCCGCTGCTGTCGGCGTGGCACGGCCCGTTCGCCGATGTGCGCTTCTGCCCGACCGGTGGCATCAGCGCGCAGACCGCGCCGCAGTTCCTGCACCTGCCCAACGTGCTGTGCGTGGGCGGTTCATGGCTGACCACGGCGGCCCTGATGCAGTCGCGCGACTGGGACAGCATCGAGCGCCTGGCGCGCGAAGCAGCGGTGCTGGCCGGCTGACCGGCCCTTCCCGTTGCCCCTGCTCTGGTAGATGTCGAGCTTGCTCGACTGGCTTCTGGCAAAAAGCAGTCGAGCAAGCTCGACTCTACGCTGCCTTGATCCATTGATCAGGATCAAGGCAGCGCCAACGCCGCCCCTGCATGCTCTCCCTCAAGCGGAGGGCATCGCCTTCCGCGAGTTCGGCACGCCACGGGCATCGACGCCCAGTGCCATGTCCGGGGGCGGGCATGACGCTGGAATCTTCGATACCCGAGGCCTCTGCCACACAGCCATTGCCATGCGGCATGGCTGGCGGACCGGACCCGCCGCAGTTCCCCGGCCATGACGGGCGTGGGGCACTTCGTGGCCGTGGGAGGCGGGTCGGGCACGCCAACACTGCGAATCCGCCTGCGCGTGGCCGCCGCTCCGTTTCCCTCTCCCACGGATGCGGCGGCCATGCCGCTCCTGTGCATGCTGCGCCGTACAATGCGCACATGCCCGAGATGCTCAAGACCGTTTTCCTGTCCATCGTTGCCTTGGTTGGCGCGCTGCTTGCGCTGGCCCTGGTCAGCAGTGCCGGCGGCTGGCTGCCGTCGTTGTTCGGCCTGCACCCCGGCAGCGAAGCGCAACTGGGCTGGGACCTGGCCTTCACCGTGCTCGGCGGCATCGCCGGCATCGCCTTCGCCACCTACTACGCACCGTGCTGGCCACGCGCGCATGGCACGTCCATCTGGACGCTGCTGGTGGTCGGCAGCGGCTACGGGCTGTGGGTGATGGGCGGTGATTTCCCGCGCTGGTTCGCCATCTCCCTGCTGGTGTCGCTGCCGCTGCAGCTGCTCGGTGGCTGGTGGTTCGGTCGTCGTCCGTCCCGCAGCGCAACACAGGCTTAACAATTCCCCCCTAGGCTCGGTGCCCGCCGAAGGTCGGCAACGCGGCGCAGGGGCCTGCACCCACGGATAAAGGGGCAGGCGCGGCGTAAGACATCACAGGGAACCGGGAAATCATCCGATGCGTTACCAGAACCGGGAGGCCGCCGCTGCGGCCCCCCATGCGAAGCTTTTGTCCCGCGCCGTGCATGCGGTGCTGATCGGCGGCCTCGCCGTGCTGCCCATCGATGCAATGGCTGAAGAAGCCGCCGATGGCGATACCCGGCAACAGCTGCAGCAGCTGGACACCGTCACGGTCTCTGGCAGCTATGCCAAAAGCCTGGAACGCGCCGTCGACCTCAAGCGCGCCAACATCGGCTTCTCCGATTCGATCGTCGCCACCGACGTGGCCGACTTCCCCGAGCAGAACCTGGCCGAAGCGCTGCAGCGCATGCCGGGCGTGACCATCGAGCGCAACAAGGGCCTGGGCAGCAAGGTCAGCGTGCGCGGCCTGCCCAGCGAGTTCACCCTGGTGTCCATCAACAACCTCGCCACCGCCTCGGGCAGCGGTGGGCGCGACGTGCAGTTCGACATCTTCGCCGCCGACGTCGTGCAGACGGTGACCGTGCAGAAGTCGCCGACCGCAGCCGACGAGGAAGGTGGCATCGCCGGCTCGGTCTACATCGAAACGGCCAAGCCGTTCGACTTCCCCGAGCCGAAGTTCAGCGCCTCGGCCGAAGCCTCGCACAACTCGATCAACGGCAGGATCGATCCGAAGATCTCCTTCCTCGCCAGCGACACCTGGGGCGACTGGGGCGGCCTGGTGTCGTTCTCCAAGGCCAAGCGCACCAACCGCACCGATTCCAATTCGGGCATCAACTTCCGCCCGATGGGCCGCTTCCTGGAAGCGTCGGGCACGCCTGGTTCGCAGGCCGCCGCCGTGCTGGCACGTGATGCCGGCATCGTCGTGCAGGATCGCATGGACAAGGACGAGACCAGCCGCATCATCTTCCAGGACAAGGTCGGCGACCGCGTCTACCTCAACGAGCAGGACCAGTGGGGCGCCACCGCTTCGCTGCAGTTCAAGCCCAGCGATACCTTTTCGCTCAGCTTCGATGCGATGTTCGGCGGCTATGACACGCACGAGGACGAGTACGATGCCGCGGCCTACTCGGCATCCAGCCGCAGCACCCTGGACCGCATCTACGACTACGACAACACCACGCTGGGCGACTACGGCATCACCGTGCTGAAGGACGTGGCCTACACCGCCACCCAGCACGAGATCCTCAGCAAGGAACGCAACGCCAACACCGACTACCGCCAGTTCAGCAGCAAGCTGGACTGGAAGGTCGGCGGCTGGGACATCGATGCGCTGGTCGGCTATTCCGGTGCGCGCAAGGATTCGGACTACGCCAACCTCAAGCACGTGGCCTACGCGCCGTCACGCACGCGCTGGACCAGCAACGGCGGCGAGACCGTGCCCG
This sequence comes from Stenotrophomonas sp. FW305-3-2-15-E-LB1, assembly GCF_058787375.1. NCBI lineage: Bacteria > Pseudomonadati > Pseudomonadota > Gammaproteobacteria > Lysobacterales > Lysobacteraceae > Stenotrophomonas > Stenotrophomonas sp. FW305-3-2-15-E-LB1. The sequence goes on from NZ_JBYSZR010000005.1 coordinate 100,822, forward strand.
GCACCACCGGTGGCTTCGACATGTACAACGCTGCGGACAAGTACCTGTTCGAAGCGTACGAAACCGAGCTGGAGAAGGTGAAGGATGACAAGTACGCTGCGCAGCTCGACCTGCGCCGGCAGATGAACCTGGCCTTCTTCCCGGCGTTGAGCGGCGTGCAGTTCGGCGCGCGCTACACCGACAAGACCAAGGAACGCGAGTTCGGCAGCGGCAAGATCCAGGGCCCGACCGCCGGCAGCGCCGCGTGGGTCAACACGCGCACGCTGGCCGACAGCAACCCGGTGTGGATCAGCCAGCTCGCCCCGGGCGGCGGCTATCGCCCGAGCGACCTGGACTGGCAGCAGATCTCCAATGCCTACGCGCGTGCCACGTTCCGCTACCCGGGCTATGAAACCCCGATCGATCCGGGCCAGTACTACGAAGTGAAGGAAAAGACCCTGGCGCTGTATGCCATGGCCGACTTCTACTTCGATATCGGCAGCGTGCCGGTGTACGCCAACCTGGGCGTGCGCTCGATCGACACCGACGTCGATTCGGCCGGCTTCCACCCGGTGCAGAACGCCGACGGCAGCAACGGCTACACGCCGTCGCCGATTTCCAGCAGCGGCGACTACAGCAGGATCCTGCCCAGCTTCAACATGACCGCCGAGATCGCCGACGGCCTGGTGCTGCGCGGTGCCGCCTCGGAAACGCTGATGCGTCCGTCGCTGACCGACATCGCCTACCGCCGCACCGTCAGCTGGAGCAGCTTCCGCTTCATGGACGGCAACCCGGCGCTGAAGCCGACCACCGCCAAGCAGTGGGAAGTGGGCCTGGAAAAGTACCTGCAGAACGGTGGCCTGCTGGCTGCGTCGTACTTCTCCAAGAAGATCGACGGCGTGGTGCGGCAGTCGCTGACCGGCATCGTGCCGAACGTCGAGAAGCTCAACGCCAACGGTTCGCTGGACGGCTACTACGACTTCGAGGTCTACCAGCCGGTCAACGCCGACGGTTCCTACAAGGTGACCGGCGTGGAGCTGGTCGCGCAACTGCCGCTGTCGATGCTGCACCCGGCGCTGGAAGGCTGGGGCATCAATGCCAACTACACCCAGCTGGACAACTCGCTGACCGGTGCCTCGGACCTGGATATCCCGACCCCGCCGGAAGGCCTGGCCGAGAAGGCGTACAACTTCACCCTGTACTACGAGAACGACCGCTTCAGCGCGCGCGCCTCGTACAACTACAAGGACAAGTACGTCGAGTACATCCACCTGAACATGTATCCGGTCTACCGCGATGCCTATGGCCAGCTGGATGCCTCGATCGGCTTCCGCCTCAATGACACCTGGAAGCTGAACCTGGAAGCGATCAACCTGCTGGACGAGAAGACCAGCGGTTACACGATCGACAAGGCCTTCCCGACCCAGTACGAGTTCTCCGGACGCCGCGTCACCTTCGGCATCCGCGCGGACTTCTGATCCACGCTGCATTGATCTGGTAGCGCCGGGCCGTGCCCGGCGACACGCAACGTATCCGCGCTGCGCGCTCGCCGGGCGTGGCCCGGCGCTACCGATTACCGGTCGGCAACACCTGCTTCACGCGTTCGATGCCCTGCCACGGATTCCCCTTCAGGCGCTTCGCCCGGGCCAGCGCCTTCTGCATCGGGAACGCATCGGCGGCGCTCACCTTTGCCAGTTCTTCCCAGCGCAACGGCACCGCCACGCCTGCTGCCTCGCGCGCGCGTAGCGACCACGAACACACGCTGGTGGCACCGCGCGTGTTGCGCAGCCAGTCGATGAAGATCACGCCCTCGCGCTTGGCCTTGCTCATGGTTGCCACGTAGCGATCGGGCTGCTCCAGCGCCATCGCCTGCGCAAATGCTTCGCAGAAGGCCTTGGCCTGTTCCCAGCCGGCCTTGGGCTGCAGCGGTACCACCACGTGCACGCCCTTGCCGCCGGACAGCCGCACGAAGCTCTGCAGGCCGACCTGCTGCAAGCGGTCGCGCACCTCGCGCGCACCCGATTTCACCTGCGCCCAGCTCACGCCGTCACCGGGGTCGAGGTCGAACACCAGCCGGTCCGGATGCTCGGGATCCTCGACCGTCGCGCCCCACGGGTGCAGCTCCAGCGTGTTCATCTGCACCAGCTGCAGCAGCCCGCGCGCATCATCGATGTACACGTAATCCTCGCGACCGCTCTTCTGCTGCAGCGGCACCGCATGCACGCCATCGCCCAGGCCGGGGCCATGGTGTTTCTGGAAAAAGCAGGCCTTGCCGACGCCGTCGGGACAGCGCAGCAGCGACAGCGGGCGGCCGGCGATCTCCGGCAGGATCCAGCGCGCCATCTGCTGGTAGTAAGCGGCCACATCGCCCTTGCTGAGCTTCTGCTTCGGGTACACCACCCGCTCGGGATGGCTGATGGCCACCGCCGCATCATCGCGCTCCACCGCCTTTGCCACGCCCAGGTCCTCCCTGCGTTTGTCGCTGCGCAGGCGCTTGAAGCTGGCCTGGCGCAGCAGCCCTTCCTTGCCCCAGCCACGGAACGCGATTTCGGCCACCACCACCGGCTTGACCCAGCGCACGCTGGCCGCGCGGAAGGGAACATGCGCGGGCAGCTCCAGCACCGCTTTCTTCACCGCCAGCGGCGCCAGCGCGCTGCTCAGCGCCTTCAGCCCCGCATCGTCGAAGCCGGTGCCGACCCGGCCGACGTAGCGCAGCCCACCCGCATCGGGCGTGGCCAGCAGCAGCGAACCGAAGCCGACCCGGCTGCCCTTGGGCGCCGTGTGGCCGATGATGATGAACTCGTCGCTGTCCTCGTGCTTCACCTTCACCCAGCTGCGCGCACGGCTGTTCACGTAGGGCGCATCGACCTGCTTGCTGACGATGCCTTCGAAGCCGGCATCACCACTGGCGGCAAACACTGCCGGGCCGTGGTCGACCACATGGTCGCTGAAGGCCAGCGTGCCCGGCTCCGGGCCGATCAGGGCCTTCAGCAGCGCCTTGCGTTCCCGCAGCGGTGCGCGGCTGATGTCCACGCCGGCCACACCGGGCAGGTCGAACACGATGTAGCGCAGCGGCTGTTTCGAGCTGCCATCGATGACACGCTGCAGGGCGGCGAAATCGCTGCGTCCCTGTGCGTCGAGGACCACCAGTTCGCCATCCAGCCGTGCATCGTGCACGGGCAGCGCGCGCACGGCCTGGGCGACTTCGGGAAAATCACCGGTCCAGTCCAGGCCATTGCGCGAGCGCAGCTTCACCTCGCCGTCGTGCAGGTCGGCCAGCAGGCGGTAGCCATCCCACTTGATCTCGTGCAGCCAAAGTTCGCCGTCCGGCGCGGTGTCGCGGTGATCGGTCAGCTGCGGCTTGAAGCCACGCGGGTAGGGCTGGTCGCGTGCACCGGCCAGCTTCAGCGCGCGCGCACGCCAGCGCGCCTCTGCCTTGCGTGGGGTCGCGCGCGCGGCCTTCTTCGCCCGCTTTGCTGCAGCCCGGGGTGCAGGCATGGCGTCCTCCAGAAGATCATCGGCCTCGGCATCGCGCGCATCGGCATCATCGCGCTTGATCAGCAGCCACTGCACCTGGCGCCCTTTCATGGCCGTGCGCACCAGCTTCCAACCGCCACTCAAGCGCTGCCCGTGCAGCACGAAGTCGATCTTGCCGGCGGCCAGTGCCTGCAGCGGGTCGCCTTCGCAGGCCCAGCTGCCGTGGTCGAACACCTGCACATGGCCGGCGCCATAGTGGCCTTCGGGAATATCCCCTTCGAAGCCGGCGTAGGACAGCGGGTGGTCCTCGACCTCCACCGCCAGGCGCTTCTCGCCCACCCGCAGCGATGGGCCTTTGGGCACCGCCCAGCTCTTCAGCACGCCGTCCATCTCCAGGCGGAAATCGTAGTGCCGCGCGCTGGCGTGGTGCAGCTGGATGACGAACTGCGGCCGCCGCTTTGGATTGCCCGCGGCCGGGCCATCATCCGGCTCCGGCGTCTGCCCGCTGCCACCGCCCAGGCGGCGCTTGCGACGGTACTGGTGCAGCGACATGGCTCAGCCTGCCTTGCGGCGCGGCGCGGCCTTCTTCGTCGCCTTGGCTGTCTTGGCCGCGGTCTTCTTGGCGGCTTTCTTCGCAGCCTTCTTCGCCGGTGCCTTGCGCGTCGCGGTCTTCTTCGCCGGCGTGCGTTTGTTCGCGTCCAGGCTCTTCTGCAGCAGCGCCATGAAGTCCACCACGTTGGTGCTGGCGTCCTCGTGCTGCACCGGCTCCTCTTCCACCTGGGTGGTGCCGCCCTTGGTCTTGATGCGCTTGTTCAGCACCTGCTGCAGGCGTTCGCGGAATTCATCGTGGTACTGCGAGGGGTCCCAGTCGGCGGCCATCGATTCGATCAGCTGCCCGGCCATCGCCGTTTCCTTGGCAGTGATGCGGTAGTCGGACAGGCTGCCGGTCGGCAGCTTGTAGTCTTCCGGATCAACCAGTTCCTGTGGGTAGCGCAGGATCATCAGCACCAGCGCGTGGCCCTGCGGCATCACCGCGCACAGGTATTCGCGGGTACGCACCACCACCCGCGCGATGCCGGCCTTGCCGGTACCGCGCAGGGTTTCGCGCAGCAGCACGTAGCCCTTCTCGGCCTTCTTGCCGGGCAGCAGCAGGTAGGGCTTCTCGAAGTAGCGCGGATCGATCTGGGTGGCATCGACGAACGTTTCCACCTCCACCGTTTCATGGCTTTCCGGCGCGGCCGAGCGGATATCGCCTTCTTCCAGCACGACGTAGCTGCCCTTGTCGTACTCGTAGGCTTTGACGATGTCCTTCCACGGCACTTCCTCGCCGGTATCGGCGTTGACCCGCTCGAAGCGGATCGGCTTGCGGTCGCGCGAATCGAGCATGCGGAACTGCAGGTCGACCTTGCGTTCGCCGGACATCAGCGACACCGGTACGTTCAGCAGGCCGAAGGAGAGGGTACCGGTCCAGATCGGGCGGGCCATGGCGCGCACCTGCATTGCGGCGGGGCGGCCAGCTTCGGACGCCCACCGTGAAACGGCCGTGTCGGCCCCGTGCAGGCCGGGTGGCGCGGGGCGGCCGGGTTACTGCAGCAGGGGCCGCACCGCCGCCGCCGGAATGTGGTCCAGCGCGCGCCAGGCGTCCTCCACCACCGGGCGTGCCTGCAACCAGCCCAACCGCGACTGCCCACGCATCTGCTCCCAGTGCGCGGCCAGTTCCTCGCCGGTATCGGCGTCGCCGCCGCGCGGCCAGTCAGCGGCGTGGGTGGTCAGGGCAAAGGCGTACACCGGGCACAGGTCGCGCCAGTTGCGGTGGCCGTTGGCGCGGCGCCGCTCGTAGTCGTTGAGCATGTACTGCAGGTAATCCTGCGCCACCGCCTGCGGGTCCTCATGGCGGCGCGCGCGGCGCAGGGGCGTGCGGGCGCCGAGCGGGTCCAGCAGGGCGTTGAACACGGACGGGGCGGGGCGTTCAAGACGGGCCATGGCCGGCTCCTGCAGCAGGGCGGGTGGGCAGGAATACCGGCGGTGCCGTTATCCAGCCGTGACAGAGATGTTCATGACGCGGGGTTCGCGGCGGCTTTACCTCTGCCGCGCTGTAGTGGAGCCCCCCGCCAACGCCAGGTATTCGCCATGTCCAACCGTGACCCGCTGCGCCAGACCCACGCCCCCGTGCCGGGCGAATCCCGTGCCAAGCACGATCTGGCCGATGCCGAGGACCGGGGCGCCGGCATGCAGGTGCCGCACGAAGATGCGCTGCCGGCCGTCCATCACCCCGAACAGGCCGCGCAGGACCGCAAGGACTGCGGCGACCGCCACCGCGGCGGCCAGGAAAGCCCGCTCAAGCGCCGAGAGCGCAAGCAGCACGCCAGCGACAACCAGGACCAGGCACTGGAAGAAACTTTCCCGGCCAGCGATCCGACCTCGCCGTTCGTGCCGGCCAAGGCACCGGATTGAGCTTCCATTGACGGTAGTGCCGGCCGCTGGCCGGCAGACACGCAATGCGGATGGATGGCGTGTTGCCGGCCAGCGGCCGGCACTACCCGCTGCGGGGCAGGGTGATCCGCACGCACAGCCCGCGTCCGCCCGGCCCGTCCTCCAGCGCAAGCTGGCCGCCATGCGCCTGCACGACGGCCACCGCGATGCTCAGGCCCAGCCCGGTGCCACCATGGCGCGCGCTGCGGGAAGCCTCCAGGCGCTGGAAGGGCTGCAGCATCCGCTCCCGCTGTGCGGCCGGTATGCCCGGGCCCTGGTCGGCGATGCTGATGTGGATGGCCTCGGCATCGCCCCAGGCCTCGACCTGCGCGCCGCCGCCATAGCGCCCGGCGTTGTCCAGCAGGTTGGCCAGCGCACGCTTCAGGCTGCGCGGGAAGCCGGGGTAGGCCACGCCCACCCGGCCCTGCAGCTGCACGGCATGGCCGGCCTCGCATGCGTCCTCCACCACGGTGCGTAGCAGGGCATCGATGTCGATCGGCTCGCGGTCGCCGCGCAGCTGGGTGGCACTGCTGTAATCAAGGATGGAATCCACCAGCTCCTGCATGTCGTCCAGGTCGGCACGCCAGCGGGCGCGTGCGGCCTCGTCGGCCAGCAGTTCGGTCCGCAGGCGCAAGCGGGTCAGTGGCGAGCGCAGGTCGTGCGAGACCGCTGCCAGCAGCTCCTCGCGGCCCTGCGCGGCCTGCTGCAGCTGCTGCTGCATCTGGTTGAAGGCCTGTGCGGCCTGGCGCACCTCGCGCGGGCCCTCCAGCGGCAACGGGGGTGCATGCAGGTTGCGGCCCAAGGCCTGTGCGGCAGCGCCCAGCCGGGTCAGCGGCCGGGTCAGCCAGCGCACCACCAGCAGGGCCAGCAGCACGATCAGCAGGGTGCGCAGGCCGTAGATGCGCAGCAGGTAGTCGCCCAGCGCATGGGCCGGCTCCAGCTGCAGGCCGGCCTGGCCTTCGCGCACGTCGAACTGCAGCCAGTTGCCCTGGGCACTGCGCACGCGCAGCTGGAACTGGCCCGCGACGTGGCGCGCCGACAGCACCTTGTCATCCTCCCGGCCCTGCGCGTCGTACAGCCGCAGGCGCTGCAGGTGCAGCTCGCGCGGCATGCCCAGCTCGCCCTGCAGCGAAGCGCGCAGCAGCTGTTCCACCGCGCGGTCGCGCGGGCGCAGCGAAACATGGCCGCTGTCTTCCACCGCGCGCACCGTCAGGTCGGCCGTGGACAGCACGGCGGGGTCGGCACCGGCCAGCGGCGAGGCCGGCGCCTCCAGCAGGCGCAGTGTCTGCGCGACATGCGCGGCAGCCAGCCGCGCGGGGATCTCGGCCACCCGCTCGTAGCGGGCGTCATGCCAGACGGTGCCGGTCAGCAGCTGTGCCAGCAGCATGCCGGCCACCAGCACCAGCACCAGCCGCCCGTACAGCGTGCGCGGCCAGCCCAGGCGTGCCTCAGCCATCGGCCTGCACCGGGCCGGCCAGGCAGTAGCCCCGGTTGCGCACGGTGCGGATCAGCAGCGGCGCGCGGCTGTCATGTTCCAGCATCTGCCGCAGCCGGCTGATGCACATGTCGATGCTGCGGTCGCTGGGCATGCGGTCGCGGCCGTACACCTGCTCCACCAGGAAATCGCGCTCGAGCACCTCGTCGGGATGCCGCAGGAACAGCTGCAGTGCGCTGAAGTCGGTCTCGCCCAGCAGGTGGCGGCGGCCATCGTCGGCCTGCAGCAGATGGGTGCGCGGGTCCAGGGTCCAGCCGGAGAAGCGCACGCGTGCCACGTCCGCCGTGGGGGCCGTGGCCGCCTGCACGGGCGCCTGCCGCCGCAGTACCGCGCGCAGCCGCAGCAGCAGCTCGCGCGGGTCGAACGGCTTGGCCATGTAGTCATCGGCGCCTTGTTCGAGGCCGAGGATGCGGTCGGCCGGGCGGCCACGCGCGGTCAGCATGATCACCGGCAGCGCGGTCTGCTCGCGCAGCTGCTGGCACAGGTCCAGCCCATCCTCGCCGGGCAGCATCAGGTCCAGCACCACTGCGTCGAAGGTCCCGGCCGCCAACGCCGCGCGCATGCCATCACCATCGCCGGCGACGACGGTCTGCAGTCCCTGTTGGCCGAGGTACTGGGCGAGCAGGGCGCCGATCTCCGGATCATCATCGACGACCAGGATGCGGGCGGACGGGGGTGGGGACTCGGGCATGGACGCATCTTCCCAGATGCAGCACCGGCCTGCAGGGCTGCAGGCCGGTGCCACGGCGGCGCTTAGAAGCGCGCGCGGATGCTGAAGGTAGTGGTGCGCGGCTCGCCGAAGATCAGCCCGTCGTAGAAGCCGTACTGGGTGTAGTACAGCTTGTCGGTCAGGTTGTTCACGTTCACCGCCAGCTGCACGGTGTCGGTCAGGGCGTAGCGCGCCATCAGGTTGACCAGGGTGTAGCCGCCCATCGGCAGGTTGCTGGCGTCGTACTTGCCACCGCCCAGCGGGCGCCCCGGGTTGGTCGACATCACCGTGCCGCTCTGCATCGACAGGCCACCGCCCACGGTCAGCTTCGACAGCGCACCGGGCAGGGTCCAGGAGGTGTTCAGGCGCAGCAGGTGGCGCGGGTCCTGCTGGTAGGACAGGCCATCGACCTGCAGCCAGGTGTAGCCGGCATACACGTTCCAGCCCTGCGCCAGGCGCCCGGAGACTTCCAGGTCGGCACCCTTGGACACCACGCCGTCCACCGCGCGGTAGATGTTGAAGCCGGTCACCGGATGCACTTCGCCAGTGCTCTCGGCCACGTTGTTCTGCTCGTTGCGGAACACGGCCAGGGCAGCATTCAACGCACCGTCGGCCCATTCGCCCTTGATGCCGGCTTCGTAGCTCTTGCCGGTCACCGGGTCGAGCAGGGTGTCGTTGGCATCGCGCACGTTGCCCTGCGGGCTGAACACATCGGTGTAGCTCACGTAGGCCGAGTAGTTCGCCGCGAAGTCCCACACCAGGCCCGCGTACGGGGTGACCACCTGCTGGTCGCCCGTGGCAGCACCGCGGGTGCGCACGTCGGCCTTGGTGTAGACCTGGTTGTAGGTCTTGTAGTTGCTCACGCGGGTGCCCAGCACCAGCGACAGCGGCTCGGCCAGGCTGAAGCGGCCGGCCAGGTAGCCGCCCACGTTCTGGGTGATGGTCTTGGTGCGGGCCGGGGTGCGGAAGGTTTCGTACGGCGCGTAGCTGCCGTCCCAGGTGCGCCAGTCATCGATCGGCAGGCCGACCGCACGGTACTGGCAGCCACTCCACGGGGCCACGCCGCCGATGGTGCAGTTGCCCAGTGCGGCGCTGAAGGCGTAATCGGTGATCTCGCTGCGGTAGCCGTTGAAGCCGGCCATCAGCTGGTGCTCGCGGCCGAACAGCTGCAGCGGGCCGCTCACGCTGATGTCCAGGTTGTCGCGGCGGGTTTCCGATTCGTTGTGGATGGCGTTGAGGAAGGCGCCGCTGCCATCGGGGTTCCAGAAGCCGGCAAAGCCCTTGCCCGGGGCCGCGTTGTTGACCTTGGCCACGCCGTAGTTGGTGTAGCTCTCGCCGCTGTCATGGGCGAAGGCCACGCGCAGCTTCCAGTCCGCGCCCAGGCCCTGTTCCACGCTGCCGAACACCGAGGTGTTGTCACGCTTGGCCACGCTCCAGTCGGCGGCCGGGTTGGTGCTGCGCGGCAGGTGGGTGCGGGTGCCGTCGGCCCACCAGATCGGCACGTTGCTGCCCCACGAGCCACCGCCGTTGCGGGTGCGCTCGTACTGCACGCCCAGGTTCACCACGGTGGCGTCGCCCAGGTCGGCCTCGAAGCTGGCCAGGCCGCCCAGGCGCTGCAGGTCCTCGCGCTGGCGGAAGCTGTCCGAATCCTCGGCACTGACCACGAAGCGGCTGCGCACGCGGCCATCGGCGGTCAGCGGCACGTTGACGTCGCCCATCAGGCGGCGCTTGTCATGGCTGCCCAGGATCAGCGAGGCGGCCCCGCCGAACTCGCGGGTCGGGCGCTTGCGCTCCAGGTAGATGGTGGCCGACGGGTCGCCGGTGCCACCGAGCAGGCCGTTTGCGCCGCGCACCACCTGCACGTGGTCGTACAGGTCCATGTTCAGGCCCGCGCCGCCGCCGCTGAAGCTGCTGGCGCCGTTGATCAGCATGCCGTCGACCTTGAAGTTGCCGATATCGAAGCCGCGCGCACGGAAGGTAGTGCGGCCGGCGTTGTCCAGCGAATAGGTGGTGATGCCGGTGGTGCTGGTCAGCACGTCGTTGATGGACTCGATCTGCAGGTCATCCATCTGCTGCCGGGTGACCGTGGTCACCGACTGCGGGGTCTGGCGCAGGCTCAGGTCCAGGCCGATGGCGGCCTTGCTGATCGGCAGGGTGTAGCTGTCCGCCTGCGACTGGCGGCGCGCGGTCACTTCCAGGCCATCCAGGGTGGTCGGGTTGGCATCGGCCGGTGCTTCGGCATGGGCCGCCAGCGGCAGCGCCAGGACGACAGCCAGGGCAAGAGCGCGTCGGCCGAGGGCTGACGGGCACGGCAGGGCAGCGCGCGGCAGGCCCGCGCGGGTGAGGGCATCGGCAGTCACAGGGGGAGTCCTTGTCGGAGATTCAAATGGGATCGATTCCCATTTGCGTCATGATAGCGACGCGCTCCGCGTTACCGGTTCGTGAAGATGTAAGCGTATGTAACGCAGCGCGTCCGAATCGGTCAGCGCCACGACCATTGCAGGCCCACGCTGGCGCGCCGGTCCGGGCCCGGTTCGTAGAAGCGGCCGTTGCCATCGTTGACGATCACCGAGCCGATGTAGGCCTGGTCCAGCAGGTTGTCCAGCCGCGCGAACGCGCGCAGGTCGCCACCGGACAGGGTCCACTGGCGGCCGGCTTCCAGGTTCAGCACCGTGTAGCCGGGCGCGCGCTCGGTGGCCAGGTCATTCACCACCGTGTCGCTGCTGGCATTGGCTTCCAGCGCCCACTGCCAGTCGCCGGGCGACCACTGCAGGCGGGCAAAGGCCTGCTGCCGCGGCACACCGGGCAGCCGGCTGCCGGCCGCCACCACCGTGTTGGGCACGCGGCAGCCGCTGCCGCCGCAGGTCAGGTACGGCGAGCGCACCTGCGCCTGCAGCCAGGTCCAAGCCAGCTGCAGTTCCCACTGCTCGGCCAGGGGCTGGTGGTACTGCAGCTCCACACCCTGGCGGCGGGTGCGGCCGATGTTGCGGTAGGTGCTGCGGCCATTGGTATTGCTGGCAACGGCCAGCTCATCGTCGGTAACGGCACGAAACACGCTGACATCGAGCTGGGTTCCGCTCTGCGCATGCCACTTGCTGCCGACCTCGATGTTGCGGCTGCGCGCGGCCGACAGATCCAGCGCCAGGCCGGCCTGGCCGTCGCTGCGGTAGCCCAGTTCGTTGAAGGTGGGGGTCTCGAAACCGCGCCCGACGGCCGCGTGCAGGCGCCACTGCGGGGTCGCCTCGAAGCTGACCCCGGCCACCGGCGTGGTCGCCTGGTAGCGCCGGCGGCCACTGTCGTCCGGGTTGCTGGCGGTGATGTAGCGGTCATCCGATTCGAAGCGCACGGTGCTGTGCCGCAGCCCGGCCAGCAGCGACCAGCGCGGGCTCCACTGCCACCACGCCTGGGCGAACTGGTCGAGGTTCTGCACGATGTCGATCTGGTCGCGGCGCTGCCGTCCGCGCACGCCCAGGGTGCTGCCGACGAAGTTCTCGTAGCCGGTACGGTGCTGGCGCTGGCGGTCGGCGCTGATGCCCGCCACCACGTCCAGCGGGCGTCCGGCAAGATCGCCGTTCCAGCCCCAGCGCGCGTCCATGCCGCCATAGCCGCCGTCCAGGTCGATCACCCCGCCGGCGTGCAGCGGGTTGGCCTGCGCGGTGGGCGGGATCGGCAGGAACTGGGTCACCGCGCGCTGCCCGGCGTAGCCCATCAGCTGCCAGCGCTGGGCGCCGCTTTCGCGCGTCCAGCGCAGCCCCGCCTGCTGCTGGCGCACCGATTTGCGCGTGTTGTACTGCTCGGCCACGGCCGTGGCCTGGCGCGGGTTGGCCGCCACCTGCGCGCGGGTCAGGCCCAGCGGGTCCTGCGCGTCGGGCGCATCAAGTGCGTTGAGCAGCAGTTCCAGGCGGCCGCCGCCCACTTCAGCGCCGAGCCGTGCGTTGAGCGATTCGCGCCGCGCCCGGCTGTGGTCGCGCCAGCCGTCGGTGCGGAAGTGGTTGGCCGCGATGTTGTAGTCCACCACCGGGCCGGCACCGCGCAGCTGCGCCCCGACGCTGAGGGTGTTGTCGGCCCCGGCGTTCACCCGCAGCCGCCACGGGTCGCCGGCCTTGCCCTGCGCGCTCCATACCTGCAGCACGCCGCCGGAGGAGTTGCCGTACAGGGCCGAGAACGGCCCGCGCAGCACCTCGATGCGCTCGGCGCCCAGCAGGCTCGCATGCGAAAGCTGGCCCTGGCCGTCGGGCATGGTGGCCGGCACGCCATCGATCAGCACCCGCACGCCGCGCACGCCGAAGGTGGAGCGCGCGCCGAAGCCGCGGATCGACAGCTGGGTGTCCTGCGCATAGTTCTGCCGGTCACGGGCCAGCACCCCCGGCACCCCGGCCAGCGCCTCGGACACCTGCACGCCCGGCCCGCTGCGGTCGTCGCCCACCCACACCGTGTCCTGGCTGGCCGGCAGTGCGAACGGATCGATGCCCTGCACACGCGCGGCCTGCACTTCCACGGTCGGCAGCTGCTGCGGGGCGTCGGTCTGCGCCAGTGCCGGCAGCGGCAGCAGGGCGATCAGCAGGGGCAGGCGGTGGGGCGCCAGGGGCTCGTTCATCGTTCAGCTATACGCACGGCGGGGAAACAACACGGCATGGTACGGGCTGCAGCGTGACGATGGCCGCCGCGCCGGTGGCACGCTTTGTTACGATGGCAGGGCTGCGGCCGACGGCCGCCGCTTCACGACCCGCGCTTCTTCTCCCCCTCAAATAGAACGAGTACCGCCGTGTCCTTCTTTGCAAACGTGGAACTGGTCCCGGGCGACCCGATCCTGGGCCTGACCGAGGCGTACAACGCCGACAGCCGCCCGACCAAGGTCAACCTGGGTGTGGGCATCTACTACGACGAGAGCGGCCGCATTCCGCTGCTTCGCGCCGTCAAGCAGATCGAGCAGCAGCTCGCCACCGAAGCCAAACCGCGTGGCTACCTGCCGATCGACGGCCTGCCTGCCTATACGCAGGCGACCCGTGAGCTGGTGTTCGGCAAGGACTCGCCGCTGCTGGCCGCCGGCCGCGTCACCACCGCACAGACCGTCGGTGGCAGCGGTGCGCTGCGCGTCGGCGCCGACGTGCTGAAGAAGCTGCTGCCGCACGCCACCATCGCCATCAGCAACCCGAGCTGGGAGAACCACCGCGCCGTGTTCGGTGCCGCTGGTTTCGACGTGGTCGAGTACACCTACTTCGACGCCGCCACCCATGGCGTGGATTTCGACGGCATGCTGGCCGACCTGCAGAAGCTGCAGGCCGGCACCGTGGTGCTGCTGCACGCCTGCTGCCACAACCCCACCGGCGCCGACCTCACCGTCAGCCAGTGGAAGCAGGTGGCCGAGGTCCTGAAGGACAAGCAGCTGTTCCCCTTCATCGACATGGCCTACCAGGGCTTCGACAAGGGCATCGAGCAGGATGGCGCCGCCGTGCGCATCATCGCCGAAGCCGGCATCGACAGCTTCATCGTCGCCAACTCGTACTCCAAGTCGTTCTCGCTGTATGGCGAACGCGTGGGTGCACTGTCGATGGTTGCCCCGACCGCCGCCGATGCGAAGGCCGTGCAGTCGCAGGTCAAGCGCGTGATCCGCACGATCTACTCCAGCCCGTCCACCCACGGTGCCGCGCTGGTGGCCGGCGTGCTGACCAATCCGGACCTGCGCGCGATGTGGGAGCAGGAACTGACCGAGATGCGCGAGCGCATCCACGCCCTGCGCCAGGGCCTGGTCGAAAAGCTCGCCGCCGCCGGTGCCCCGCAGTTCGCCTTCATCAACGAACAGGCCGGCATGTTCTCCTACTCCGGCCTGAGCCGTGAGCAGGTCGACCGCCTGCGCGACGAGTTCGGCATCTACGCCGTCGGCACCGGCCGCATCTGCGTGGCCGCGCTGAACCAGAACAACCTGGAATACGTCGCCAAGGCCGTGGCCACCGTCGCCAAGGGCTGAAGCAACGCCGCAAGGTACTGAAACAAAGGCGCCGAAAGGCGCCTTTGTTTTTGCTCTGCCTTTGATATCCGCCCCGCGCTCGCGGCGAACCCTGAAGCGCGCGGGAGGGGGAGGCGATGCAGGACCGTTGGCGCCATGGATGGCGCCATCGAGCTTACAGGGACGTACTTGCAGCGTGTCCTGCATCGTCTCCCCCTCCCGCGCGCCTCGAACAAGAGAACGCGCCGCACAGCGCAACGCCCCTGTAAACGATTTCGCCTCAAACCAATCACGCACGCGCCGCGCACAGCAGCGACAATAGGCGTTTTCCCGCTGCCGAGACCTGTCCGCTCATGTCCCGTACTTCGTTGACCCGCTTCCTGATCCAGGAACAGCACGCCGGCCGCATCAACGCCGACCTGCGCCAGCTGATCGCCGTGGTCGCCCGCGCCTGCACCAGCATCTCCATCGCCGTCAGCAAGGGCGCCCTCGGCGGCGTACTCGGCGAAGCCGGCACCGGCAACGTGCAGGGCGAAGCACAGAAGAAGCTGGACGTCATCAGCAACGAGATCCTGCTGGAAGCCAACGCCTGGGGCGGCCACCTCGCCGCCTGCGCATCGGAAGAGATGGACCACAGCCAGCCGGTGCCGGACATCTACCCGCGCGGTGATTTCCTGCTGCTGTTCGATCCCCTCGATGGCAGCTCCAACATCGACGTCAACGTCTCCGTCGGCACCATCTTCTCGGTGCTGCGCTGCCCGACCAACGTCGAACTGCCGGGCGATGAAGCGTTCCTGCAGCCGGGCAGCAGGCAGATTGCCGCCGGTTACTGCATCTACGGACCCAGCACCCAGCTGGTGCTCAGCGTCGGCCACGGCACCCACGCCTTCACCCTGGACCGCGAGACCGGCGAGTTCGTGCTGACCACCGAGAACATGCAGATTCCGGCGGCCACCCAGGAGTTCGCCATCAACATGTCCAACCAGCGCCACTGGGAAGCCCCGATGCAGGGCTACGTGCAGGACCTGCTGGCCGGCAAGGAAGGCGCGCGCGGCAAGAACTTCAACATGCGCTGGATCGCCAGCATGGTCGCCGACGTGCATCGCATCCTCACCCGCGGTGGCATCTTCATCTACCCGTGGGACAAGAAGGAACCGGACAAGGCCGGCAAGCTGCGCCTGATGTACGAAGCCAACCCGATGGGCCTGCTGGTCGAGCAGGCCGGCGGTGCCGCCTCGACCGGTCGCGAGCGCATCCTCGACATGCAGCCCAACCACCTGCACCAGCGCGTGCCGGTGTTCCTCGGCTCGCGCGAGGAAGTGGCCGAAGCGGTGCGTTATCACCAGGAGCATGACGCGAAGACCGTTTGAAGGCGGCCATCCCTACAGCGGTCATGGCAGTACGATGACATGACCGCGGGGTGACAGCAGCGGCGGCAAACGGCACCATCAAGCCCTTGCCGCCGAAGGATTGCACGCATGCACGAGCCGGGCCCGGTCGATTTCATCGAAGTCATCCACAACGCCGTCCCCAGTGACGTCTGCGCCGCCATCGTCGCCCGCATGCGCAACAGCCAGGGCCTGAAACCCGGTGCAGTAGGCAGTGGCGTATTCCCCGAACTCAAGCACAGCAAGGATCTGCGCATCAGCGGGCTGGATGCCTGGCGCGATGTGGACAACGCGCTGCAACAGGCGGTTTTCGCCGGGCTGCAGACTTATCTACGTCGTTATCCACAGGCACTGATTGCACCGTTGATGTTGCAGATCCAGGACAGCAACGGCCAGCCGCGCCGACTGTCAGCTGAGGATTTCCCCGACATGGCACCGGAGCAGCTGGCCGAGCTCGCCCGCACCTGCCTGCGCCCCGGCGCCATCAACCTGCAGTGGTACGCGGCGGGCGAGGGCGGTTACCCCTACTGGCACTGCGAGCTGTACCCGAAGGATGCGCAGGCGGAGACGCTGCACCGGCACGTGCTGTGGACGCTGTACCTCAACGACGACTTTGAAGAGGGCGAGACCGAGTTCCTGTTCCAGGGCCGCAAGATCGCACCGCGCACCGGCAGCCTGCTGATTGCACCGACCGCGTTCACCCACACCCATCGCGGCAACCGGCCGCAGGGCGGCGACAAGTTCATCGCCACCAGCTGGATCCTGTTCCAGAGCGCGCAGAAGTTGTTTGGCGGGTGAGGCCGGACCTGCTCGACGCTACCGTGGGCGGCGGCGATGGAGAATCATGCCCGCCACTGCACCGAACAACGCGATGCCAAGCCAGTAGATGTTCTTCATGTCATGTGCGCATGGGTTCGGATACATCGACTTGAACCAGTAGGCGTATCTGTTCCGCATCCATGATAGGTACAGATTGATACCGCTCAGCTATCTGGCGGGTCCAAAGGACCCCCAGAGATTGTCGTTGCCTCCTTGCCAAGCATTGAGCTTCTCGACAGGGATTTCCTTGAGTTGACAGGTGAACTGGAGATGGAAGGAACGGTCTTCTTTTCGATAGCTGTTCCACCCAACAGCCGTCACTTTGACTTCAATCCGACTATCGCCCTTGTGCGGCTGATGTAGTTCGACGTCCGCTGAATCGGACAGCCAGTAGTCTCCCTTGTGCGCGAAGCCCGCGCTGCCACTTGTGAGACGTGCATCCACTACCTCTGGCGTCCCTTCCGGCGAAGGCTTGTACCCCTTCAGGCTGCCGGTGATCTTGGTGTATTGCTGGGAATCGATCACGCCCGGCGAGTCCGAGAAGAGGCGCAATAAAAGGAGGGTGTCCGTGCCCTTGCGCACCCTCTGGCCTGTATTTGCTACCCACAGACGCTGTTCGAACTCGTCCAGGCCGGCCGGCATGTCAGTGACGACCGTGGCCTGCGGAACGACGATGCATTCGTGCAATTGACGTGCGTGGACCTGCTGCGCTCCGAGCGCGAGAAGGAAACAGGAACAGGTCACATGGATAAATGTCTTCATTGTGCGCACTCACAAAGCGTGGCGTTTCGCGAGTGGAGATACATCCCCGGCATCCAGGTCAGAACGCCCTGCGCGATCAGCGCCGCAATGCCCCAGAACCATTGCGCTGTCAGGATGCTGGCAACGAAGATCAGTCCCAGAGGCGCCATAGCCACTTCCGATCCACAGCTGCTGCAGCGGGTGCAGGTCTTCCTTTCGATTGCCTGGTAGATCGGAAACCTCTGCCCGGCTGCCCTGCAGGCCGGGCAGGAGAAGGTGAACGGCAATCTCATTTCTACGTCCCGGTTCCAAACACCAGTGAAAGGCCGGCATCAGACCAGCGGCAACAAGCACCAGCGCCGGCAGACGTCTCGGGTGCCTCGCGGACTGTGGCGTGGAAGCGAAGCATTCGACTCTATTCTCCTGGTGCCACTTGTTGCGCTCCTTCTCTGTATACAAGCTGCAGCAGAAGCACGAGGACTTCAAACACCAGGTAGGTCGCGCCAAGCGCTGCCAGGTAACTCCATCCGCTTGCTACACCAGGACCACAGTACGCTCCAGCAAGGCACCCGAAGAGCGGCCGAAGGATCTGAGCTTCGACCAGCAATGCAGCGGCCGCGATAGCGAGCTTCGCGGCTACGGATGATGCCTTCCTGAGCATGCTCCCTCGAACGCTGCGGAGATCGCGCAGGATTCTCATGACACGTACCGGAAGGATACCAACGGCACCTGCGCCGATGAGTCCAAGAAGATAGATCAAAGCGGTGGGTATCACCTGGCCCATATGCTTCCCTTGAGCGCGATTCCAGTGGTCCAGTCAAGCGGATGTCCAGATGTCCTTGATGCAAGGTCGAAGCGACGAATACAGCAGAAGGTATCAGCCTGGCTCCAACTGCCTTTTTGAGGGATGCGCCTCTACAAAGGGAGAGTCATCGGCATGCGGCCTCCCCTCCCACGCACCGAGTTCGGCGATGTTCGCGCTGCCGGCCTTGATTGCACGATGGATGCTGACAGGAACATTGCAGTCTCCGGGCCAGTCCAAAGGGCTTGCGAGCGTGAACGTCGCCCGCAACGAAACCTCAACACGGTGACGCTCGACTGCGTCGACGGTGACCTCACCCGTAGCGGCCGTGCTGTAGCAGCCACTCTTGCCTGCAAAAGCGCTTGCTCCGTTGCTGAAGAACGCGCGTACTCCCTGCTCTCCGATAGTGAAGACCTGCCCGACACGCGGGGATTCGGGAAGTACTACCGTCAGCTTTGAGAAACTCGAACGGTCGGCATTCCAGGTACGCTCGAAGTCCCTCACAGCGACGACGGTTTGTTCACCATCGGAGATTCTGTGGCACGAGAAGGGCAAGCTTCTCGTATCAAAGTCAAGGCACGTGTCTTCAATCGATGACGCATGGCTGACGAAGAACGCAGATCGATCCGCTGCGGCGGCTGCCGTCGGAAGCCAAGCCAGCATCGCCAACGTAATGGATCGCGCGTGCAATCGACTGAGTACGATCACACCCGCCTCCTTGTAGATCTGCGCATGGGGCCCTCATTGCATCGCCCTCCGCGTGAGTTGTTCGGGGGGTGACGTGTTCGTAGTGTCGAGCTTGCTCGACGGCTCTTTGTCGCGCGCTCAGTCGAGCAAGCTCGACTCTACAGGGCCAGCGCTGCGCCCACGGCGATCAGCACGATCACCAGAACGGGTACTACGTAGCGCAGCAGCACGCGGTTGAGGCGCTCGGCCGATCGATCGTCGTCCTGCACGCGCTGCAGCAGCGTCTGCCGGTCCAGGTAGCAGCGGTCGGTCGCCACGACCTCGACCAGGCCGTCGTCGATCATGTCGTACAGCACCTCTTCCAGCTCCACATCGAATGCGGCCAACGGAATCGAGGTCGCCTGCGAAAACGCCTGCCGCTGCTCGAAGTACTCCAGCACCTGGCGATGCTGCGCCTGCATCCAAGGATGGGTGTTGGCAGCGGAGGCGGCGATCGCCGCGGCAAGTACACCATCGTTCACGGACATCTCCTGTCCGGCCCTTCATGGGCCTCGCCCCGATTCTTGGCCGAAGCGGGGCGCCACGTCCACCCCGTAGAGTCGAGCTTGCTCGACTGCCTTCAACATCCGTCGAGCAAGTTCGACTTTATGGGAATCAGAACAACGACCCCTGTGGCGATTCCTTCCGCGGCGGCAACGGCTTCTGGAACCGGCTGCAATCCAGCTTCGGCCAATGGCTGTTCTGCGCGTTGAACCCAAGACGCTTTCGCGCCAGCTTGAACCGGTTGTTCAGCAGATCCGCATACACGCCCTGGCCGCGCATGCGCGTGCCGAACTGGCTGTCGTAGTCCTTGCCGCCACGCAGCTGCTGGATGGTGCTCATCACGTGTGCAGCGCGATCGGGATGATGCGTGTTCAGCCAGTCGCGGAACAGCGGCGCTACCTCCAGCGGCAGGCGCAGCAGCACGTAACCGGCGGTGCCGGCGCCGGCATCATGCGCGGCTTCCAGCACGGCCTCCAGCTCGCTGTCGTTGATCCACGGAATGACCGGCGCCACCATCACGCCCACCGGAATGCCTGCCTCGTGCAGGCGCTTCATCGCGCGCAGCCGCGCGTGCGGTGCCGACGCGCGCGGTTCCAGCTTCGCCGACAGGTGCGGGTCCAGCGAGGTCACCGAGAAGTGCACGCTGACCAGGTTCTCTGCGGCCAGCGGTGCCAGCAGATCGATATCGCGCTCCACCAGCGCATTCTTGGTGATGAGCGAGAACGGATGCCTGGTCTCCAGCATCACTTCGATCAGCTGGCGGGTCAGCTTGAGCTTGCGCTCGATCGGCTGGTAGGCATCGGTGTTGATGCCCAGTGCAATCGGCTGTGGCACATAGCCGGGCTTCGACAGTTCCTTGCGCAGCAGTTGCGGTGCGTTGGTCTTGGCGAACAGCTTGGTCTCGAAGTCCAGGCCCGGCGACAGGTTCAGATAGGCGTGCGAAGGCCGGGCGAAGCAGTATGAGCAGCAGCACTATATGTGTTCGAGGAAAAGTGTTCAGCACTGCGTCCCCTACGGCGGCTTCCCTACAGACTACCTGCGGAGTTCCGTCCTCTTGCATTCCAGCCTAGGGCGGTAAAGGGTAGGTTAGCGGGGCATTGCGGCTACCCCCAGACTTGAGGCTCCGCGAGCAGGCCAGTTCAGGATGAATTCTTCCTGCTCCGCTGTCTCCACTGCACCAGGCCGCACCGAGCGCACCTTAGCGATCGCATCGATGCCGTCTAAAGCGCAGCCCGTGTCAATGAGAAGCATCGACGCGACGGTCCCCGCCCGCCCTAGGCCTCCTTTGCAGTGCACCACGATCCTGCTTCCGGACAAGAGCTCGGCGGCGAGCTGGGGTCCTGTGGATTGCCATGGCAGAAGCAGCCGTGCATCAGGAGCCGCACCATCCTTAATCGGCAGGCCGTGCCACATCAAGCCATGCGCTTTGGCACGTTCTGCCAAGGAGGTAATTCGTAGCTCTTCGAACTCCCACGGTTCAATCAACGTGATCAGATGCTGTGCTCCCCACGCAACTATCGACGCTAGATCGATATCCAAGTCTCGGGCCCAAGACCCCGTCATTGCGACGTCCTGATGCTTTCCCGGTGCAAAGGTGACGCCGATCGCACCGCCATTGATCCCGATGGGCATGGTCGCAATCTGCAGTGGATGGGAGCTACTTGTTCTGCTCACCGGCGCTCTCCGAAATCAATGAACCCATTGGGCGGGAAGCGAACGCTGCGCCCTTTTAATCTGAAAGTCCAACGGTGAGCCTAGTGGTGCGGATTGGGTCTGGCTGAATCCCAGAAGCAGCGCAGAATTGCCCAACGCCTGGGAGAGGAGCCAAGCCCCATTCGACGTTGGAACGAGCATGCGGGACGGCGTTCCAGAGAGCAGTGAGGCCTAGGCCCAGCCTCGCCGCGTCTTGAGATGCACGCTTATCGATCGTCCGCTTGCCGCCGCTACTGAATCGTCCAGGGAGAGATGGCGACGTCCCCCCAAGATTGAGTAGCTCGGCGGTTTGGAGTCAAATCCTCAGCGACGAGATTGGACGTGAAGAAGCGCCTTTCCGAAGAACAGATCATCGGCTTCCTGCGTGAGGCCGAGGCGGGCATGCAGATCAAGGACCTATGTCGCCAGCATGGCTTCAGTGAGGCCTCGTACTACCTGTGGCGCAGCAAGTTCGGAGGCATGAGCGTGCCCGGCGCCAAGCGGCTCAAGGACTTGGAGGCCGAGAACACACGCCTGAAGAAGCTGCTGGCCGAGCAGGTGTTCGAGAAAGACGTCATCAAGGATGCGTTGCGAAGAAAGTGGGACCGCACCGGCGCGCAGGTTGCTGGTGCGGAGCGTGGTCGATAAGCCACGCCAACGGCTAAGGTTGTCCAACCGATGTCCATGGCCGGATCCTAGCACCGCCACAAGCCGGACGGAGGCGAGCTCAAGCCTATTCCGCTTCGCAGTCTAATTTCCTTCTCTCGGCGATGTCCGCTGCCGGCCAAAAGCGGACACTCAGATGATCGGTAGTTGTCCAAAGCAACCTGGGCGTTTCAGTGTCGTGGCGGCTGTGAGCCGGTGCTTGCTGACTCTGGCGTGGCTGGGCTACGCCCGCAAGAGGCGAAACGAGGGCGGCGGCCAGGCATAGTGGATGGAGCGTCCTTCCATGCCCAAAATGGTCCGCCTCACACGAGGCTGGTTGAGATGCAGAACTGTCTACATCGGCTCTCTGGGGAGGCGGAATTGCCGGCATCTGCCCGCGAACTGAAAGGAATCTCTGCAATTGCCCCCCCTAGGTCCAGGAGTATCTGCGTGCGATGACGGAGATTTTGGCGTTGCGGTAGCGCTATGTCTAAATTAATCTGTCATGGCTTGCCTCGAAACCTCTGCGAAGAACAGTCTCTTCGGCCCCGAATCCAGTTGGCTGTTGGAAGCCCTCGGCCAGCGTCCAGTGATCGGCCACGGTCAACACGAAAAGTGTCTTCCTAGTGATGATGCGACGTCCCGAGGGCCTGCTGGACGACGTGGCTGTCGGCTGCTTGCTTGAGCGCGGCAAGCCTGCCGTCGCGCACGGTCCACAGGTGGATGAAGCGCACGTCGGCCTTCTTCCCGTCCTTGGTCACCCCGTGGTACTGACCCACCACGAAGACGTGGTTCTCTTCGTCACCGTAGTACTCCATCGCTTCGGTGCCCCATGTAGCAAAGAGCGGAACGAGCTTGGCGAAGAAGTCTTTGAACGTGCTTTCGAGGCCCTGGTACACACCGCCGAAGGGAAAGCCGGGGGTGATGTCCCAGACCAGATCGGGAGCCAGGACCTCGCGGGCCACTTCCGGCGCAGCACCGGAGTCGTAGAGCTTGCGTGCGAGGGCGATGTTGTCTGCCTTAGACATGGCGTTTTCCTTATTCAAAATGATGTCGGATGCATGCAGCACCGCGCGCCTGGGCAGTGAATGCAGCGGGCACGGGTGCTTGAGGGCGTCATCCCAATGCCCTCAAGCAGGTTCAGGCTCTGCCTGCAGCGATGCCAGGTCGATGACAAAGCGGTACTTGACGTCGCTCTTGAGCATGCGCTCGTAGGCTTCGTTGATCTGCTGGATCGAGATCACCTCCACGTCCGACGTGACCCCGTGCTTGCCGCAGAAATCCAGCATCTCCTGCGTTGCCGCAACGCCGCCGATGAAGGACCCGGCGATGGCCTTGCGGCCGAACACCAGTGCGCCCGCCGCCACAGGCTCATTCAACGGCCCCATGTAGCCGACCAGGACGAGCGTGCCGTTGAAGGTCAGCGTCGGCAGATAGGGATTGACGTCGTGTTCGTAGGGGACGGTGTCCACGATGAGGTCGAACTGGCCGGCGACGGTCGCCATCTGTTGCGCATCGCTCGACAGCACGACGTGATCGGCGCCGAGGCGGCGGGCATCGTCTTCCTTGCCCGGCGAGCGTGTGAACAGCGTGACCTCGGCACCGAGCGCCTTGGCCAGCTTCAGGGCCATGTGGCCCAGGCCACCGAGCCCGACGACGGCAACCTTCTTGCCGGGACCCGCGCCCCACTGGTGCAGCGGCTCCCAAGTCGTGATGCCGGCACACAACAGCGGCGCAGCGCCGGCCAGGTCCAATCCGTCCGGAATGCGCAGGACAAACTTCTCGGACACCACCATCTGCTTGGAGTAGCCGCCGAAGGTCGGCAGGTGGTCGTGGCGGTCGGTGCCGTTGTAGGTGAAGGTGGCGCCTTCCGTGCAATGCTGCTCGAAGCCGTGCTGGCAAGGGTTGCAGTGCTGGCAGGAATCGACCATGCAGCCGACACCGATGGTGTCGCCGGCCTTGAAGCGGGTGACGGCGCTGCCTACCTGCTTGACCCGGCCAATGATCTCGTGCCCGGGCACGACCGGATAGCGCGTGTAGCCGCCGTGGTTGCGCGCGATGTGCAGGTCCGTGTGGCAGACGCCGCAGTAGAGCACGTCCAGCAAAACATCATCGGGCCGCGGTTCGCGCCGCTCGAACTGGAACGGCGCCAGCGTGTCGGTCGCGGAATGTGCTGCATATCCCAAGGTACTCATGATGCGGTCCTCCTGTATCAGCGCCGGCCGGCGACGAACTGTTGGGTCAGTTCGGCGACGCGCTTGCCGAGGTGCTGGGCGGTGTCCAGGTCGCTCTTGATGGGGGACAGCTCCGGCGACTCGTCCTTGGAGAACGCCATCGCGCCCAGCCAGCCGCCGACACGGTTCATTTCGTCATTGCCCTTGCCCGGGAACAGGTCCAGACCAACCCAGACCATGCCGTGCTGGGCGGCGAACAGCGCCAGAGTGACCAGCGAGTTGAGCTTGTCGCCGTGCATGGACCCGGAGTTGGTGAAGCCGGCGGCGATCTTGTTGCGCCAGGTCTGGGGCACCCAGGCGGTTCGGGTCGATTCCTCCATGAACTGCTTGAAGCGTGCGCTGATCGTGCCGTTGTAGGTCGGCGAGCCGAAGATGATGGCGTCGCTGGCGGCCAGCGCCTCCCAGTCGATCGGGCCGTCAGCCACCGCAATCAATCGGGCTTCGGCCCCGGGGATGCTGTGAACGCCTTCGGCGATGGCCTGAGCCTGCTTCTTGGTGTGGCCCGTGCCACTGTCGTAGACGATAGAAATAGACATGGATTCTTCCGCTTAGTCCTTTGATGTCCCACATCTTGCGCGCGCTTGTGAATTACCGGAAGTATCTAATTGGTTGAATAGTTCATAACTCAAGGTTGATAATTAAGGGAGCATCCCCGCTTGGGCGGGGGCGGGTAAGGAACTGAAGTCGTGGATACATCGCATCGGGTACGGGCCATCCTCTCGTTCGTCCAGGCCTCGGACACGGGCAGCTTCGCAGCCGCCGCCCGCCTGCTGGGCGTGACCTCGGCCGCCGTCAGCAAGAACATTGCAGGCTTGGAGAAGGCGCTGGGCGTTCGTCTTTTCAACCGGACAACCCGCACGCTGAACCTGACAGAGGAAGGCGCGGCGTTTCTGAGGCAGGCACGGGTCGCGCTGAATGCACTGGACGCCGCCGTCGAGACCGTCGCCGCGCAGCGCGGCGAAACGTATGGACGCGTTCGCATCTCGACCAGTGTGGCGATCGGTCAAGAGCAACTGATGCCCCTGCTGCCCAGCCTTCTGGCCCGGTACCCCGAACTGTCCATCGCCGTGGATTTCGATGACAGGGTGGTCGATCTCGTGCGGGACGGCTACGACCTCGCCCTGCGAGGCGGGCTGATCCGGGATTCGGCCCTCATCTCACGGCCGGTCTGTCGACTCAATACCGTCCTGGTCGCATCGCCCGCTTACCTCGAACTGCGGGGCGTTCCGCGCACACCTGGGGATCTTGGCCGGCACCGTCTGGTGGCACGGCGCTTCCTGGCAGGCACCGTCGATCCGTGGAGCTTCAAGGCGCAGGACGGGAGCATCACGACCGTGGACCCCACGGAAACAGCGGTTCTTACCTTGTCCGCGCCGGAGGCCTTGGTGGCGGCCGCGCTCGACAGCATCGGCGTCGCGCAGGTTGCCGTCCATCTCGCCTGGGAGCACCTGAAAGCGGGAAGGCTGAAGGTCGTCATGCACACCCTGCACCATCCTGGTTCGTATGAAATGGTGATCCAGTACCCGCACCGTGCGCTGATCGCCCCGCGCGTCCGGGTGGTGGTCGATCACCTCCTGGAAGCCTTTTCCGCCGACAAATCCTTGCATGTTCCACTGGATTCGCTGACCGCCTTTGTCGCCTGACAGCACCGCGCGTTAAGGGCTAAATTGGTCATCGCAGTCCGGGGATTCGGCGGCAGCGATCAATCCGCGCGAGCCTCGCGCACCACATGGAGAGAGTGGACGATGAAAGTCGATGGACAATGCCATTGCAGCGCTATTACCTATGAAGCCGAGGTCGATCCCGGCACGGTCATGATTTGCCACTGCCGCGACTGTCAACGGCAGTCCGGCACGGTCTTCCGGATGAACATTCCCGCGCCGGGAATCAGGGGCACGAACTGGGTGTTCCGGCGCGGCAGATCTGGGCGAGCCGCCGCTTCAAATGGCTTACCTTGCCAACCGAGATACCCAGCGCGCAACAGCAAGGCTGGCGAACCCCGCTTCGGTCATCAGGCCGCCTGAGCCTCACCTAGCAACGCCATGTCGATCACGAAGCGATAGCGTACATCGGAGCGTTCCATGCGGTCGAAAGCGTCGTTGATGTCCCGAATCTCGATCAGTTCGCATTCGGGCGAAAGGCCTTTGTCTGCGCAAGAATCCAGCATCTCCTGCGTCTGTTCGATGCCACCAACCGGCGTGCCAGTGATGTGACGGCGGCCGAATACCAGCGAAGCGCTATCGCAACCGTCCATCGTTCCGATCTGGCCCACCATCACCAGAGTCGCGTTGAGGTCCAGCAGGGGCAAGTAGGGCTTCAGGTCGTGCTGGACCGGAATGGTGTCGATGATGACGTCAAAGCCATTCGTCGCTGCGGCCAAGGCCTGTGCGTCGGTGGACAACAGCACATGATCGGCGCCGAGCGAGCGTGCGTCGGCGGCCTTGTCGGCGCTGCGGCTGATCATCGTGACGGTTGCGCCGCGAAATCGGGTTATCGCTTCTTGGAACTGGCAGGCGCGGTCCACCGCAGCGCATCAAGAACCAGCGAGAACGCATGGGAGGGTTGCTTGCGGCTCGGGTAGTACAGGTAATAGCCAGGGAACGGCGGGCACCAATCCTCTAGCACGCGTACCAGTCGCCCGTCGTCTAGGTACGGCGCGAACTCTTCCTCGGGCAGAGACGCGATTCCCAACCCTGCCACCGCCGAGTCCACCATGCTGGGCGAGGTGTTGAAGATCAGTTGACCGTCGACCCGCACGTTCAATGCCTCGCCTCGACGCTCGAAATCCCAGACGTAAATGCCGCCCGCGGTCTGCATGCGCATGTTGATGCAGTTGTGCTTGAGCAGGTCGCGTGGCGTCTTGGGGATGGGGTGCTTCTCGAAATAGGCAGGCGAAGCCGCGATCGCCATGCGCAACTGCGGCCCGATGGGCACCGCGATCATGTCCTTGTCGATGGTGTCGCCCAGCCGCACGCCTGCATCGAAGCGGTCGGCCACGATATCGCGGAATCCGTAGTTGATGTCGAACTCGACCTTGATGTCGGGGTATTCGATCAGCAAGGGCGTCACCTTGGGCAGCAGCGTGGTCCGAAGGATGTGCTCGCCACAGGTGATGCGCACCGTGCCAGCGGGCTTGTCCCGCATTTCCGTCAACTCATCGAGTTCCGCGTCGATCTCGTCGAAGCGGTGGCCGATGGCCTTGAGCAGGCGCTCGCCGGCAGCCGTGGGCGACACGCTGCGCGTGGTGCGCGTGAGCAGCCGAATCTCCAGCCGCGTCTCCAGACCGCTGATGGCCTGGCTGAGCGCCGACTGCGTGACGCCCAGCAGCGAGGCGGCGCGCGTGAAGCTGCCTTCCCGCGCCACCGTCACGAAGTACAGGAGATCGTTGAGATTGCGTTTGACCATGACAGAAGTCTTCCATGGATCACTGATTAGTACACCTAATATACCTTTTAAGTTTTCATTAGATAGTCAAGCTGCCTGCTACGCGCCAATACTCAGGGCATGAAAAAGTCGATGCCGATGCCTTGGGTTGGTCAAAAATCAAAACCTGCCGGTTTCGTGGCACGACCGATGAACGCGGAGAAAACGAATGGCAAATACCGATCGCAAACGCATCCATGGGGATACAACCGTATCGCGCAGCCGCCGGCGCATGATCCTCGGCGCTGCCGCGCTGGCGACGGCCACGCTGGTGCCGGCCGCGCCGGCGTTCGCCCATCACGGGTGGGCGGGCTTCGACACGGACCATCTCGTCTACGTCGCAGGAACTGTCTCGTCGGAGGGTGTCTGGGGTAATCCGCACTCCCTGTTCGATGTCGCCCTGGACAGCAACCTGCCCGCTCGCACGCCCAAGCTGGCGATTCCCAAGGAGTTGCAAGATCCCGAGGACAGTACCCGGGTCAATGCCGCTCCCTCGTACAAGGGTCCCCACAAGGCGCTGAAGATCATCATCGCGCCGCCGGCCTGGTCCGGCAGGTGGGGACTGGGCCGCGCGCTGAAGGTCGGGGAGCGTTTCCAGGCGGTCGGCTACATCAATCGCACGGACGACGGCATGTTTCGGCCTGTCGTGTTCTGGTACGGGCCTGACGCCGTGCCCGTGAACCAGGTGCTCGGCAACACGCTGCCGGTGAGAGCACCGCTGCCGCGATAAGGCGCGCGCTGTCGCACCAAGCGGAGGAATTGAACGGACATGCCTGATTGGCTCAACGCGTTGCTGAAGCTGTTGCAGGGCTCCGCGCTCGGAGAGACGGTGCGCAACGCCGAATACCTCTACCCCGTGCTTGAAGCCAGCCATATCCTTGGCATCACGCTTCTTGTCGGCCCGGCTTTCACCTTCGACCTCCGATTGCTGGGGCTGGGACACCGTGTCGTGTCCGTCACCACGGCCGCGCGCCATCTGCTGCCCGTCTCCCACATCGGCTTTGCCATCACAGTCATCACGGGCATCGCGCTGCTCAGCGCGCAGGCGACTGTGGTCGTCGGTACCGGAGCTGCGCCATGGAAGTTGGGCCTGTTGATCCTCGCCTGCCTCAACGTGCTGGTGTTCCACCACGGCGTCTATCGCCGCGTCAATGAGTGGACGGACGCCGCGGTGACCCCGGGGGCCGCCCGCGTTGGGGCCAGCGTGTCGCTGACCGCATGGACAGGCGTGCTCTTCGCCGGCCGGCTCCTCGCCTACACCTGATCTTCGCGGCGCTCCGGATCGACGCCGAACCTCGATCCGTTGTTTGCCCCCTGATGACGGTCGCATACGACCATTAATTAGCGAAGCTAATATGGCCTAGAAGATTTCATTAGCTAGTCAGGTTGACCTCCGTGGCTCAACATTCAGGGGATGAAAAAGTAAATACCGATGCCCCGGAGATGGCTGAGACGCCAAACCCCAACCGTGCTCCTTGGCTCGGTCCTGGGAATGGTGGCATGCGGTAGTGGTGCTTCGGGCGATGCGTCCGTCATCGGTGACTCGCCCGCAACCGCACAGGAGGCCCTTATGAAGATTCGCTTGACGGTCGACGGTCAGGTGGCAACTGCGGCGTTGCACGACAACGCCACTGCGCGGGAGTTCGCCGCGCTGCTGCCTCTGTCGTTGACGCTGACCGACTACGCGCGCATCGAGCGCATTGCCGATCTCCCGCAAAAGCTCAGCCGGAGCAGCGCCGAGAGCACGGTCCCGGTGAAGGCCGGCGACCTCGCCTACTACGCCCCATGGGGCAATCTGGCGATCTTCGTCGAGGACGGGACCGGCAACTACACGGGCGATCTGATGCGGCTCGGCGGGGTGGAAACGGGCCTGCCTGCGCTGCAGCGGCCCGGTCCGCTGGCGGTCAGGATCGAGCGCGTCCCCGACTGACGCCTCCGCGCCCCGGGCCCACTGTCCCTGTATCCATCCGAACCTGAAAGGCATCGAACATGAGCACGCAGAACATCAATGATCGCGAGACCGCAGACGAGTCTGTTGTGGCCGCCGACCGACGCGGCTTCCTGAAGGCGGCCGGCATCGCTGCGGCTGGCGCAGCATTGCCGATCGGCGCCGCATCGCTGGCGACGCCTGCCGTGGCGCAGACCGCTCAACGCCGTGACGGCGGTGGCGCCACCAGCCAGGCCTACACCATCGGAAAGCGCAAGCTGGGCAACTTGGAAGTATCCGAGCTGGGTTTCGGCTGCATGAGCAACAGCCCGGGCCACTATGGACCCGGCGTGGACCGCGCCACCAGCATCCGTGTGATCCGCGACGCCTATGAGCGCGGCATCACCTTCTTCGACACCGCCGAGGTCTATGGCCCCTACGTGAACGAGGAACTGGTCGCCGAGGCGCTGGGTCCGGTGCGCAACCACATCGCCATCGCCACCAAGTTCGGCTTCAAGATCGACGGCACGAACGGCCTGGACAGCCGCCCCGAGCGCATCCGCCGCGTGGTCGAGGAATCGCTCAAGCGCCTGAAGACAGATCGCATCGATCTGTACTACCAGCACCGCGTCGATCTGACCGTGCCGATCGAGGACGTGGCCGGCACCATCAAGGACCTGATCCAGCAGGGCAAGGTGCTGCACTTCGGCCTGTCCGAGCCGAGCGCACGGACCATCCGCCGCGCCCATGCCGTGCAGCCCGTCTCCGCGATCCAGACCGAGTACTCGATCATGGAACGCAGCGTCGAGCGCAACGGCGTGCTGCAGGCCTGCGAGGAACTGGGCATCGGCTTCGTGCCGTGGGGGCCGCTGGGTCAGGGCTTCCTGCCCGGCAAGCTGCCGCTGGATGCCCAGGCCAAATTCGATGCGAAGACCGACCTACGCAAGACCTTCCCACGCTTCAGCGCCGAGGTGATGAAGGCGAACCAGCCGATCCTCGACTTCCTCAAGGCCTTCGGCGAGAAGAAGGGCGCCACGCGCGCGCAGATCGCTCTGGCCTGGCTGGCGGCGCAAAAGCCCTGGATCGTCTCCATCCCCGGCACCACCAACCTGGACCATGCGCGCGAGAACCTCAGTTCGATCAACGTGAACCTCACGCCGGAAGACCTGCGCGAGATCGAGGCCGGCATGGCCAGGATCACCGTCCACGGTGGCCGCATGGACGCCAAGCAGATGGACCAGATCGGCAAGGACTGAATTATCGGACATCGCGGGAAGTCGCCATGACCTTCCACGCACAGGAGTTGCCATCGTGAATACGAAATTTTGCCGATCCGCCGCGCTGGCCGCCGTACTGGCTGCCACGCTGCCGCTCATGAGCCAGGGCGCGGCGGCCCAGGAACGTCAATCCACAGGGAGCACCGCCCAGGCGGCTCCAGCGCAAGGAGGGCAAGCCATGTCGAGCCGAACGACCGAAGTGACCCGGATCAGGTTGAGCTTCGAGGGTGGTGAGGCGGTGGTGGAACTCAACGACAACCCCACCAGCCGCGATCTCGTCTCCATGCTGCCGCTGACGCTGAAGTTCAGCGACTACAACAACGTGGAGAAGGTCGCCTACCCGCCGCGCAAGCTTTCGACGGCGAACGCCCCCTTCGGGTTGACGCCCTCGGCAGGCGACTTCGCCTTGTACGCGCCCTGGGGAAACCTGGTGGCGTACTACCGAGGGTTCCGGCACTCGAACGACCTGGTTCATCTCGGTCGCTTCACGTCCGGCATCGAGCAGTTGTCGAAGCAGGACGGCGAATTCAACGTCCGGATCGAGGCGGTGAAGTAGTTGGCCGTCGTTTCCCGCTCGATGGCGAGCGTAGCGTTTTCATAAGTACACCAGAGAAAAGAAGACATCCATGGCAGAGCAGATAGGAGCAGTTCCCGGCGGGACTGTCCACTCCCCACAAGAAGCCGGCGCGCAGCCCGCTCATTGGAGCGGCGTGTTCGCCATGTCGCTGTGCGTGTTCGCGCTGATCGCGTCCGAGTTCATGCCGGTCAGCCTTCTCACGCCCATAGCGGCCGACCTCCATGTCACCGAGGGCATGGCCGGCCAAGGCATTGCCATCTCCGGCGCCTTCGCGGTGCTGACCAGCCTGTCGATCTCGTGGCTTGCCGGTGGCATGAACCGCAAGACGCTGCTGCTGGTGCTCACGGCCCTGATGGCTGTCTCCGGCGCCGTGGTGGCGCTGGCGCCGGGCTACCTGATCTACATGGTCGGTCGCGCGCTGATCGGCGTGGTGATCGGCGGGTTCTGGTCCATGTCGGCGGCCACGGCCATGCGCCTGGTACCCGGCAGCCAGGTGCCCCGCGCCTTGGCGATCTTCAACGGCGGCAATGCGCTGGCGACGGTGATCGCCGCACCGCTGGGCAGCTATCTCGGTTCGGTGATGGGCTGGCGCGGCGCCTTCTTCTGCCTGGTGCCCGTGGCCGCGATCGCATTGGTCTGGCAGTGGATCAGCCTGCCAGGCATGCAGGCCAAGGAACGCGCGCCGGGTTCGGGCAACGTCTTCAAGGTGCTGGCAAGCCGGCCCGTGGCATTGGGCATGGCCGCCTGCGGCGCGTTCTTCATGGGGCAGTTCGCGCTGTTCACCTATGTGCGTCCGTTCCTGGAGACGGTGACGCACGTGGAAGTATCCACGCTGTCGCTGATCTTGCTCGTGATCGGTGTGACCGGCTTCATCGGTACGGCGCTGATCGGCTCCATCCTCAAACGCAGCCTGTACGGGACGCTGATCGTCATCCCCGTCCTCATGGCGGCGATCGCGCTGACGCTGATTCCCTTCGGTGCCTGGGTCGCTGCCGTTGCCGCGCTGCTGGGCCTATGGGGCCTGGTGGCGACCGCGGCCCCGGTAGGCTGGTGGAGCTGGATCGCCGAGGCCATGCCGCACAACGCAGAAGCCGGCGGCGGTCTGATGGTGGCAGTGATCCAGTTGGCCATCGCCCTGGGCTCGACCGTGGGCGGCCTGCTGTTCGATTCGACGGGCTACCGCAGCACCTTCATGGCGAGTGCCGCCGTCCTGCTGTTCGCGGCCTTCCTCGCGTTCCTCACCTCGCGTTCGCGAGTACCGCAGGCGGCCTGAGCCGCTCGCCACGCCCGGAGAACCCCATGACCCTGCGCCTCAGTGCCTCACGCTGCAGCAGCCGACAGATGGCCCTTGATTACCGCCCCGCGCGCGGCCTGCGGGCCATGCGCGCGCTGGGCCTGCTGTGCACGCTGCTCGCGCTCGGGGCCTGCGACGCCGCGCAGCCTGGAGCGTCGGGTTCATCCGCGACCACCAACGCGGCGGCCCGTGTCCAACCGGAGGAATCTCGCATGTGGATGACCGTCGGCGAACGTCGCTTCGCCATCACCCTGGCCGACACCGAAGCGGCCCACGCATTTGCCGCCATGCTGCCGCTCACGATCGACATGGCCGACCTCAACAGCAACGAGAAGCACGCGGAGCTTCCAAAGGCGCTGCCCACCAATGCCAGCCGTCCCGGAACGATCCGCAACGGCGACCTCATGCTCTACGGGCCAAGGACGCTGGTGGTCTTCTACCTGACCTTCAGTTCGTCCTACTCGTACACGCGCCTCGGCCGCGTGGACGACCCCGCTGGCTTGGCGCAGGCGCTTGGCAGCGGCACCGCGCGGATCGCGTTCTCGAAGAACTAGCCGCAGGAGACTCCTTTGAAGAAGCCCTACGTCATCATTCACACCCTGACGTCGCTGGACGGAAGAATCCACAACATCGAACTGCCCGAGTTCGATTCGGCGGCGCTTCAGTACGAGCAACTGGCGCTGCACGCCGATCAGCAGGTCCTGAACATCCAGGGCTATCTGAATGGCCGCGTCTCGACCGATGACAACTTCACGCACGACCGCCAGCCGGACCTGAACCCGTCGGCGGACACAGTTCCTGAAGGCGACTTCGTGGCCGAAGCACACGCACCGATGTACTACGTGGCGCTCGACCCCACCGGACGCTTGGGCTGGCAAGAGAACCACGTCGATTACGGCGGTGTGCGCTCGCACGTGGTGTCGGTACTCACCGAGAAGGCCAGCAACGCCTACAAGGACCTGCTGCGGCGCCTGGGCATCTCCTACGTCATCGCCGGAAGGGACGCGCCGGACAACGCCCTGGCGCTGCACAAGCTGGCAACGCTGTTCGGCATGGAGCGCGTGATGATCGGCGGCGGTGGCGTACTGAACTGGTCGTATGTGCGGGACGGTCTGGTCGATGAGGTGAGCCTGCTGCTGGCGCCCGTCTCGGACGCCTCGCCCAGTGCGCCGGGCCTGTTCACGGCCAAGGAACCGCTGACCCGGATTGCGCCGCAGTCGTTCACGCTGATCGACGCGAAGCCCCTGAAAGACAGCACGGTGTGGCTGCGCTACCGGGTGAACAACCCTCAACCCTGACCCCGAAAACTCCCCGTTCGCGAGGCCTGTCTCCATGAAAAAGATCGTCCTGCTGTCTGGCTTCCTTGCCGCTGCTGTCCTGGCCACCGCGGCCAGCGCATTCAGCGACGCCGGACGCGCTCGGGAGATCGAGCCAGCGAATGCAACCAGGGCCAACTCAACCATGAAGAACGTGATTCTGATCGGCGCCAACGGCAGTACGTCGAAAGAGATCATCCCCCGTCTGCTGGAACAGGACGACGTGAAGCTGACCCTGTTCCTGCGCCGCGCCAGCCGCATGAAGGACATGCAGAGCGACCGCGTGAACGTCGTGGACGGCGACGCCGCCAATCTGCCGGACCTCACTCGCGCGATCCGCGGGCAGGACATCGTCGTCAGCACCATGGGCGGCATGGACCTGGACGCCAAGACGGCGAACATCGTTCAGGCCATGAAGGAGGTCGGCTCACGCCACCTGGTCGTCATCAGCGCCGGCGGCATCTATGACGAACTGCCTGCGGCTTTCAACGCCTGGGACAAGGGTATGGTCGGCCAATACCGCCCCATCAACCTGAAGGCGGCGGAACTGGCCGAGCAGTCGGGGCTCGCCTACACCGTCCTGCGGCCGGTGTGGCTGACCAACAAGCCCACCGAGGAATTCCAGTTGACCCCCAAGGGCGAGACCTTCAAGGGCACGGAAACCTCCCGCGCGAGCATTGGCCGCTTCATGGCAGACCTCGTGAAGGACCCGCAACGCTACGCCAACCAAAACCTGGGCATCAGCCAGCCCGGCACCGACGGTGACAGGCCCGCGGCGTACCGCTGACCTCACCGGCGAGAGCAACAAGACCGACCTGCCGGCTCCACCACCAACCACGCAAAGGACAACGTCATGAACGAAGCTAACTTGGAAATCACGAACATCAAGCGGCGGACGGCCCTCAAGGGCTTCGTTCAAGGCTCGCTTCTCGCGGGCGTGGCCGCAACGCTCGGCGGCCAGACGGCGTTCGCGCAGACCGCCTCGGCCCCGGCGGAATCGGGTGGCCTGCGGCTGACGCAGGAATGGGACAAGGTGTTTCCCAAGAGCAACAAGGTCGATCACCAGAAGGTCACCTTCAAGAACCGCTACGGCATCACCCTCGCGGCCGACCTGTACCTGCCGAAGAACCGGGCGAACCAGCGGCTGGCGGCGCTCGTCGTGGGTGGTCCGTTCGGCGCGGTGAAGGAACAGTCCTCGGGTCTGTATGCGCAGATCATGGCCGAGCGCGGCTTTGCCGCACTGGCCTTCGACGGCTCCTACACCGGGGAGAGCGGCGGCGAGCCGCGCAACGTCGCCTCGCCGGACATCAACACCGAGGACTTCATGGCGGCGGTGGACTTCATCGGCCTGCAGCCCTACGTCGATCGCGAGCGAATCGGCGTCATCGGTATCTGCGGCTGGGGCGGCTTCGCATTGAACGCCGTGGCCGCCGACAAGCGCGTCAAGGCCGTCGTCGCCAGCACCATGTACGACATGACCCGCGTCATGTCCAAGGGCTACAACGACGTCGTGACCCCGGAGCAGCGCACGCAGACGCTGGAACAACTGAGCCGCCAGCGCTGGGAAGACGCCGCGAATGGCAAGCCTGCCTATCAGCCGGCCTACAACACCCCGCCGAAGGGCGGCGAACCGCAGTTCATGGTCGATTACCACGACTACTACGGGACGCCGCGCGGCTACCACCGGCGGGCGGTCAATTCCGGCAACGCCTGGACGATCACCACGCCGCTGTCGTTCATGAACATGCCGATCCTGACCTACATCAAGGAGATCTCGCCGCGTCCGATCCTGTTCGTGCACGGCGAGAAGGCCCATTCGCTCTACTTCGCCCAGACCGCCTACGCGGCCGCAGCCGAGCCCAAGGAACTCGTGATCGTCCCGGGCGCCAGCCACGTCGATCTGTACGACCGCGTGGACAAGATTCCCTTCGACAGGATCACCGACTTCTTCGGCAAGCATCTTAAGGGCTGAAGAACTCGATCAAGGAATTTCACATGACCATCAAAGCCTACGGCGCCCATGCCGGCGACAAGCCCCTCGAACCCCTGGAAATCACCCGCCGCGCGGTGGGCGCGCACGATGTGCAGATCGACATCGCCTACTGCGGCGTGTGCCATTCGGACCTGCACCAGGTGCGCGCCGAATGGGCCGGCACGCAATTCCCGTGCGTTCCCGGCCACGAGATCGTCGGCCGCGTGGCCGCGGTCGGCGAGCACGCGAGCGGCTTCAAGCCGGGTGATCTTGTCGGCATCGGCTGCATCGTCGATAGCTGCAAGCACTGCGCCGAGTGCGACGAAGGGCTGGAGAACTACTGCGACGGCATGGTCGGCACGTACAACTTCCCGACGCCGGATGCACCGGGCTGGACCTTGGGCGGCTACTCGCAGCAGATCGTCGTGCACGAACGCTACGTGCTGCGCATCCGCCATTCCGAGGAACAGCTCGCCGCCGTGGCGCCGCTGCTGTGCGCCGGCATCACGACCTACTCGCCGCTGCGCCACTGGAACGCGGGACCGGGCAAGAAGGTCGGCATCGTCGGCATCGGTGGCCTGGGCCACATGGGCATCAAGCTCGCCCATGCCATGGGCGCGCACGTGGTGGCGTTCACCACGTCCGAGTCCAAGCGCGAGGCAGCCAAGGCCCTGGGCGCCGACGAGGTGGTCGTGTCGCGCAATGCCGAGGAGATGGCGGCACACGCCAAGAGCTTCGATCTGATCGTCAACACCGTGGCCGCGCCGCACGACCTGGACCCGTTCCTGGCCCTGCTCAAGCGCGACGGCACCCTGACGCTGATCGGCGCACCGGCCTCGCCGCATCCCTCGCCCGAAGTGTTCAACCTGATCTTCAAGCGCCGCGCGATTGCCGGCTCGATGATCGGCGGCATCCCCGAGACCCAGGAGATGCTCGATTTCTGCGCCGAGCACGGCATCGTCTCGGACATCGAGATGATCCGCGCCGACCAGATCAATGACGCCTACGAGCGCCTGCTCAAGGGCGACGTGAAGTACCGCTTCGTGATCGACAACGCTTCGCTGGCGGCCTGACCTGAAAGGAGACTTCCATGAACATCGCCTACGACTTCACAGGGCAGGTTGCCCTGGTCACCGGCGCCGGCTCCGGCATGGGGCTGGATACCGCACGCGCATTCGCCAAGGCCGGCGCCGCGGTCACCTTGGCGGGCCGCGAAGAGGAGCCGCTGCTCAAAGCGGTGGACGAGATCACCGCCGCGGGCGGCAAGGCGATCGCGGTGGTGTGCGACGTCGTTGACGAGGACCAGGTGGCGGCCATGGTGGAGCGCACGGTCGCGACCTTCGGCCGCCTGGATGCCGCGTACAACAACGCGGGCATCCAGGTGCCCGCCTCCGAGATCGCGGACCAGTTCGCCAAGGACTACGACCTGATCAGCGCCATCAACCAGCGCGGTGTCTGGGCCTGCATGAAGCACGAGCTGAAGCAGATGCGCCAGCAAGGCAGCGGCGCGATCGTCAACTGCTCGTCCATCGGCGGCCTCACCGGGCGCGCGCTGATGGCGGCCTATCACGGCACCAAGCATGGCGTGATCGGCCTCACCAAGAGCGCCGCGCTCGAATACGCCACGCGCGGCGTGCGCATCAACGCCGTGTGCCCCGGCACGATCGAAACGCCGATGGTCTCCTCCATGCTGGACAGCGGGATGCTGGCGATGGACGACCTGCTGCGCGACCTGCCGATGAAGCGCCTGGGGCGCGGCGATGAAATCGCCGACGCGGTGCTCTGGCTGTGCAGTTCGGGATCGAGCTTCGTGACCGGGCAGGCCCTGGCCGTGGACGGCGGATTCACCGTGTATTGAACCTCCCGCCGGCACACGCTGCCGGCATCGACACAAAGGCAGAAAACATCATGATCAATGACAAAGTCATCATCATCACCGGCGCATCGTCGGGCATCGGCGAGGCCACGGCCAAGCTGCTCGCCAGCAAGGGCGCCAAGGTCGTGCTCGGCGCGCGCCGGGCCGACAACCTCAAGCGCATCGCCGACGAGATCAAGCAGCACGGCGGCCAGGCCGTGTACCAGGAGCTGGACGTCACCCAGCAGTCCGAGAACGACGCCATCGTCAAGCTGGCCAAGGACAGGTTCGGCCGCGTGGACGCCATTTTCCTCAACGCCGGCCTGATGCCGAACTCGCCGCTGTCCGCGCTCAAGACCGCCGAGTGGCACCAGATGGTCGATGTCAACGTCAAGGGCGTGCTCAACGGCGTGGCCGCCGTGCTGCCCGAGTTCACGGCGCAGAAGTCCGGCCACGTGATCGCCACTTCGTCGGTGGCCGGCCTGAAGGCCTACCCCGGCGGCGCGGTCTATGGCGGCACGAAGTGGTTCGTGCGCGACTTCATGGAAGTTCTGCGCATGGAGTCGGCCATGGAAGGCACCAACATCCGCACGGCGACGATCTACCCCGCGGCCATCAATACCGAGTTGCTCCAGACGTTCACCGACAAGGCGTCGCTCGACCAGATGCAGGGCATCTACGACACCTACGGCATTTCCCCGGACCGGATTGCCAGCGTCGTGGCCTTCGCGATCGACCAGCCCGAGGACACAACGATCAACGAGTTCACCGTCGGCCCCTCCAATCAACCCTGGTAAGGGCCGTTCCATGACGCCAGCATCTTTCCGCGAGGCGGGCCGCCAGCACGGCGGCCGCCACGGCGCCAGAGTACGAGCAGCCCTGCTCGCCACCTGCCTGGTCATGGGCGCGGGCCTCATGCCGGCTGCGTCGGCCCAGCAAAGCAGCGTCGCCGGGCTGGCCTACGACGCGCAGACGCGCAGCGCGGTGCCGATCCCGGCATCCGAGCGCGCCTTGCAGACGGCCGTGGCCGAACCCTGGTTCAAGGTGTCCAACGAGGGTTTGATCCTCGAAGGGGCGATCTTCGACCGCAGCGGCAATCTGATCTTCTGCGACGTGAGCGGCCGCCGCGTGCTGCGCCTGACGCCGGACCGGAAGTTGTCCACCTTCGTCGCGCTGGACGCGCTGTCGCCGGGCGGCCTGGCCTTCCACCCGGATGGGCGCCTGTTCGTCGCGGCACTGGACATTCCCAACGGCCGCGGCGCGATCTACGCGGTGAGCCCGGACGGCTCAGGCCTACAGGCGATCGTGCCGCCCGTGGCCGGGTACATGCCCAATGACCTCGTGTTCGATGCCCGCGGCGGCTTCTACTTCACCGACTTCAAGGGCAATGCGACCGAGCCCAGGGGCGGTGTGTACTACGCCGAGCCGGACCTGATCACGATCAAGCCGGTGCTGCCGCACCTGGCGATGGCCAACGGCCTGGCGCTCAGCGCCGATGGCAAGACGCTGTGGGCCACCGAGTTCGGCCGCAACCTGCTGCACCGCATCGAGCTGGCCGATGCGACCACCATCGCGCCGATCGGCTCGGCCATCGCCTACCACTTCACCGGGCCGGCGCCGGACTCGATGCGGGCGGACGCCGACGGCAACGTGTACGTGGCGATCTACGGGCAGGGCCGCGTGCTGGCCTTCAACCGCAACGGCATCCCCATCGGCCAGGTGCTGCTGCCCGGACGCGATGGCGGCCACAACCTGTCCTCCACCAGCCTGGCCATCGATCCCCGCCGCAACGACCTCTACGCGGTCGCCAGCGACATGGACAAGGGCCAAGGCGCGACGGTGTTCCACACCAAGGCGTTCAGCAAGGGGCTGCCGCCGGCTTCATCCCAATGATCTACAACGCAGCGCCGCGGCGGGCCACGTGGCCACTGCGGCGTTTGGCGGCCTGAACGGAGGACACACCCATGGACCGTCGCACCTTTCTCACCGCCAGCGCCGGGCTGGCTTCGGCGCTGGCCGCGGGCTCGGTGCTGACCGCCTCGACGTCCTGGGCGCAGACACCACCGAGTTCCCGAAAGGAGTCCCCCATGCCCAACGCACAACGAGGCCAAAACCCAGGCGATCGCACAGACGGTCGCACAGGCGGCAAGGCCCGCGTCTTTATCACCGGCTCGGCCGACGGGCTCGGCCATGCCACGGCCAAGACGCTGCTGGCCCAAGGCCATGACGTCGTGGTGCACGTGCGCTCCCAGGCCCGGCTGTCGGCGGTGAAGGAACTGGTGGACCAGGGGGCCGTCGCCACCATCGGCGACCTGTCGGACCTCGCGCAAATCCGCGATCTCGCCCGCCAGGTCAACGCCATCG
The DNA here is from genome assembly GCF_058787375.1 of Stenotrophomonas sp. FW305-3-2-15-E-LB1. Lineage (NCBI taxonomy): Bacteria > Pseudomonadati > Pseudomonadota > Gammaproteobacteria > Lysobacterales > Lysobacteraceae > Stenotrophomonas > Stenotrophomonas sp. FW305-3-2-15-E-LB1. The sequence continues at coordinate 140,457 of NZ_JBYSZR010000005.1, forward strand.
GCCCGATGGACGCCGTCGTCCACAACGCCGGCATCCTGTCCGGTTCGCAGGTCCTGGTCGTCAACGTCGTCGCACCGTACCTGCTCACGGCCCTGATCCAGCGCCCCAAGCGCCTGATCTACCTGAGCAGCAGCATGCACCGGGGCGGACGCGCGAGCCTCGCCGGCATGGACTGGACCGGCCGCACGGCCACCGGCAGCTACTCCGACAGCAAGCTGTTCGTCACCACGCTGGCCGCGGCCGTGGCGCGGCGCTGGCCCGAGTCCTTCAGCAACGCCGTCGATCCGGGCTGGGTGCCGACCAAGATGGGCGGCCCGGGCGCGCCCGACGACCTGCGGCTGGGGCATCTGACCCAGGAATGGCTTGCCACCAGCAACGATGCCGAGGCGCTGACCAGCGGCGGCTACTGGCATCACCAGCGGCACGAGCAGCCCCATGCCGCCGTCAACGACACCCGGTTCCAGGATCTGCTGCTGGCCGAACTCGCGCGTGCCACCGGCACGGCGCTGGCGTGATGGCATGAGGACGTTCCGGAGGTTCCTCATGGTATTGGTCGGCATCGCCATTCTCGGCGTGGCGGGCGTCTTCGCCTACTTGCAGCAGCCGGTGTTCGGCGAACTGCCCAGCGGCGAGCGACTGGAGCGCATGACCCTCTCGCCCAATTACGTCGGCGGCGCATTTCTCAACCAGATCGACACGCCCATGAAGACCACGGACCAGTCAGAGTGGTCGATGTGGATGGGAACGCTCTTCGGGAAGAAGGGCCAGACCCGGCCGCCAGGCGCCGTGCCCACCGTCAAGACCGACCTCAAGGCGCTCGACCCCGCGCAGGACCTGGTGGTCTGGCTGGGCCATTCCTCCTATTTCGTGCAACTGGGCGGGCAGCGCATCCTGATCGATCCGGTCTTCAGCGCCAATGCGGCGCCGATTCCCGGGGCGAACGAGGCGTTCGAGGGCACCAACCTCTATACCGCCGCCGACGTGCCCGGGATCGACGCGCTGCTGATCAGCCACGATCACTACGACCATCTGGACTACCCGACAGTGCGGGCGCTGCAGCCCAAGGTCCGGCAGGTGATCGTGGGACTGGGCGTCGGGGCGCATTTCGAGCGCTGGGGCTACGACGTGAGCCGCGTGCGCGAGGCCGACTGGAACGAGGTCGTGGCGCTCACGCCGCAGCTGCAGGTCCACGTCACCCCGCCCCGCCCTACTCCGGGCGCACCTTCACCCGCGACCAGTCGCTGTGGGTGGGGTTTGCGCTGGTGTCGCCCGAGCGACGCCTGTTCGTCAGCGGCGATTCGGGCTACGGGCCGCATTTCGCCCAGATCGGCCAGCGCCTCGGCCCGTTCGACTGGGTGGCGCTGGACGCCGGCCAGTACGACCCGCGCTGGGCGAACGTGCACATGAACCCGGAGCAGGCCGCGCAGGCGGCCGACGATCTGCGTACCCACGTGCTGATGCAGGCGCACGTGGGCCGCTTCACCATCGCGCCCCACGACTGGGATGACCCCTTCAAACGCATCGTCGCTGCCACCCGTGGGCATCGCTATGCGCTGTGGACGCCGGAAATTGGTCAACCCGCATACTTGGACGGCCGTGCGCAGTGGTTCACGGCGTGGTGGGAAGGCGGCGCCATGACCAAGCAGTCCCAGCTTGCGGCTGAGGCGAAGGAGCAATGACCTAGTGCAACTGTCCCCCGTCCCCTCCCTGTGGCAGCGCCTGGCCGGCGTGCGCCCCGAAGAAGCGCCCGCCGTGCTGTGGTCCATGCTGTACGTCTCTTGAGAAGGGCATGGCTGCTATCGGCCAGGAGCGGACTTAGACGCCTAGGTGGTTTCCGCCATCAATACTGAATAGTGATCAGGATCCACGCGCTCCAATGCCCGCATTACGCGCTCTACCATCTCCCGAGACATTGCGGGGAAGTCGGAAAACTCCAGCAGGCGGAGCGTTGATGCGCTGTGCGACCCTTCGTCTACGTATCTTGCGACGGCACCTCGCTCAACTTCGTCGTCGAACAATACGTCAAGCTTAGTCAGGTAGCCCTTCGGTGTGGGGCGCCGGAAGCCGAGATACATCTCTAGGAACCGCCTTAGCAAGTTCGGACAGCTCAGATAGGCATCAACCTCCTGGCTGGCGCTCGCCTGAAACTGGCGCAAGCAGTAGAAGACGTGGTGGTAGTCGGAACGGAACTTTGCCAGGTGTCCAGGAAGCTCAATCAGTTGGCTGGCGCCGTCACGCTCTCGGTGGACGAGGTACGCAGCGTGCTCTTTCTTGAACTTTCCACGATCACTCCAGTCCTGCTTAATCGTGTTAAAGAACTCCGAGTTGTGTGTCGAAATGAAGAGCTGCCGACACGCCTTTAGGCTCGTGATAAGGAGGTAGGCCACGTCATAGATGTGGTTGGCGTCCAGGCTACAGATCGGGTCATCTATGAAAACGACTAGATCCTCAAGCCGCTGACCATTCTGACCCAAGCTGACTAGGAAGTACGCTAGCGAGATCGCCGTCCGCTCACCGTCGCTCATATTGGTGGCTGGCAGACCTTCGCGGATGAACTGGATCCCATTGTCCTGAGCCTGCTCAACGGAGATGCGTGGCCCCAGCAATCGCTTCAATAGCCCATTGATTTGGCTTGCGGCCACCGAACTACGCTGTAGCTCGGCATTCGCCACGATCGCTTGCTCTGCGATCTTCTGCCCGACAGTCTTTATTCGCCCCAGCTCCGCTTCAACTTGGCTCAAGAACGCGATCGCCTCTGTCGCTCCGGGGTCGAGTACAAACCGGGCTGCGAAGTGCTCCTTCACTTTCTCGGCTGCGCCCCGGCGTCTGGCCGCAAGTTCGTCACACGCGCGGTTGTGATCGTCCTTTGCCTGACAAAGCTCCGCAAGAATAACCATCAATTCGGGAGCTCGATCTTCAACTGCCTCTACGGTGAATGCCGTCTCCATGTTGGCAAGCTTCTCTCTCAGCAGGCCGACCCAAGCCGCACGGATCTCGCTTTCCCGAGCTTCCCAAGCCGCGAGTCGACTCAATGCACCCTGGACCTTGACCCGAACATCTGGAACCCACTCCTTCTCATGCGGAAAGGTATGCGCCCACCTAGGTTGTTCCAGTCGTTCGATTGCCGACGTGACGGCGACGTGCTGCCGGCGATACTCGTCGGAGAAGTGGTTCGCGTAGGCCTCCAGCGCTTGCGCTGCAGCGTTCCCGCAGAAAGCGCAGGTCGTACTGTGCTCATGAAATCGCAGACCAGTGCGTACCCAATCGCTCAGCGCAGGATTTTCGGCCAAGCGTTTGATCGTGTTCTGCCTAGGCGTCTCCGTCAACAACCCAGCGATGTCATCTATCCCAGGCGAGAGCGGAGGCATCACCACTGGCAAGTTGCTAATGTGGGTGAACTCACTCTGGTCTCTCGCCTGATTGACCATTGCTTGCAGAGTGGCATCGTCGAGAAGATGGCCAGCCGACTCGGTCAGCCGTTGCTGGATACCTTTCAGATTGGGCGCCCTAAAATCGCGGACACCCAACATCGTTCCGCAATCTCTGGCCAGGTCGGTGGCCGCTTTCTCCCTGGCGGTGCTGATCTCGCTCTGCCTTGTCTGGACCGAGCGATACATTGCCGCCACACGCCCCTTCCGTCGGGCCAACGACGCGATGCGGTTACTCAGCCGGATGTTGTCTTCACCCACGATGAACAAAGCAGGCGCTTGCGCGTAATCGGCCTGCTGCAGGTTTGAATCGATGAAGTCCCGATTAAAGATGCACACGGGAATCCGCCCCCGATCCTGTTCTTTCCGGCTATCCAGCACCTCCTGACCCACGCTAACACGTACATGTGCGCCGGCCGGCAACCGGCTTACGATCGGACCGTTTAATAGCGCAAAGACACGAGAAAGGGTTGTCTTGCCGGAAGCGTTCCAGCCATAAACAAGGTTGTATCGAGCAAAATCAGGCGCTGGGCTCGTTCGTCCATCATAACCGTCCCAAACCGCAGCCTGAGAAATGGATTCTATCCGCCGAAACATGCTTCCCCCAAAAAACATGACTCGTCATGAGCGCCTGCCCTTCCGGACAGCCTACCGCAGTTCGCCCTACCTCTGCTGCCATCTCACTGATCCAAGGCACTGACCGCTGTGAGTCGAGAGGCATCCTGCGGCCAGAAGCAAACATCAGAATCCTGGATTAAGCCGACCCGCGAAGCAGGCTCGGCTTGACTGAATTATCAGCTATCTAGTTGACCACTTTTTGAACGTGCTTCATCACCCGCGCGGAAAGGGCGAAGAGATCCTTTGCACTTATCTGGTGCCTCTCGGAGAGCTCAAAGACGTCAACGGCATTGTTTAAGCGCCTTGATCCAGGGTCGGGGTAGCGACCAGCCCAGACAACAAAGTGCGAGAGACCCTTCAGAATTGCTTTGTCCTTCTCGCCAAGATCAGGAATGAAGTTGGCAAGCTCTTCCAGCTTGTGGTGGAAATGCTCCTTCTCTTGTTTTGTAAATTCCTCAGCCCCGATTCTGAGCAAGATCATTGCTTTGAGGCAAACTTCAAGGCTGTAGCCAATGATCATCAGTGCCACCGCGTGGTACTGGCTGTGACAGATTGTTCTGAGTTCTTGCGGAAAACTGTCAAAGCTTGGCGGATTCCTAACCAATTGAACCGCTGCCTCAGATAGTGCATTTGCATGGCTAAGCCAAAGGACAGGATTCTTTAGATCAGCAATGGTTGGCGGCTTGGAAATGTCCACAGGAAATCCATTTGCTGTCGCGAGCAAGCCCCATTTATGCCAAGCAAGTACGCTGTATCCGAAGGGGTCGGCTGCGAATCCATCTGGGTTTGGCTGTAGAGAGTCGCTCATGGATGGCTAACACCGGAAGCAAGCCGGGCCGCGAGACGGCGTCGGCATGAATGAATTGTTAGAAGGCCGTCGGTTGCTCATAAGCAGCCGCCAGTTGCTGATCTTGCTTGAGACAAGCATGGAGCAAGCATAGGGCCGAGCGAACAAGCTTCTCATCTCGTCCGGGCGGCGAGTGTGGGGTGTGCTTGCCACCATGGAATAGGTTGTTGCGAACTCTACCAGTCGCATCCAATGCAGTACCGATGATTCCAGGCCCTCCGCGCAGCGGAACATTTGGGTTCCATTGGGCCGGCGCCACTTGAACCTGAGGAGGCTCATCTATGAGGTACTGAACTGCCTCAAAAAGATCGGGATCAGCATCGGTACGAACCGTATCGTTGGCATGCAAAAAGTAGCGATCCCAATCAGCAGCGGCACGACCACGGTGGTTTACGTAGTAGTACCCAGAATCTTTGAGCGCGAACTCGAAGCGTGAGAACACCGCGAAGAACTCGCATGCCAGCTGCGCTGGCATTTGCAATCCATCAAGTGGCGACATATCGGTTCCGCCCTCTAACTGTCTAACTAATAACCGGATCCTTGGATCCGGCTATGCGACTTATCCATAGCGCACTATAGGTGGGCTATCCCCTTGATACAGCTCAATCTTAAGGCGGCCGGGTCCAGCTAACAAGCCGACGTATAACTGGACCCAATAGCACGCAGGGTGTGCACTCCGGCAGACGTCCGCTTTGGGTCGAAAGCGGAGAATAGCACCGGACCAAGCGCCGACGCAGTGCTGATGTCTGCTTCCGGCCAGAAGTGGTCATTCGACTATATTTTTACACACGTGCGCGGTCTTCCCGGGCGCCCTTGAACATACCGTTAGAACGTATCTTCGTACAGAATTTCTGAAAGCGAACTATCCGGAGACCAGATTCCTGACATCGCCTTGACGTAGGACCTGCACAACGAAACTACTTTGTTTTCTTTCCCAAACCGGACGGTTGTCCGCTCAAATTCGGTTAAGGACTCTATAGCATTGGAGCAGTAGCCATACGTGGATAGGTAGAGGCCACCGTCAACTTCCTCATTGACGATGACATTCAGAAAGTCCGATATAGCACCTGATCCAACGCGCTGCCCCGAGCGCCAATGCTTCACTTCGACATAGTAGGTGTGGGTCTTTGATGCGACGCGACACTTGAGAATGATGTCTTTTCCGCCGTCTTTGCTACCTGGCGTGAGTGTTGCTTCAAATCCCAACCCTTCAAATACCTCTGATAACAGCCTTTCCATTTCTCGCCATTCAATCTCATCCAAGGAACGTGGATGCTTCGCGATTAGCTTAATCAGCTTTCGGCTCAGCTCGCGTCTAATAACATTGACTTGACCAAAATCAACTGAGGGCATTTCCTCAAGACGCCCCACCCAGGATCGCAGCCCATCAAGGTCTAGAAGTTCGATGCCAATGGGGGTGTTTCGACGAAGAGATTCGCGCGCGGCATAGGTGAACCTGGAATTCGTAATGAGCATTGCACGCGATAAACCCATACTCAGGGTCGCGCCAAGCACCCGATGAACGGCTTCCGTACCAATGGCGCTCTGTCTGAAATGCTTGTATTCGATGGCAATCTCGTCTGCGTTGTGACCGTCGGAGTTTGCCTTCCGGGCAATAAAGTCGACACCCAGATCTCGTTGGTTCCCCACCGGGAGGATGGCGTACCCATCCTCCGCCAATAGCGGCTCTAGGATCTCGCCCATTAGGCGCTCAGCATCTCGGGGCGAAGCCGATTTCTCAAGACCTCGAATCCTTTCGCGGAGCTGCTCTCGATTGTCGCTATCCACAGATACCTCGGCTGTCTAATAGGCGGGCCAGAAGGGCTAATTGCAGGTCAAGGGCTACATTCGACCAATGTCGCCCCCCTGATTCACTTGGTGCGAGATCGTGTCACGACCAACAAGCTGCCGACAACCGAATCGAAGGGTTCGGCTTGAACCAGTGTCGGACATCCGCTTCGGGTCGCATGACGCCCTGCGGCCATGAGTGGACCTCCCCCCTGTACAAGGATGCTTAGCCTCCTTGTACAGGGGGGAGGTGACTACGGAAGAAGTGAATCTGGAACTGTTCTTTCGGTGTTACCGAGCTACAAGCGGGGGCAGTTCGCGAAGTAGCTTTGTCATGGCGCCAAGTTCCACCAATGAGCGGATGACTGGCAGAAGTCTTTAGGGCTAGGATTGCCTCAGGGGCGTGGTCGAAGTTGGTGTCAGTCTGCGTCCTACACGGATCGTTGACCATGCCTCTTACAGAACGCCCCCATGCCTCGAATTCGCCATTTGGCCATCCGGAATTTTCGGTCCATCAAGGCACTCGACTGGGCGCCAGCTCCGGGCATCAACTGTTTGATCGGTCCTGGCGACAGTGGCAAGTCCACCATCCTCGATGCCATCGACCTGTGCTTGGGTGCTCGACGAAGCATCTCCTTCGGCGACATGGACTTTTTTGGCCTCGATGTCTCAGAGCCAATTCGTATTGCCGTGACATTCGGGGAACTGCCAGCATCGCTGATGGACATTGATGTCTATGGGGACTTCTTGCGAGGATTCGATGCGGTATTTGACACCCTCGAAGACGAACCTGCCGCGGGCCTGGAGACGGTGCTTACCCTGCAGCTTCAAGTCGGGGCGGACCTTGAGCCCAGCTGGACGCTGGTTTCCGATAGGTCGCTTCAACAAGGCTTGGAACGAAGCCTGCCTTGGAAAGAACGAATCGCATTGGCCCCTGCACGTATAGGCAGCTTTGCAAGCTCCAACTTGTCTTGGAGCCGCGGATCGGTCCTCAACCGGCTAACCGACGAACGCGCAGAATTGGGAGCCCAGCTCGCTCTCGCAGCGCGTCAGGCACGCGCCAACTTTGGCGCTCAAGCGTCGCCCCACCTGAGTCAGACACTCGGAATCGTCCAGACAACGGCCCAGAGCCTTGGGGTTAACGTCGGGTCGATGCCGCAAGCCTTACTCGATTCGCACTCCGTCTCCATCGGCGAAGGCGCCATCGCGCTCCACAGCGGGGCAGGCATCCCCCTTCGGTCCCTTGGTACGGGTTCTTCTCGACTCTTGGTGACTGGACTTCAACGGGCCGCATCGGAGTCAGCGCCGATTGCCTTGGTGGATGAGGTGGAATATGGGTTGGAACCCCATCGGCTCATGCGCCTGCTGGATTCCTTGGGAGCCAAGGAGACACCCCCGCCTCTCCAAGCGTTTCTCACAACACACTCCCCTGTGGCGCTTCGCGAGCTTTCAGGTGAGCAGCTACTTGTGGTTCGACCACGACCGGCTGGCCATGTTGTCATTTCCGCTGGCTCAACCGACGAGATTCAAAGCACGCTGCGCACTGACCCGGAAGCTTTCCTGGCGAAGTCTGTGATTGTGTGCGAGGGAGCAAGCGAGGTGGGATTTGTGCGTGGCCTCGATCTATGGGGAGTGGCCAGCAAAGAACCATCTTTTTTGGCTTTAGGCGGTGCATACGTCAACGCAGGCGGAGGCACTCCGGATAACGCTTTTGCCCGTGCAACTGCGCTTATGAAGTTGGGTTACCGAGTCCTCGTCTTCATCGACGCTGACAAGCCCGCCGCGCCAGGTGTTGCAGAGGCATATCTCCAATCAGGTGGCAGCCTCGTGACTTGGCGGGCAGGAATGACGTTGGAGGACGAGCTGTTCCTCTGCCTTCCTGACACATCAATTGATGCCCTGCTCCTGAAGGCTAAAGAGCGTGTCGGTGAAGACCTTGTGAACCAGCAGCTGGTTGCCAAATCGAACGGTCTAACAAGCTTGGCGTCCATCGAAGCATTGAGGCCGAAGTCGCCCTATCCGCTGGATATTCGCGTACTGCTTGGCGAGGTCTCGCGCACCAAAAAGAAGAGCTGGTTCAAGTCTCTTACGACTTACCAGTCAATCGTCCTGGATATTGTCTCTCGCGGCTACGCCAATGCGGACGCCAGCTTTAAGGCAGTAGTAGACCAACTCTGGGCTTTTACCCGTGCCGCCTGACATCGATCTGCTAGCCATCCAACGCGGATCTATTACCGCCCCAGCAGGATGCGGCAAAACTCAGCTGATTGCCGACGCGCTGAAATCCCACTCTGGGGACAGGCCGGTCCTTGTTCTAACTCACACAAATGCTGGCGTCACCGCGTTGAGGACACGCTTGAAACGCGCGGGGGTTCCCAGCTCAGCCTATCGACTCTCGACGATTGATGGATTCGCCATGCGTCTCATCGCCAAGTTCCCGACGCGCAGTGGCCATCATCCCGAACTCTTGGAGCTCAACAACGCGAGTAGCGACTATCCCGCGATCCGTGAATCAGTCCGAAGACTCTTGGAGTCGGGGCATATCGCTCAACCCATCGCAGCCACCTACGCCCGGCTGTTGGTTGACGAGTATCAGGATTGCAGCACCGTCCAACACTCCATCGTGTCCGCCCTCGCTGCCCTTTTGCCCACCTGCGTCCTCGGAGACCCTCTACAGGCCATCTTCGGATTTGGCGGAAATCGGCTGGTTCACTGGGAACGGGACGTTCAATCATCCTTCCCAGCCGCGGGTAGCCTTCGAACCCCTTGGCGCTGGCAGATTGCAGGTAACGAAGAGCTGGGCCAGTGGCTGCTCGCCCAAAGGCATGCTCTTACGGCGAGCTTACCCATTGATCTGACCACGGCTCCGCCATCCGTTCGGTGGATCCAGCTGGTTGCCGGTCATGAGGTGCAACAAAGGCTGACTGCGGCACGAACCAATTCGCCTGGCGGCCAAGGAACGGTTCTGGTCATTGGCGAGTCCATGAATGTCCAAGGGCGCCATCAGCTCACCAGCCAAACGCCTGGGGCAATGGCGGTAGAAGCCGTGGACATGCGAGACCTCGTCAACTTCGCGAGGCACTTCAATCTTCAGGCTCCTACTGCGCTGCAGGACTTGGCCACCTTTTCCGCTCTCATGATGACGGGCGTCGGCGCGCCAAATCTTGTGAAGCGTGTCGGCACCATTCGTAGAGGGAGGGCCAAGACCTCTCCAACTCCTGTAGAAGCTGAGGCAGTGGCCTTTGAGTCCGAGCGGACCATGGCTAGCGCCTTACGGCTGGTGGACGCCTTGGCCGAACAGACAGGCACTCGGGTCTATCGACCCGAGATTCTGCACTGCTGTCGATCAGCCATGCGAAGCGTTATCAACCGAGAGCAAGATCTATTGGGTGCCGCGCTTCAAGCCCGCGAGCGAAATCGTCACCTCAGCCGCCCCATTGCGCGCAGAGCAGTCGGCAGCACTCTCCTGCTGAAAGGTCTCGAGGCAGACATTGCCGTGGTCCTTTATCCAGAGAGCATGAGCGCGCAGAACCTCTATGTAGCACTCACACGTGGCGCGAAAGGGTTGGTGATCTGTTCCCGCACCTCAACGCTGAGCCCCGGCCCCATAGCCCGCTAACCCAGCCATGCTGCGCCCTATCAGGCACGATGGTTTGCGGCGCTTCGTCATTGCGATGGTCACGGTAGACCCTGTACCAAAGTCGTTGCTGAACATCTGGGTCTGAAGCATGTAGATCCCGCCGGGCAGCGAGTGCACCAGGATTGATTCCAGGGTCCTCCTTGTTCCACATATCCTCCTTGTTCCACATAGATGATTGGGCGGCGAAGGTGGCGTACGCTATCTGCCTACTAATGAGACATCAGCGGACAGCAGAATGAGCAGACCCAACTCAGTAGAGGACAGGGCTTTGGCGGCTCTTGACCGCCTGGTGAAGCGACGCCCGACCAATGAACTGCTGAAAGCAAAGATGGCCGCAGGTCATCGGATCATCACGCCTACCTCGGTCGCTGCCGAGGCAGGGGTAAATAGAGGGAGCTTTGGATCAAGGCACGCTCGACTTGGGCACGTCTGGCTTAAAATTCAGGAGCTGGCTGAAGAGGAGAAGCGAGGATCGGTGGCTGAAGAGCTCACTAAGATTAAGGCTGAGAATGCAAGGTTAAAGGCTCTGCTTTACAAGACCAACATCCACAACGCATCTCTCCAACTCGCAGTGTCCCGGCTTCAGAAAAGAAGTACCAACAGAGACGATGGAGCCAATGTCGTCAACTTTCGCAGGAACGATCGGAAGCGTCCCCGGTAGCGTTGGATATCATCCTCAGGACTGTTCGACTCTGAACAACACGGCTCTTAGCAATCTTGGAAGGCTGATTCCTAGGGTTGGTCCGCTCTGCCTGGACAATGGCCTGATTTTTCAGGAGGCGATCCTCCCAGAAGTCCTTATGCTCTGGCAGGATGATGCAACACTTGCACCCCGCGCACAGCCCGGGCGACCGTAGGCCGAAGTTCGGCGAGGCGCGAACAGTGAGGAGGCTTGCTTGTGGGTTGCAGCTGGAACGGTCAGGCAACATATCAATCAGGCAACTCGCGTAAGTGCCTGTCCATATCCGCAGGTCGGTGAGCTTCACGTATGCCACGGCCTTATCGATCAGCGTCTCTCCGTCCATCTCGGACAGTGCCTCGGTCATTGATTCGGCATGCTGCATGAGGAGCCGCTGCGCCGGTCCACCTCCGATTGGCTTGCCAAGGGTGATTTGAACGAGGAACCGAGAGGTCTCCATGACTCTCTCTCCTTCCAAGTTCTCGAGCAGGGCCGCATCGTTTCCAATGTACCCTTGATCAGTGATCTGCTCGCTCATGTGACGGAAGTGCGTCCGTAGCGCTGGCATTAGTTCCGGCTTGGATCGGAAGACATAGTGCGCAAAGGTGATCCTCCATCGCTGCGGGCGAAGGGATCTCACCTCGTAGATAGCTTGCGTCGTTTCGATGCCACGCTTCTTCGTGAGAGCTTCGACGGCGAACTCACGCTGCAGCAGAGAATTTCTGGAGGCTGTCATTCGGCCGATTCCATCGGGACCCGACGGAAGGGACTTGGCGTGGGAGAAGCTGAGCATCAGTGACTTACTACCCGATAGAGCTCGCCAAGGCTCCATTAGCTGCACCAGTACTTCGATGGATTTTAGTACGATCGGCAGGTGATTCGTGCCCAACGGGCGCAGCCCGGCAGTCCACTCATGGCGCGTCTCTTCCCTTTTGGCGGAAATGCCACAAATGGAGAACACTTCCATCAGTCCGTCTAGCGACGTCACTGACTTGACCACGCCGTGCTGTAGCGTCGGATCGTGGTCCAGGGAGAGGCCAATCAGCTCATGAGCTCGAATTCCAGTGCATCCCTGGAGCAAGATGCTGCATGCGCTCTGAGTCATCAGTATTAGGCGTCTCAGGCTTTGAGTTCCGCTAATCCCGCGCTCGTCTCCAGCGTCATCAATCCGCTCTATGGCGGTCAATGGCTCATGCCAGGATATTAGTGTTCCTGGGATCGGACTCATCTGGAATTCCTCGATGTGCCGTTTGATCTGACGAAGACAGGCGATTCGTCTCGCGCCCGTGGCACTCCTTGCGTCGATGAGCATAGGGATGACCTCAGCCTGAAGTCTGATCACATCCTCAGAGCCGTGGTCAATCCATTCACATGCGTAGGAAAGGATCGGTACGGAGATCTCGTCTGGGACAGGCATCAATCCACCCGTTCGAGCAAGCCCAAGCGGCTCTGTCACGACGTCGTAGGTCCTTCGTCCGTCAAACGGCGCTTCGCACGGCGCTTGTCCGCCTCTGGCGCGCAATCTGTCCGCGATCTCGTAGATCTGTGTAAGTGGGTGGATGAGTTTGTAGGCGGTCGCGTGCGTCCACGCCCTGTCTCGACCGGTGTCATCTCCAGCAGTCATGTACTGCTCTTCGAGACCTTCGATATATTCCCAGCTTACCGCTGTGGAAATGTCAAGGAGGGAGTGGATTTTCCGCTGCCCCATGAACTTCACCAGCTCCCTCAAGCCCATGTAGGTGGCAGGGATAGACCCGACCGTCATGCGCACCGTGTCCTCGATGATGGCGGTCTTGAGGTAGCACTTCAGCTCAGCGAGGAGTGCTCTGTGTTTCTGGTCTGTGAGCAATTCTCCACGCGCCAGCGGGATTGCCCAGTCAACTGTGACAAACTCCTTCTGTTGGCCAACCGTGGTCTGGGCGAAGGTCCAGACATCACTGTCATAGTCCACTTGGAATGAAGGATGCAGAGTCTCTGCCTGTGCATTTTCGAACTTTCTAACTGCGGGCATGGCCTTCTCTCTAGAATGGACGCGCTAGTGGCGTTAGCGCCCTAGCTATTCAAGTCCGGGCAGGGTCGTCAGCATGATCATCGCCGCTGATTGTTGATTCGCGGCTGAGCTCACTGCTGGAATCCATGAATCGCGGAGAGCAAGGTAGGCGTTCTCGAACTTTCGCCTCCAGATCTCGCTGCCAAGGTCTTCCCTGGCTTCTTCGTACAGCTCCTGCAGTTGAAGAAAGCGGGCGAGGGCGTAGGCCTCGTTTGGGTCAGCTGCGGCGAGTGGGCACGCAGGGCAAGCACCATAGGCGGTGCAGAGCTTCCCATGGCGCTGCCCCGGTTGAGGACTTTGGAATGGATCTGCACAGCAGAAGCCCTGCGTTGCTGCCGTTTGATCGCGGTCACTCCGCGCGGATCGCGTGTCAATCTTTCCGTTTGAAGTCACCCAACGCTCCTGTGCCATCAGGGCTCCTGCCAGCTGCTCCTTCTGCCGACGTTGCATGGTGGTTGTCTGGTAACTGTCTTGACCAGTTGACAGTAGCCGATGGCCTAGCATTGCTCGGAGCTCGAAGGCGTCGCCGTCGGTCAGCCCATCAACCGCTTCGGAGAACGCAAGCCTGTTTGCTTGGGAGCCAGAGTACTTAAGCCCCCTTCGTTTGCAGAACAATGTGATGTAACCGGTCACCCGCGTGGTCACGTCGTCGGTTCTGGCTGAGTAGGAATCGATGTGCATTCCTCGGCGCTTGTGCCGCCCGCCTTCGGAAACGGCGTGCAGGAAGAAGTCATTGGCAAGCTCACCAGCAGCGTAGTCTCTGATTCGTTTGGTCCAAGCAATGACGAAACTGATCAATCTTTCGGGCGCTAGCGGGTGATCGCTAGCGGGGAAGGCTGCTCGCTGTGTCGCACCCTGAGCGGAACTTCCAGCCCTGCGCTTGGAGGACTTGATCACCGTTCGCTTTTGTCCAAGCGGGTAGTGCTCCGATATGCCATCCAGGGTGAGTGTTCTTAGCGGCTGCTCGTTGAAGCCCGAGTGCATGGCTAGTACGAGAAAGAATGGGATCAGATCGCCGCCGATGGGGTGCGCTAGTCTCCTCAGACGGAAGTACTCGCTTTCGCTGATCTTTCCTACGCCTGGGAGCTTGTGAACCGCGGCTTGGCGAGGAAGATGACCGTCAAAGTTTGCCAAGATTTGAGCAATTGCCTCTGCCGGGTCGCTTAGCGATACAGCGTCGCCCTTTTTCTTCTGAGCGAGGGCACTGTGAACCCTATCTAGAAGCGGCCACACTTCGTCCATTGTCGATATGCATTCTTTGACAGCCGCCTTCATGACGTTGGCCCAAGCCGCACGGTCCAGCTCTTTCGGCTTGCTCTTCCGTGGCAGTCCTGCGAACGGCTTTGGCGGAATACGGATCACCTTCCACCGTGGATCCATCTCGTGCAGCGCAAGAACGACCTTTTTGAAGGTCCCGTAATAGTGGCGCTGGGTCTGCACCGAGAGAACTGTCGGGTGCGAGGTATCCCTACCTTTCAGATACGTTAGAAATGATTCGCCGAGATCCATCGGAGTGTCGTCTGGGCCGCTTATCTTTACCCCTTTTACGGTTAGGTACTGCACCAGGCCACTCACGATGTTGTTAGCTGAAGAGGATCTAGTCGTCTCCCTGCTGTTCTTGTTAGCTCGACAGAACGCCTCGGCGAAGAGCGGTGCCGCTGCACCTATGCCCTTCCACCGGCTGAGATTGACGATGTTGTCGCGCAGGTCTCCGGCGCGCCTGAACGCGACTTCTAGGCGACCCGCGCTCTCGCGGACATCCCATTTCTTTGTGTTGCCTACCTTTTCCTCAACTACTACGGCGTGCCGCAGTTGGGCGGACCTTCTTCCTGCCACGTAACGCTCCAATGCGTGTTCAATCTGATTTGATAAGGTGAGTCGGTCACATACGAGGAGTATTGCGTATGCCTTGGCCGCGGAGCCGTGCGCGCTCCAGCTCGTCAGGCCTCGATGCCGATTCGCATAAAGGGTTGACCTTCAAGGTGCAGCCTGATCGATTCCCTGGTTTCGCTCTCGAATGCGTTCGCGCTTCGCAGGTAGATGGACTCGGTCGTATCCCTGAGACTGTGTCCCAGTACTGACTGAACATACTTGATCGCATCCATGTCACCGTTTGCGCGCTTCTCCATGTACGTGTACAAGGCGAAGGTGTGTCGAAGGGCATGAATGGTTATCCGCTCGCGCTGCGTGGATTCGTAGCGAGCCAGGTCAGGCTCTTTGGACAGCCGTTTGAGCAGCCTGTCCTTGGCCTGGGCGAAATGCCGGTCGAAGATCTGCGGGGTTATCGGATTGCCCACATGCTTGCGATTGTTTGCGTTGAGGACGAAGAGGACGCCGTGATCCTCGAGCTTGTGGTACCCCAGTCGGAGGTCAATGAGGCGCTGCCGAACATCTTTTGCATAACGCTTCAGCGCCTCGAGTAGCCAAACTGGAACGGGAACGTTGCGCTTCTTGTTACCTTTCCCGACGACGGGGATAGCCACTGCAGTGAAGGGATCGCGCCCTATCGTATGAGTCTCAAGGACGGTCTGCGCTTTCAGATCGCACACTTCCGCCCGCCTCAGTCCTGCTTGATAGCACAGCTCAGCCATCAATCGCTGTGCGGTGGTCGCGAATGCCAGTTCAACCAGACCGTTTCGTTCGAGCAGAGGGTTGGGACCTAGTTCGTCAAGAATGCCGACGACGGTCTCGGGATGGAGCGCAGTGATGAGTTCATCAGCGTCGTTCAGCCCGGGAAGATCGACGCCAACGTCGAGAACTTGAACAGTTCCTCGCTTCGTCTGCTTGCTCAGCAGCGCTGGTGCCTTCCTCAGGTATCCCCGCTTTACGCAGAACGCGATTAGCTTGGTCACGGTCGACCATCTTCTATGAATAGTCGCGGCGGCGAACTTGTCCAAGGTCACCGCAGAGTCCAGGTCAGTCAAGGTGTCCGCATAGGATCTGAGGAGATCCTCATCTACGTCGGAAACAAGCTTTCTTCTTGCGTCAAGAAAGTGATGGAAGTCGGTGAGGTCAGCCGCGATAGCTGCTGTCGTGTTCTTGCTGCAGGCAAGCTTCGGCTTTGGACCGATCGTTAGATGGGCATCTGCAAAGAATTCAAAAGCGGGCTGAACGATTGTTCCATCAGACCTGCTGACCAAAAAGCAGAAGCCCTCAGGTAAGGGTACGCCTCGCACACCCGCGATTTCTGTCGCTTCCGAAGCGATCGCACGTGCGGTGCATATTTCGACGTCATAGGCCATGGCGCCGAAAGCTATCAGGTATACGAAAAGTTTTTTTTGCTGTGAGCCTTACGGTACGTTAACAACTGGAATGAGAATCATGCCTGCTTTTTACTTCCATTGATTCATTGATTTACGCGTGATCGTGACCCTACTGGTACGCTCGTTGTGAAGGAAGGCCTGCTCGCTGGTACGGATGAAGTGCGCAATAGAGGAGTGGGTTCGTTCGTCGCTCAGGCTAGATTTGCTCCTTCAGTACCAATGTGCTTGTCCGCCTGGCGCGACAATCGATAGCGCGCGGTCAATGGCCACCCAGGGCTGGCGTGAGTTGACATCACCAAATTGGGAGACGCCGCGGTTGCTACTGTGCGTCCTTTAGGGAAGCGTGTTGGCCGGGCAGTGGGTGCACCTGGAGCTACCGATTCAATTGCTGCCGGCAAAAGTAAGGTTGCCGCAACGCCACTGCACCACTTTTGATTGCTGGCAATCTTTGGGTGGCCGTCTCCGGCTTCTCCGGAGCGACGCTATCAAAGAACTTCTCGAGTGCTGCGCGCGTGCTGATCCCTAACTGTGCCAAATGTGCGAGAAGACGGCCGCTGCATGCGCGCTCTTTCAACGAGCCATCGAGACAACGCGCTGCTCAGCCATGACCGGCGATCATGCGGCCCTGGTTGGATGCACTCTGCAGATCCATGATGCGATCGGTCAGGCGTTCAGCTGCTATCTGCAACCCGTCATCGTCTGGCGAGTACGGAGAGGCGAACAGCGGGATCTCGACCCACAGTCTCTCCTGCCCATCATGCACATAGGGGCCATGGTCATCCAAGAGAAGGGCTTCACCCACGCGGGGGGAGACATAGGAAAGATCCTTTGTCCTTCCAGACCAATGGATGTATCGAAGTTCGACAAACCATGCCGGAACACTGCCTTCCCTAGCCAAGAGTCCGGCAATTCTTCTTGCAAGCGCCTCGGGAACCGTAGTGAACAGTACAAGTTCCTCGAACTGCGATCGGACATCCTCTAGGAACCGGTGAAGCCCAGGGCGAGGAATCTGACTGACTGCGTTGGAGATGAGGGTACCTTCGAGGTCCAGTGCCAGGATGGTCGGCTTCATTGGGAGTTCCTATCTAAGCTTCTAAGCCTGAGTAAACGCATCGGTAGGTACCTATCCATGGCGAGGGTCACATGGTACCGGTTCGGGCTACGCCCCTCTGAAACTCTGCCCAACCACTTCACTTCCGTTGGATTGCTTCTGAGACCTCTACGGCCCAACGCGAGGTGTGGATGATCCTGGTCTCCTGCAGCTGCTCTTGAAGGATCTGGCGTTTGGTGAGCTGAGACACCCCCTCCCAGTCGTTCCTGAAGATGTAAGTGGCATTGCCTGACTCGGGACTCTCGAACACGTACCGATTCCTTCGCGTGAACCCAAAGACGATGTACTCACTGAATCCGCCTAGTCCGACTGCCATGAAGTCGGGCTCGTGACGAGTGATGGTCCGGATGCGCTGCTTAGCGACTGCGCGGTCGCTGTCGGCCAACTGCTTCAGATAGCTATCCAATACCTGCATTGCTCTGTCGAACGGGAACTTCCCCGGAGGAAGAATGCGCCAGTTGATCTTCTCGATCCTGACCGGCACCGCGAGGTCCGGATCAACGATTTCGAAATGTTGGAAGCATTCCAGGTAGATGTTTAGGAGGTTTGCAATGCTCTCTTCTGGCTCCGTCCGGTCAATGATCCTAGTAGCCATTGCGATACCACTGTCTGTATCTACAGCAGTGAGGAATTCACCAGGTGGTGCAACGTATTCCCTGGGATAGCTCTCATAGGATCTTGTCTGAGTACCGTGGTGAGTGTGTCCGTGCCAGTCCTTCCACGAGGTGTTGATTGATCGAGACTTGGTGACCATCGGGAGGTCCTTTCGGATGATCTCTTTGCCTCGGGCATTGAATAACGTCGCGGGTCCTTCGGCGCTTGGCACAATGGAATCGCCGGCGAGCGGAAGGCCGTCGAATCCCAGCATCGCCGCTTGGTGTTCTGTGAGTGGACCGCTCAGAAGACGAAACTGTGGCAGCCGCTCAATCGTGCTTCGGTAGACTGATAAACCTCTCACTTGCTTGGGCATACGCTGGTCCTTTTCATGAGGAAGCGGGATAACCAAATATGTTTGGAGAGCCGTCTAAGCTCGCTGCGGAGGAGATGCTATTTCCTTTTCAGGGAGATGGTATCAGTACTATGAAACCCAGCACGCCCCGTCCCTGTAGGCGGCGCTCGGACCTGCATCCATAGCTTAGTATTGATGCTAGCCACGTTTCCCGTTCGGCTAGAAAAGTTGCCCCTGTGGCGACTTTTCTTGGGGAGGTTGAAAAAGATGAGTGGCCAGCGCTGGCAGCCTAGTGAAACCGAGCTCACGATGCTTCTTTTCAAAGCGTTTCCGGATCAAGTCCGCTACAGGGCCAGTTCCCGACATCCTGGTGCCAAAGCTGGCGTCATACTCCTTTCCACCATGCATCTGTCGCATCAAGCTAAGCACATGCGCGGCGCGGTCCGGGTAGTGCAGCTCGAGCCATTCTCTCCAAATGTCCTTAATCTCGTTGGGTAGCCTGAGTAGCACGTAGCCTGCTGCCCGAGCGCCGTGTTCGTGAGCAGCCTCAAGGATGGCTTCTAGGTCATGGTCGGTGATCATGGGAATGACCGGCGCGATCAAAACCCCTACCGGTATTCCTGCCTCGTACAGCTGATTCATTGCTCGCAGCCTTGCGTGGGGAGCAGCAGCTCGTGGTTCCAGTTTTGCAGATAGCTTCCTGTCGAGCGTGGTGACCGAGAAGTAGACCGTAACCAACCGATCCTTGGCCATCGACGCCAGCAGTTCGATGTCCCTGGTGATCAAGGCACTCTTGGTGACGAAGCTCACCGGATGCTTGGCATCAGCAAGCACCTCAAGGCATTGGCGTGTAATTTGGTAATTCCTTTCAATCGGCTGATAGCCGTCTGTGTTTATCCCCAAGGCAATCGGGGTGCACTTGTAGTTCGACTTGCTAATTTCTGCTCTGAGGCGCTCCGGGGCATTTGTCTTTGCAAACAGGCGCGTCTCGAAGTCCAAGCCTGGTGAGAGGCTCAAGTAGGAGTGAGAAGGGCGAGCAAAACAGTAAACACACCCATGCTCGCAGCCGCGGTACGGGTTGACCGACGCGCTAAAGCCAACGTCAGGGGATGAGTTGTGGCTGATCACTGTGCGCGCTCGCTCTTCCTGCACCTGAGTTCTCAGCCGTGGCGCGTCTTCCATCTCCTGGTAGACCGATTCCCAGCCATCGTCGACTCCCACTGTTGCAGTGGTATCGAAACGGCTTGGGACACGCGATGCGGCCCCTCTACCTTTGAGGGGAACTTGGGCCTTTCGAGCATCCTGTTCCATGACAACAACTTGGGGAGGTTGGCTGTTAGTATTATTGCTAACCACAGGCGCCGCAACACCGTGAAATTCAGGTAGCTGTAGGCCATACGGTCATCTGGCGAAGAGGTTTTGCCCAAGCTTATCCACAGCTTCGGCTGGCAACGCCTTTGTCAGCTGCGTTGGCCATGGAGCGCTTTGGCTTCCGCCAAAAAGATCTGCATCAATGCCCGCGATCGACGTGTTGCTGCAGGCAGTGGAATGCCCAACTGTGCGCAAAGCGAAGTCGCGTATGCCATCTGCGCACCCGTGGGCGGCTTGATGTCCCAATCCGTTAGTTGGGGAATGAGCTTTGAGAGCTCTTCTGCCAGGCGGCACTCAAAGCCTCTTGCTTGCCCTTCCTCTTCTTGCATTCGACGCACCTGCATTGCGACTTGCTCCCTGCCCATGGGAGAAAAGGGAAGCTCAAGAGTGAACTCCAGTTCCGGACATACGAGGTAAAAGTTCATGAGAGAGGCGATTAGTACTTATAAGTAGACTACCTTTAGAGGCGTAGTCTTTAAAGTACTGGAACCACAAGCTGCTTCGTATGGTCGAGCATACGAACCAAGCGAAACTTGCAGATGTGATCCGAGCGCATCGTATTGATCTGGGTGTCAGCCAAGAAGCCTTTGCTGACCACATCGAGATGCACCGCGCCTACTACAGCAAGATCGAACGTGGCGAAAAGAACCTCACTCTCGCTACCTTGGAGCGAGTGGCTAAAGGCATGGGTACGTCGATGTCGGCCCTGCTACGCGCCGCAGGGCTCTAACTCTCTTTGCAGACCACGAAGGTTGGCCAATACCTCCAGGATGGGCGTGTTGGCCGGCACTGCGCGGGGCTTGTGTCCAGAGCAATGTGTTTACCGATTATTCCCTAAGCTGTTGATCTCTAGGTATTTATCTAGTGAACAATCAGGGGGTATTGATACCATGCTCGCAGCCGCGGTAGGGATTCACCGACTGGCTGAAACCCACGTCCGGGGAGGTGTTACGGCTGATGATGCTGCGCGCGGTCTCGGCGCGCACTTCGGTGCGCAGGCGCGGGGCGAGGAATTCGTCGCTTTCGTCGATGGCCCAGCCATCGTCGACCGCTTCACTCACCGTGCTTTCGAAGCGCCCCGCGAGGTGGGAGGTGGAACCCCGGCCCTTGATGGCGGCCTGGGCGTTGCGAGGGTGGGATTGCATGGCGCCCTCCGGCCGTTGCAGAGACGTTAGTATTATTGCTAACCACAGGCGGCGCAAGCGGCCAGGATTCACGTAGCTGTAGGCGTGGCGGTGGATGTGACCGCTGGTTGACCCCAGGCTTATCCACAGGTTGTACGGGATCACGCAGGCGCCATCGCCGCAGCAGGCCGCCAGGATGGGCCACGGGGGTCTCAGCAGCTGCGATGGGAACGGCCGGTAGCGCCGGGACATGCCCGGCGCCGGCGACTACAGCAGGGCGAGGTAGCCGCGCACGGTGGTATCGAGCCCGTCGTACAGGGCCTCGCCGATCAGCGCGTGGCCGATCGACACCTCCAGCACCTCCGGCACCGCGGCCAGGAAGTCGCGCAGGTTGTCCTGCGAAAGATCGTGGCCGGCATTCACGCCCAGCCCGACCGCCTGTGCGCGCCGTGCGGCGGTGGCGAACAGCTCCAGCATCGCAGTGGCATCGCCGGCCGCATGCGCTTCGGCATAGGGGCCGGTGTACAGCTCGATGCGGTCGGCACCCACGGCAGCGGCCTGTTCCAGCAGCGGGTTGCCGGCATCCACGAACAAGCTGACGCGGCAGCCCATCGCCTTCAGCTCGGCCACCAGCGGACGCAGGCGCTCGCCATCGCGCTCGAAGTCGAAGCCATGGTCGGAGGTGATCTGGCCGTCGCCATCAGGCACCAGGGTGGCCTGCGCGGGGCGGGTCTGCGCGCACAGCGGCAGCAGGCCCGGATAGCCTTCGCGCGGCGGGGCGAACGGATTGCCTTCGATGTTGAACTCGACACCACGGGCGCCGGTCAGCGTCGAAAGCGACAGCACGTCCTCGGCAGTGATGTGGCGACGGTCCGGCCGCGGGTGCACGGTGATGCCGTGGGCGCCCGCGTCCAGGCACGCCTGGGCGGCACGCACGACATCGGGTTCGGCACCGCCACGCGAGTTGCGCAGGACGGCGATCTTGTTGACGTTGACGCTGAGCTGGGTCATGGAACGGGACTACGGGGCGGAAGGGGGTGGGGGAGTGCCGTCATGGGCCTGCGCCCGGGCCTGCTCGCGCAGGCGCCGCAGTTCCTCGGCATCGATCAGGGTGGACGGGTCGCGCTGCAGGTCGCCGAAGCGGGCCACATAGCGGCCGCGCACCCACGCCAGCAGGAAGCCGAGGGCGGCCAGCAGGGCCAGCGACATCAGGCCCATGTTCGGGGTTTTCAGCGCGAAGGCGAAGCAGCCCAGCGCCAGCAGCAGGTACAACCAGTACATGTTCCATCCTCCCCAGGCATCGGCCGCAGTGTAGCGCTGCCTTACAGCAGCGGCGAGGCCAGGCGGGCGAAGGCCTCCGGCAGGCGGTGCAGCCACAGCGAGCGCCCGGCCTCATCATGCACCCGCGTGGCGCTGTCGAACTCGGCCTGCAGCAGGGTGGCCAGCTCCGCCACGCGGTCCTGGTCGCTGATCATCATCGACAGCTCGAAGTTCAGCCGGAAGCTGCGGTGGTCGAAGTTGGCGCTGCCGACAATGCAGACATCGTCGTCGGCGATGAACGCCTTGGTGTGCAGCATGCGCGGGCCGTACTCGTAGATCTTCACCCCGGCGTGCAGCAGTTCGTCGAAGTAGGAACGCGCGGCCTGGGTCACGAACCACGAGTCGCTCATCTTCGGCACCAGCAGGCGCACGTCCAGGCCGCCCAGCGCCGCCGAGGTCAACGCCATGCGCGCCGCCTCGCCGGGCACGAAGTAGGGCGTCACCAGCCAGACCCGTTCGTTGGCTTCCTGGATGGCCGCCACGTGCAGGCGGTGGATGGTTTCCCAGCCCGAATCCGGGCCGGACACCAGCACCTGCGCATCAATGGTGCCGTCGCCGCGCAGCGGCATGTCGGCCGGCCACAGGCGCGCGATATCGAAGCGCGAAGGCTCCTGGCCGCTGGCGTAGAGCCAGTCTTCGGCGAACACCAGCTGCAGGCTGCGCACCACGTGGCCACGGATGCGCATGTGCAGGTCGCGGTAGGCGTTGGGGTTGCGGCTCTCGTCTTCCTCGTCGGTGATGTTGATGCCGCCGGTGAAGGCCAGCTGGCCATCGATGATCACCAGCTTGCGGTGCGTGCGCAGGTTCAACCATGGGCGCTTGAAGGGTTTCAGCAGCTGCCGCGGGTGGAACCAGACGGCTTCGCCACCGGCCTCCAGCAGCGGCTGCAGGAAGCGCGCCGGCAACGCGGAGGAGCCCACCGCATCGAGCAGCAGGCGCACCTGCACACCGGCGCGGGCGCGCTCGACCAGGGCATCGCGCAGGGCGGTGCCGGCGTGGTCCGGGTTGAAGATGTAGTACTCCAGGTGCACGTGATCGCGCGCCCCGGCGATGGCCTCGATGAGGGCCGCATAGGTCGCCGCGCCATCCACCAGCCAGGTCACTTCGGTGGCACTGCTCGGCGCCAGGCCGGTGGTGGCCTGGGCGACCTTGGCCAGCTCGGTGCAGCCGGCATCGGGCGGGCAGACATCGCTGTAGTGCTCCATGCCCGAACGCGCGCGGCCACGGCGCAGGCGCTGCCGCTTCACTTTCTGCGGGCCCAGCAGGTAGTAGATGAAGAGGCCGAGGTAGGGCAGCAGCGCCAGCGACAGGATCCAGCTGAGCGTGGCCACCGGCTCGCGCTTCTGCAGCATGATCCAGCCGGTCAGCGCGAGCAGGTAAAGCAGATAGGCCACCGCCAGGATCGTTCCCAGGTGGGCAATGCCATCGAGCCAGAGGCGCAGCGAATCGAAGAGGGCGAGCATGCGCCGATCATAGCGGGCGCGGGCGTGGTGATGGGGTCACGTCGCCGGGCACAAAAAAGACGCCCCTGTTTCCAGGGGCGTCTGCAGTCGCGTCATGACTGTTGTGCTGCGGTATTGCGTATTACTGCTGCACGAAGCCGATCTTCTTCATCTGAGCATTCTTCGCGGCGGCCAGAACCTTGGCCATCACGTCGTACTCGGAATCCGGGCTCGCGTCGATGCGCAGTTCGGGCTGGTTGGTCGGGTCACGCTGGACCTCCTGTTCCATCCGCTGCTGCAGATCGTGCGTACCGATCGGGCTGTTGTTCCACGAGACCTGGTTGCTGGCGTCGATCTTGAGTTCGATCGGCGGCGGCGGTTCGACCAGCTGCGGCGGTGGGTTGAGCACGCGCTGCGGCAGGTCCACGGCGATCGGGTACGTCATGATCGGCGCGGTCACGATGAAGATGATCAGCAGAACCAGCATCACGTCCACGAGGGGCGTGACGTTGATGTCGGCCATGGGGCCCTTGCCACCACCACTACTGAATGCCATGGCTTATTGCCCCTTCTCTTTGGTCGCGACGAAGCCGACGTCCAGCATGCCCTGCTCCTGCGCGACCTTGGTCAGGTCGTTGATGACGCGCATCTTGGTGGTGCGGTCACCACGCAGGTTCAGCGGCGGCTGCGGGGTCTGCTGGGCGGCGGTCGCCAAGCGCGACTCGAGAGTCTGCTTGTTGATTTCTTCGTCGTTCCAGTAGATCGAGCCATCTTCCTTGACTGCCAGGGTGATGGGACCCTTGCGATCGTTGGTGTCGTCCGGCTTCTGGACCAGGTTGGCCTCCGGCAGATCCACCTTGACCTTGTGGGACATCAGGGGCGCCGTGATGATGAAGATGATCAGCAGCACCAGCATCACGTCCACGAGGGGCGTCACGTTGATGTCGGCCATGGGGCCGCCGCTGTTACCACTACTGAAAGCCATAACGGGCTCCGTCTAGATCTTGGTGACTACGTCGTTCGTCGCAGGGTGGCGCGCCGCAATCAGCGGACGCGCGAACCGGTGGCGAAGAAGTCGTGCAGGTCGTGCGCGAAGGTATCGAACTTGCTGATGGTCGCGCTGTTGACCTTGCTGAAGAAGTTGAAGGCGAACACGGCCGGGATTGCGACGAACAGACCGATGGCGGTCATGATCAGCGCTTCACCCACCGGGCCTGCAACGGCGTCGATCGAAGCGGAGCCGGTGGCACCGATCTTGATCAGCGCGCCGTAGATGCCCCACACGGTACCCAGCAGACCGACGAACGGAGCGGTTGCACCGACGGTGGCCAGCAGGGTCATGCCCGACTGCAGCTTGTTGCTTTCGCGGGTCACGGCCTGACGCAGGGCGCGGTCGACGAACTCCGAACGGCTCAGGTTCTCACCCAGACCGCCGGTGGCGCCGCCTTCAGCGCGCTGGTGGTGGGCAGCAGCCTGGGCAGCGTCCAGGGCGATCTTGGAGAACGGCTCGGAAGCCGGCTGTTCTTCCATTGCACGGATGGCGTCCTGCGCGTTCGGGGTGTCCCAGAACAGGCTGACGACGCGATCTGCAGCGCTCTTCAGGCGGACCGAACGGAAGATGTTGATGACGGTCCAGTACCAGGACATGGCCGACATGACGATCAGGGTCAGCAGCACCACCCAGGAGACAGCGAAGTCACCCGGCTGGGTGGTCATCTCGTGGATCAGGTGCTCGAAGCCCATCTGCGACAGGGCGTTGGACGGATTGCCCCCGGCAGCAGCGGCGATGAAAAGTTCCTGCAGCATGACGCTTACCTTTGTTGTGTGTGGTGATAAAGGGTGTAGCTAAGCTAAACAATCGAACCGGAGGAGGGGTGGCCGGCGGCCACCCGCTCGCATCAGTTCAGTGCAAAGTTGACCGGGACGCGGACGCGGCCAGCAGCCTTCTTACCGCCAGATTCAGCGGCGTTGAAACGCCACTTGCGGGCAGCTTCCATCGCAGCACGGTCCAGGTCGCGGTTACGGCTGGACTTTTCCACCGTGACATTGGTGACGTTGCCCTGGGCATCGACATCAATGATCAGGATCACTTCACCCTGGATACCAGCGCGGAAAGCGGCCGGCGGGTAGCGCGGCGGATTCATGGCCTTCGACGAGATGTCCACGCTGGCCTCGATCGAGGTGGCGGGGGCAGGCGGCGCAGGCGGCGACGGCGGGGTGACGATGTCGTTCGGGCGCGGCTCCGGCACGTCGACGACCGGCGCCTGCGGCGGCGGCGGGACGGGCGACGGCTTCGGCGGCGACAGGTTCTTCACCGGCGGCGGCGGCGTTTCAGTCGGCGGCGGCGGCGGCGGCGGCGGCGGCGGCGGCGGCGGCGCGTCGACGATGGTCACCATGACGTTGCGCTCCTTCTCAGCCACGGCCTTGGGGGCCACAGCGGGGATCAGGAGCATCATGAAGGCGGCCAGATGCAGGGCGATTACAAACGCGATGCCGACGATGCGAGGCCAGCTCAGCCCCTTGTCATCGGGTTGTTCGTACCGGTGAACGACTAGTTGTTCCGTCATGCGCCAAGAGCTCAATAGTGGGGCCGGAATCCCGGGGGCGGGATCCCTGATCAGCGGTGCATGACACCGCAGGAACCTCCAAGCTTATACCAATCCTGAGCGCCTGCGCATCAACTGTGCAGGCGTTCAGGCGTTATTCCTACTTACTTCAGGTTGATGATTTTTTTGGCATCAGCCTGGTTCTTCACGCCCTTCGCCAGCGCTTGCTGGGCGGCCTGCTTGGCCTCCGGGACGCGACCTTCGGCATGCAGGACGCGTGCCAGGTTCAGGTAGGTCTCACCGTCCTTGGACAGTGGGGCAGCCTTCTGCCACGCATCGATCGCCTGCGGCACCTGGTCGGAATAGTAGTAGGACTGGGCCAGCGCCAGGTAAACCTGGTAGTCCGGCTTCAGGATGCCCTTCTGCATTCCTTCGTTGATGACCGCGATGACGTCCTTTTCCTTGTTCTCGGTGTTGGCATAGATCGAGTACAGCTGCTTGTACTCGCGCTCTTCGGTGAGCTGGCCGCTGCTGCGCAGCTTGTCCATCACCGCGGCTGCCTTGGGCATCTGGTCGGCCTGCATGTACATGTTGGCCAGGTTCAGCTGCGCCTTCTTGTCGTTCGGGTTCTTGGCCGCCAGTGCTTCAGCGGTCTTCAGCGCCTCGCCGGTCTGGCCCGCTTCGGACAGCGCGGCCATCAGCAGCTGGTTCCAGTTGTCCTTCGGCTCGGTCGAGCCGGCGATGGCCTGCTGGATCACCGGGATGGCTTCCTGGTAGCGCTCCAGCTGGTACAGGGCCTGGCCCTTGGCGATCAGTTCTTCCGGCTTGGTCGACTTGCTCTCGGCGAAGTACTTGTCCAGCGTGACCAGGCCTTCGGCGGTCTGGTCTTCCTGCAGCTGCAGCTGGCCCAGCATCAGCATCGCCTGGAAGTGGCCGTTGTTGTCCAGGCCGTTGAGCTCCAGCGCCTGCTTCAGGTAGCGGATGGCGCCGGCGGTGTCGTCGGTCTGGTAGGCAGCCTGCGAAGCGAGCTGCGCAGCCAGCGACTTGTCGTAGTTGTTCGACGCGCCGTTGCCCAGGATCTCGCCTGCGACCTGCAGGGTCTCCGGGAACTTCTGGTCGTTGTAGTTGTCAATGAGCTTCTGCAGCTTGCTGCTCATCTTCGAGGACGCCTTTTCCTTCGGCTCCTCACGGGTGGCGTTCGGGAACAGGACTTCGGCCTTGGCCTGCTTGCCACCGCGGTTGCCACGCTCGGACGACCGCGAGGACTGCGCGAAGGCATCGGTGACCACGGCGCCGGTCAGGGCGGTCGCGATGAGGACGGAAAGCACAGCTTTATGGTTGCGGAAAATCATCGTTCACCTCGATCGAACCGCCGTCAGCGGCAAAGTCGGACTGTCAGAAAAATCTGAGCCGCCAAACGTATCAGAAACAGATGGCGTGAGAAATCGTTTTATGTGCTGCAGTACAGCATTGATCTGCGCACTTACCCACACTTTGGCCGGCGTCCGGCGACCTGGGCCTGCTGGTAGGCGGGCAGAAGGGAGGGGGCGTCACGTTGCAGTTCGCGGATCCGGTTGGCCGGGTCGGGGTGCGTGGACAGCCATTGCGGGCTGCGTCCGCCACTGGCCGCCATCATGTTCTGCCACAGATCGACCGCCTGCTCGGGGTTGAACCCGGCGTCGGCCATGAGCCGCTGACCGATCACATCGGCCTCTGATTCCTGGGTGCGCGAGCCCGGCAGCAGGAAGGCGGTCTGCGCGCCCATGCCCCCCAGCTGGTTCACGGTGCTGGCCGCGCCTTCGCCGTAGGCCGCGCCAGCCAGCGCGCCCAGCACGGACAAACCGGTCTGCGCGCCCATCTGCCGGGTGATGCGCTCTTCGTGGTGGCGGGCGATGACATGGCCGATTTCATGGCCGATCACGGCAGCCAGCTGGTCCTGGTTCTTCGCCACGGTGAAGATGCCGGTGTTCACCCCGACCTTGCCGCCGGGCAGGGCGAAGGCGTTGGGCTCCTTGTCGACGAACACCGCCGTCTCCCACCGTACGCCACGGTACTGTGCGGGCAGCTGCGCAACCAGCGCATTGACCACGCACTGCACGTAACCGTTCTGGCGGCCGTCGGTGCTGATCTTTTCCTTCTGCTTGGTTTCGGCGAACGCCTGGGCGCCCAGCTGGTCGAGCTGGGCCTGCGACACGCCGCCGACCATCTGCCGTCGGCCGGTCGGTGAGGTGGTGGTCGCGCACGCACTCACCAGGGTGGTAATGAGCAGGGCGAGCAGCAGTGATTTCATGGAATCCCCCGTGTTCATGCAGGCAGTGTGGACTGGGCCCGCTTAATTTTTCGTCAAGCGGCCACGGCCTTACATTGACCCGAAGAACACCAGCGCGGCCAGCGCCACGGCGTTGTTCAGCCCGTGCGCGATGATCGCCGCCCACAGCGTGCCGGTGCGCCGGTACAACCAGCAGAATGCGGCGCCCATGCCACCGTAGACCAGCCACAGCTGGGCGATCTCGGCCGGGCCGTTGGCGCTGGTGCCGGGAATCTCGTGGATGAGGGCGAAGGCCAGGCTGCTCAGCAGCATGCCCAGCCAGGGCCGGCCGGCCTGCCACAGGCGTCCGAACAGCACGCGGCGGAACAGCAGTTCCTCGTAGGCGGGCGCAAGCACCACCGCGAACAGCACCAGGAACAACGGGAAACGCTCGATGGCGTGCTGCATCAGCGCCAGGTTGGTCGGCACCGGTTCCACGCCGAGCTGCTTGGCCAGGAAGGCGATGCCGTTGCTGCCGATCACGATCAGCGTGGCCACCAGCAAGGTCCAGCCCCAGGTGGAAGGGCGCCGCAGCGCCTGCGCCGACGCCTGCCGTTCGGCTGCGTTGGCCGGCCGGCGCCAGAAGTACAGCAGCAGCGCGGCACCGCCGGTGGAGACCAGGGCCATCAGCACCTGTGCGAGCGCACCGGGCGTGCCCAGGGCTTCGGTCACGCTGGCCGGATCGATTCCAGTGCCGTTGTTCTTCGCGCTGGCGTAGCCGACCTGGATGCCGCGATACAGGCCCCACGCCAGGCCGCTGACCAGGCTGAGGATGAACAGCGTGGCCGCGCCGATGCCCAGGTCGATGAAGAACCCTGCCACGGGCGAACCGCGACGCGGCGCAGCGGTCGCTGGCGGAACAGGCGGCGGAGCGGAAACCGGGACGGAAGCGGACATCGATTACCTGCAGTCAGGGGGCGAAAGCCGGCGCGCATCCCCGCGCGCCGGCCACGGTCGAAGCGTGTCAGATATCCAGGTTGGCGACCTTCAACGCGTTGTCTTCGATGAAGTCACGACGCGGTTCGACGACATCGCCCATCAGGGTGCTGAAGATCTGGTCGGCTGCGACAGCGTCCTCGATCCGCACCTGCAGCAGGCGACGGGTATCGGGATTGACCGTGGTATCCCACAGCTGTTCCGGGTTCATTTCACCCAGGCCCTTGAAGCGCTGGATCTGGCGGCCGCGCTTTGCTTCGTCCAGCAGCCAGCTCTGCGCCTTGGCGAAGCTGTCCACTTCGACCGACTTGGCGCCGCGGCCGATGGTGGCGCCTTCGCGCACCAGGCCGTGCAGCAGGCTGGCGGCCTGGTAGATGGCGCGCAGTTCGCCGCCCTCGAAGGCAGCCAGCGGCAGCACCTGCACGTGCTCCTCGCCCATGTGGCGGCGGGTCACCAGCACGGCGGCCGGACGCTCGTCGTTCGGTTCCTGCAGTTCCAGGCTGAAGCGCGCACTGCCCAAGCTGCCCTGGTTGAGGCGCTTGGCCAGTGCATCCAGGCCCTGGCCTTCGCCGGCATTGCGCAGGCTGGCCAGGTCCATCGGCACGAAATCGACCAGCGCTTCGAGCAGGTTGCGGTCGTAGCGGTGCGCGTTGCGTTCGATCGCATCGCGTGCGCCGGCAAAGGTCAGCAGCAGCTTTTCCAGTGCGGCACCTTCGATGCCGGGTTCGCCTGCGGCCGGCACCAGCACCGCGTTCTCGACGGCGTTGCTGGCCAGGTAACTATCCAGCGCCGGGTCGTCCTTCAGGTACAGCTCCTGCTTGCCCTGCTTGATCTTGTACAGCGGCGGCAGGCCGATGTAGACGTAGCCGCGCTCGATCAGCTCCGGCATCTGACGGTAGAAGAACGTCAGCAGCAGGGTGCGGATGTGGGCGCCGTCGACGTCGGCGTCGGTCATGATGATGATCTTGTGGTAACGCAGCTTGTCCGGGTTGTACTCGTCGCGGCCGATGCCGGTACCCAGCGCAGTGATCAGCGTACCGACCTGGTCCGAGGCCAGCATGCGGTCGAAGCGGGCACGTTCCACGTTGAGGATCTTGCCGCGCAGCGGCAGCACCGCCTGGTTCTTGCGGTTACGGCCCTGCTTGGCCGAACCACCTGCCGAGTCACCCTCGACGATGAACAGTTCGGACAGCGCCGGATCCTTTTCCTGGCAGTCGGCCAGCTTGCCCGGCAGGCCGGCGATATCCAGCGCGCCCTTGCGGCGGGTCAGGTCGCGGGCCTTGCGCGCCGCTTCACGTGCACGCGCCGCGTCGACGATCTTGCCGGCGATGGCCTTGGCTTCGTTCGGGTTTTCCTGCAGGAACTCTTCCAGGCGCGCACCGAAGGCGTTTTCCACCGCCGGGCGCACGTCGGAGCTGACCAGCTTTTCCTTGGTCTGGCTGGAGAAGCTCGGATCCGGCACCTTCACCGACAGCACCGCGATCATGCCTTCGCGCATGTCATCGCCGGTCAGGTTGATCTTGGCCTGCTTGGCGATGCCGTTCTGCTCGATGTAGTTGTTGAGCACGCGGGTCAGGGCGCCGCGGAAACCAGCCAGGTGGGTACCGCCATCCTTCTGCGGGATGTTGTTGGTGAAGCAGTACATCGTCTCCTGGTAGGAGTCGGTCCACTGCAGCGCCACGTCCACCACGATGTTGTTGTGTTCGCCGGTGACCGCGATGACGTTCGGGTGCAGCGGGGTCTTCAGCTGTGCCAGGTGCTCCACGAAGCTGCGGATGCCGCCTTCGTAGTGGAAATCGTCGCGACGGCCTTCGCCACGCTCATCGGCCAGCACGATCTTGACGCCGGAGTTGAGGAACGACAGTTCGCGCAGGCGGCGGGCCAGGATGTCGTAGTGGAATTCCACGTTGTCATGGAAGGCCACGGTCGAGGGCCAGAAGCGCACGGTGGTACCGCGCTTGGTGGTGTCTTCCAGCTTGGCCAGCGCAGTCACGGCCGCGCCGTTGCTGAATTCCTGCTGGTAGTGAGAGCCGTTCTGGAACACGTCCACCAGCAGCTTCTGCGACAGCGCGTTGACCACGCTGACGCCCACGCCGTGCAGGCCGCCGGACACCTTGTAGCTGTTGTCGTCGAACTTGCCGCCTGCGTGCAGCACGGTCATCACGACTTCGGCCGCCGAAACCTCGCGGCCCAGCTTGGCGCTCATCTGTTCGTGCTTGCCGGTCGGGATGCCGCGGCCGTTGTCGGACACCGAGACCGAACCGTCAGCGTGGATCGTCACCGCGACATGGTCGGCGTGGCCGGCGAGGGCTTCGTCGATCGAGTTGTCGACGACCTCGAACACCATGTGGTGCAGACCGGTGCCGTCATGGACGTCACCGATGTACATGCCAGGACGCTTGCGGACAGCCTCGAGCCCTTCCAGGGCGGTGATGCTGTTGGCGTCGTAGTTGCCGTTGTTTGCCGGGGTGTTCTGTTCGTCGGTCATTGCGCTTGCCGTAGGCTCCGCAGATCGGTCACCGCACGAAGCGATGCGCCGGGTAAGAAGGGGTGCAACCTGAATTATACCAGCCGGGCCTTGCCAGCCCTGATGTAGCCACTATGGCACAGCCACGATCCGTGCATGTTCCACGTGGAACCGGGTGATGTCGGCGATATCCACCAGCGCCGCCGGGGTCTCGGTGGCGGTAACGAAGATCTGCGCCGGACCGGCCAGCAACCGCTCCAGCACACGGGCCTGGTGGGTGCGGTCCAGTTCCGATGCCAGATCGTCCAGCGCGATGACCGGCCATTGCCCGCGCTGCTCGGCATAGTCCTCGGCCTGGGCCAGAAGGCAGGCGAGGGCGGTGAGCTTGGCCTGGCCGCGCGAAAGCGCATCCCGGCCGGGAATGCTGTGGAAATCCACGCTCCAGTCCGCCCGATGCGGGCCCACCGAGGTGTAGCCCGCCTGGCGGTCGCGCTCACGGGCCAGCAGCAGGGCATCGGCCAGCGGAAGTTCGTGCCGGCGCCAGCCGGGGCTTAGATCCAGGCCCTGGATACCCAGTTGCGGTGCCAGCGCGGACGCCAGGGCGATCGCCCGCTCCTGCAGGCGCTCCAGGTAATGCTGGCGTCGGCTGGTCAGCGGTTCACCCGCCTCCGCCAGCTCGTGGTCCCACGTATCCAGCATGCGCGACGGTCCGCCCTGCTTCAGGAGGGCATTGCGCTGCTTGAGGGCGCGGGAGTACCTGCGCCACAGCGAAAGGAAGTCTGGTTCCACGTGGAACAGGCCCCAATCGAGGAAGCGACGGCGCGGTTCGCCGCCACCGCTGACCAACGCATGGCTGCCAGGCTCGAAGGTCACCACCGCCAGGGCCGCGCAGAGGTTGCCGAGCTGGGCAACGTCCTCACCGTCCAACCGCCCCTTCCAGTCCTGCCCACTATGGCGAAGACCTGCCTTTCGGCGGTGCGGCGGATGATCGGCGCGCTGCTCGTCCCATTCCACGAAGATTTCCAGCGCGTCCTGACCCTGGCGGACCAGGCCATCGCGAACGCGCCCGCGGAAGCTGCGCCCATACGCCATCAGGTGCAGGGCCTCGAGCACGCTGGTCTTTCCCGCACCGTTATCGCCCGTCAGCAGGTTCAAGCCCGGCTGGGGTGACAGTTCCACGGCACTGAAGCGGCGCAGTTGGTTCAAGGCGAGGCGGCGGATCAGCATGGGACGCGGGGGACCATCCGCACGAGGCGGTAGCAGGGCAGGGAATCCATCAGCTTACTTCATCGGTCAAGACCGCCGCTGCGGGCAAGGCGAGGCCGGCGGGGTGGGCCGCGGCCGACATCACCTGGCCGTTCCACGTGGCGAATCCCGGCGCAGGCCCGTCCGAGGGCGCCCCAGGAGACCGTGAATTTCTTGAAATCTGCAGCACCGGGCACGGTATTGCCCCCCAGAAATCAGCGAATTTTCAGCGGTTCGCGCCCTGGTGCTAGCCAGTCCTGCCTACACATCGATGACGCCCGCCGTGAATTGCTTGAAATCTACAGGGCAGGGCACTGCAGCGTTCCACAGATTTCAAAGAGTTCAGACCACGCGTTCCACGCTATCCACAGCGGGCCTGTATGACTTATACACAAGGTATGGGCAATCTGTGGATAAAAAAGCCACTTTCAGCCGCCTGGAAAACTATCCACAGCTTCCCCCCCAGCCCCAAGAGCCCATATACAGGGGGTTTCAGGCGCATAAATTGCATTTAAATCAAACAGATAGCCCTGTTTTCCACGAAATCTGGCCCTACCATCACCACCATGCTTTAGATTTATACCCAGATTTAAAAGCTAGGGCAGCGCGCAGCGGGCGGAAACTCGGGCTGTGGACAGTAGCGTCAGCAGAAGGCGGATCGGCTTGCTGAAACCTTCCCTGGTATCCGTTGAACCTTGGGCGTGGGCAGGTAGCGCAACTCGCGCTGCTCGAGGTCTCTCCGAAGAGAACCGGTAGATCGAAGCGCGAAGTGCCGCAGAGAACCGGATCCGCACCAATGCTCCACGTGGAACAAAAAAAAACGCCCGGAGCAACCGGGCGTTTTCCTGTTTCACGTGGAACAGCGAATTGTCAGAGACGCAGCGGCATCACCACGTGGCGCGACTTCTCGCTGCTGGATTCACGCACCAGCGCCGACGAGTTGGAATCGCGCAGCTGGATGATGACTTCCTCGTCGCGCAGGGCGGACAGGGCGTCCAGCAGGTAGTTCACGTTGAAGCCAATGGCCAGATCGCTGACGGTGGTGTCGGCTTCGATCTCTTCCTGGGCCTCTTCCTGCTCCGGGTTGTGCGCGCTGATCTTCAGGTTGCCCGGCGAGACTTCCACGCGGATACCGCGGTACTTCTCGTTCGACAGGATCGCGGCACGCTGCAGCGAAGCACGCAG
This sequence comes from Stenotrophomonas sp. FW305-3-2-15-E-LB1, assembly GCF_058787375.1. Lineage (NCBI taxonomy): Bacteria > Pseudomonadati > Pseudomonadota > Gammaproteobacteria > Lysobacterales > Lysobacteraceae > Stenotrophomonas > Stenotrophomonas sp. FW305-3-2-15-E-LB1. The sequence goes on from NZ_JBYSZR010000005.1 coordinate 174,774, forward strand.
GGCTTCACGGTCGACCTTCACTTCGCGATCGGCACCGATCGGGATCACGGCTTCGTAATCCGGGAAGCGGCCATCGATCAGCTTCGAGGTGAAGGTGACATCGTCGCGCTTGACGCGGACGTGGCTGCGGCCGACTTCCAGCTCGATCTCACGATCGCCGCTTTCCAGCAGGCGCTGCAGTTCGGTCACGCCCTTGCGCGGCACGATGATCTGGCGCTTGGAACCGCTGGGCTTGGCCAGGTCGGTTTCACACAGGGCCAAGCGGTGGCCGTCGGTGGCGACGGTACGCAGGGCATCACCGCGCAGGTCGAACAGCAGACCGTTGAGGTAGTAGCGCACGTCCTGCTGGGCCATCGCGAACGCGGTGCGTTCGATCAGTTCCTTCAGGGTCGCTTCGCCGATGGCCACGCGCTCGGTGGCTTCCACTTCGTCAACCGACGGGAAGTCGTTGGACGGCAGGGTTGCCAGGGTGAAACGGCTGCGGCCGGCCTGCACGGTGATCTTGTCACCGGTCTGCGAGACGGTGATCCGGCTGCCATCAGGCAGGGCGCGGATGATCTCGAACAGCTTGCGGGCGGGAATGGTGGTTTCGCCGTCCTGGGCATCTTCAACCGCGATCCGCGACACCATCTCCACTTCCAGGTCGGTACCGGTCAGCGACAGCTGGCCGTTCTGCACCTGGACCAGGAAATTGGCCAGAACCGGAAGGGTCTGGCGGCGTTCGACCACGTTGACGACCTGTGCCAACGGCTTGAGAAAGGCTTCGCGCTGCAGTGTGAAACGCATGTGGTTCCGTGCCCCTATGCTTTAAAAAATGTGGAATAAATCAAAAGCTTGGTGGTGCTGGTAGAGACAGAATCGCTGGAAAACAACGCTAAGTCTTTGTAATAAAAAGAGTTTCTAGCCTCGAAACCCTCTGCATTACCGCCCCCCAGGGGGTGGGGAAAGCTGTGGATAAATTCGACGCGATTTCAGACGCCATTTTTATCCACAACTCATCCCGCGCTTGCTACCGGATTCTGCACCGTTTTGTGCGATGACGCCTCATCAGCGTCCGTGCATCATTCGCTCAGCTTCCGGATCAGCTTGTCCCAGTCCTCGCGGAGCTTGCCGTCGGTCTCCATCAGGGTGCGGATCTGGCGGCAGGCGTGCAGCACCGTGGTGTGATCGCGACCGGCAAACGCGTCGCCGATCTCGGGCAGGCTGTGCTCGGTCAGTTCCTTGGTCAGGGCCATGGCGACCTGGCGCGGGCGGGCCAGCGAACGGGTCCGGCGCTTGGACAGCAGATCCTTGATCTGCAGGCCGTAGTAGTCGGCAACGGTTTTCTGGATGTTGGGAATGCTGATCGCCTGCTGCTGGGCGCGCAGCAGGTCGCGCAGGGTTTCCTGGGCGAATTCGGTGGTGATCGCGCGGCCGGTGAAATTGGCGCGGGCGGTCAGGGTATTGAGCGCGCCTTCGAGGTCGCGCACGTTGGAGCGCATCTTCTTGGCGATCAGGAACGCAACATCATCGGGAATCTCGGCACCGCGTTCGCGGGCCTTGGCCAGCACGATCGCGGCGCGGGTCTCGAAGTCCGGCGGTTCGATCGCGACCGACAGGCCCCAGGCAAGCCGCGACTTCAGGCGCGCTTCCAGGCCTTCGACTTCGCGCGGGTACCGGTCGCAGGTCAGGATGATCTGCTGCTTGCCGTCGAACAGCGCGTTGAAGGTGTGGAAGAACTCTTCCTGGGTGCGGTCCTTGCCGGCGAAGAACTGGATGTCATCGATCAGCAGCGCGTCCACCTGCTGGAACTGGCGCTTGAACTGATCCATGGTCTTTTCCTGCAGGGCCCGGATCATCGCGCTGAAGAACTGTTCCGAACGCAGGTACAGCACCTTCGCACCGGGGTTGGCCTGGCGCATCGCATTGCCGGCGGCAAACATCAGGTGGGTCTTGCCCAGGCCGGTGCCCCCGTACAGCAGCAGCGGGTTGTGCGCGCGGTCGCCCGGCTTCTGCGCCGCCTGGAAGGCAGCGGCCAGGCCGAGCTGGTTGCTGCGGCCTTCGACGAAGTTGGCGAAGGTGTAGTGGTTGTCCAGGTTGCCGGCGAACGGCACCTGCGGTTCGGCCACCACCGCCGTCGACGCGCTCGAAACCGGCGCGTTCTGCGCCTCCGAGGGCCGCGGGCGCGAGCCGATTTCAAGGAAAACGTCGCTGAAACCCGCAAAGTGCGTCAGCAGTTCGCGGATCCGGGCCAGGTACAGCTCGCGCACCTGGTCGACGATGAAGGCGTTCGGGGCATACAGCACCAGGCTGTCCGCGCGCAGATCGGCCTGCAGCGGCTTCAACCAGGTGTGAACATCTTCCGGCGGGAACTCCGCTTCGAGGCGTTCGAGACTTCGGGACCAGGCATCCATCGGCAATAATCGTCCGGTGGCCTGTGGACAGGCGCGACAACGCGCCCAAACACAGGCCTGAAAGGGGGAAATGGATGGCTCAGACTACCACCGAGCGCCCGGCTTCGGAATGCTTGTCCCCTACTTATTCACAAAAACATCCACAGCTATTGCACAGGCCGATGAATTCGCGTAGTCACAAGGGGTTGACGCGGGGGGGGAGACCTCTCTAGAATTTCCGGTTCTTTCCCGTCCCATTCATACGAGAGGCCCACATGGCCACCAAGCGCACCTACCAGCCCAGCAACCTCAAGCGTAAGCGCGACCACGGCTTCCGTGCCCGTATGAAGACCGCTGACGGCCGCAAGATCCTGTCGCGTCGCCGCGCCAAGGGCCGCAAAGTCCTGAGCGCCTGATTGCCATGCCGCACATCGCGGCAGACGCAATCCCTTCGACAGTGAATACTGCAGACCCGCGCAAGCGATTCCCTCGCTCTGCGCGGGTTCGCACGCGTGCCGAATATTCAACGGTCTTCAACGGCGCCCGCCGTGTGTCCGATCCGCTGATGACCCTGCACTGGCTGCCGGCTGACCGGCCGGCCAGGCTGGGTCTGGCGGTTTCCCGCAAGGTTGATCCGCACGCCGTCGGGCGTAACCGGATCAAGCGCGTCCTGCGCGATATCCTGCGTCAGACACGAACCGACATCCAGCCAGGCGACTTCGTCGTCGTGGCTCGCAGTGCTGCGCGTTCTGCCAGCAATGACGATATCCGCCAGGCGTTCCTGCGCCTGCTGCGGCGCCTGCGTGCATTGCCCGCGCCCGCCGTGGACGGCACAATGCCGCCGCCAGATGGCACTGCATCTCCCTCTTTGACCGAGCCGGCATCGCGTCCCGGCACCGCCGAGCCTGCCCGCTGATGAACCAGACCCGCGTATTCCTTATTTTTGCCTGGCTGATGGTGGCCGTGCTGCTGTGGATGGAGTGGAGCCGTGAAAAGGCTGCACCGACCCCGGCACCGACCACGACGTCGGTCCAGGCCGCCGCACAGAGCGTTCCAGGGGCGGCCCCGGGCAGCATCCCCAGCGCGCAGGTCCCCGGTGCCCCCGGCCAGGCCGCGGTGCAGGCCCAGGCCAGCGCCACCCCGGCTGCCCAGCGCGTGACCGTCACCACCGACGTGCTGCGCCTGGTGCTGGACGGCGGCCGCGTGCTCGACGCCGAGCTGCTGCAGTTCCCGCAGTCCAAGGACGAAGGCAGCCCGCCGGTCCGCCTGCTGACCGAAGACCCCGCGCATCCGTACAGCGCGATCAGCGGCTGGGCCAGCGAAGACAAGAACACCCCGGTGCCGGGCGCCGATGGCTTCAAGCTGGTTGGTGACGTCCGCGATTTCGTCCTGGCCGATGGCCAGAAGGAACTGCAGATCCCGTTCGTGTGGACCGCCGACAACGGCGTGACCATCAAGCGCACCCTGACCGTGTCGCGCAACGAGTACGCCGTGCGCTTCAAGGACGAGGTCAGCAACACCGGCACCGCCCCGTGGAACGGCTACGTCTACCGCACCCTGGACCGTACCCCGACCATCCTGTCGCGGAACATGACCAACCCGGACTCGTTCAGCTTCAACGGTGCCACCTGGTACGACAACGACAAGAAGTACCAGCGTCGTGCGTTCAAGGATTACCTGGACGATGGCGCGCTGAACCAGAACATCACCGGCGGCTGGCTGGCGATGCTGCAGCACCACTTCTTCACCGCCTGGATCCCGCAGAAGGACCAGACCGCGCACTACGTGCTGTCGCAGGTGGCCGGTCGTGACCTGATCGAAGCGCGTGGCCCGGCCTTCACCGTGGCCCCGGGCCAGTCCACCAGCACCGAAGCCCGCCTGTGGGTCGGCCCGAAGCTGGTCAACCAGATCGCCAAGGAAGACGTGCCTGGCCTGGACCGCGTGGTCGACTACAGCCGCTTCTCGATGATGGCGGTGATCGGCCAGGGCCTGTTCTGGGTGCTGAACCAGGTGCACAAGCTGGTCGGCAACTGGGGCTGGGCGATTGTCGGCCTGGTGGTGCTGCTGAAGCTGGTGCTCTACCCGCTGTCGGCCGTGCAGTACAAGAGCGGTGCGAAGATGCGTCGCTTCCAGCCGCGCATCGCGCAGCTGAAGGAACGCTATGGCGATGACCGCCAGAAGTTCCAGACCGCGATGATGGAGCTGTACAAGAAGGAAAAGATCAATCCGATGGGCGGCTGCCTGCCGATCCTCATCCAGATGCCGATCTTCTTCGCCCTGTACTGGGTGCTGGTCGAGTCGGTCGAACTGCGCCAGGCGCCGTGGCTGGGCTGGATCCAGGACCTGACCGCCCGCGACCCGTACTTCATCCTGCCGGTCATCAACGTGGCGGTGATGTGGGCCACGCAGAAGCTGACCCCGGCACCGGGCATGGACCCGATGCAGCAGAAGATGATGCAGTTCATGCCGATCGTCTTCGGCTTCATGATGGCCTTCATGCCGTCCGGCCTGGTCCTGTACTGGGTGGTCAACGGCGGCCTGGGCCTGCTGCAGCAGTGGTGGATGACCAAGCGCCACGGCGGCGAGCCGCTGCCGGCAACCACCGCACCGGCCCCGGTCAAAAAGAAGTAACCCGGGTAGAGTCGACTGTCAGTCGACTGGCGTTGGAACAGTCGACCAACGGTCGACTCTACCGACGCTGACCCCCGCAGAAGCCCGCCGCAAGGCGGGCTTTTCGCATGCGGGGGTAGAATCGCCCGCACACCGTGTCCCCATCCTCCGAGTCCGCCATGCCGCGTGCGTCGTCGTTCCGCCTGTTCCTGCCCTCGCTGATGTTGACCCTGGTCGTTGCCGGCTGTGGCGACAAGGAGGGCAAGGCGCCCGCCGCCGCCGTCACCCAGCCCAGCGCGCAGGCCGCCGCCGCCGACCCGGCCGCTGCGCCGCTGCTGGGCGCACTGCAGAAGCAGCTGGACGGCTACCGCCGCATCATCGTGCTGCTGGCCGACGAGGAACAGCAGTCGGCCGCCGACCGCGGCACGTCTACGCGCGTCGGGCAGCAGCTGTTCCATGATGGCCTGGAACAGCGCACGGCCATTGCCGCGCAGTTCGATGGCCTGCTGCGCGGTTCCAGCCCGCAGCGCTTCGCCACCCTCGGTACGGTGCTGGACTACATCGAATCAGCCCCCGAACTGTTCGATGCCGATCGCCTGGCCTTCCGCGAAGTGCTGCGTGACCTGCACGAACGCGTCGGCGCCGATTCCTCGCTGCCGGCCGTGAAGCTGCACCAGCGCATCGGCGAGGACCTGGACGCGCTGGACGAGATCGAGCGCAACTACAACCAGGAACTGACCCGCATCTTCAGCCGTTTCGAACGCACCCGCGCCATCGAGCTGAAGCGCGAGAAGTGGGAGGACTACATCGCCCACCTGCAAAAGGATTACAGCCGCGAGGCGATCCTGCGCGACTACGGGGTGATCGAGCCGTACCCGATGTCGATGAAGGACAGCGACCGCGAGATCTTCGGCCGCGACCTGCCGCCCAAGACCGTGGTGCTGACCTTCGATGATGGCCCGCACAAGGCCTACACCGATGAAGTGGTCGCCATCCTCAAGCGCTACGACGTGCCGGGCGTCTTCTTCGAAGTCGGCCGCAACCTGGGCAAAGTCGAGGCCGACGGCAAGGTCAGCCTGGGGCCGATGGCGAAGATCAGCCGCAACCTGATGGAAGAGGGCTACGCGGTGGGCAACCACAGCCTGACCCATGCCCAGCTCTCGCGCACCACCGGCGATGCGCTGCGCCAGCAGGTGCTCGACACCGACACCCTGCTGAAGGATGTCGACAGCAAGCGTGCGCCGCTGTTCCGCTTCCCGTATGGCGCGCGCAACGCCGAAGGCCTGCAGCTGCTCAACGAAGCCGGCCTGAAGTCGATCATGTGGAACATCGATTCGATGGACTGGGCCGACCCGGTGCCGGAATCCATCGTGCAGCGCGTGCTCGGCCAGGTGAACAAGGAGCAGCGCGGCATCATCCTGTTCCATGACATCCACGACCGCGCGGTGAAGGCGCTGCCGCAGATCCTGGATCGGCTGATTGCCGACGGCTACCAGTTCGCCGGCTGGAACGGCCGCGACTTCACCGTCGCCCGCGCGCGCAAGGGCGCGGCCGGCGATGCCACCGTTACTACCGGCTACGAGAAGTCGTGGGCGATCGTGGTCGGCATCGACAGCTACGCCAAGTGGCCGAAGCTGGAATACGCCAGCCACGATGCGCAGGCGGTGGCCGATACCCTGACCGGGCAGTTCGGCTTCCCGTCCTCGCAGGTGATCGTGCTGAAGAACGAGCAGGCCACCCGCAACAACATCCTGGCCGCCTTCCACGACCGCCTGGCCGACGACCGCACCGGCAAGAACGACCGCGTGTTCGTGTTCTTCGCCGGCCATGGCGCCACCCGCCAGCTCGCCTCCGGCCGCGACCTGGGCTACATCATCCCGGTCGATTCGGACCCGAAGGAATTCGCCACCGACGCCATCGCGATGACCGACATCCAGAACATCGCCGAGAGCATGCAGGCCAAGCACGTGATGTTCGTGATGGATGCCTGCTACAGCGGCCTGGGCCTGACCCGTGGCGGCCCATCGTCGTCGTCGTTCCTGCGCGAGAACGCCCGCCGCAGCGCGCGGCAGATGCTGACCGCCGGCGGTGCCGACCAGCAGGTCGCCGATGCCGGCCCGAACGGCCATTCGGTGTTCACCTGGGTGCTGCTGCAGGCGCTGGCCGGAAAGGGTGACCTCAACGGCGACGGCCTGATCACCGGTACCGAGCTGGCCGCCTACGTGGCGCCGGCCGTCTCGGCGGTCTCGCACCAGACCCCGGCCTTCGGCAGCCTGCCCGGCTCGCAGGGCGGCGAGTTCGTGTTCCAGGTGCCGGACAGCCAGGAATACCTCAACGCCGATACGCGCCAGCTGACGGCGGATGCCATCGCACTGAACAACAAGGTCGATGCCGCCCAGGATGCCAAGGGCAGCCAGGCACCGGTGACCGTGGCCGACCTGCAGGGTGGCAAGGCCAGGCTGGTGGTGCCCAGCGCCGGCCCGGCCTCGGACCGGCAGCGCGCGCAGCAGGCCAACGACCGCGGCCTGCAGCTGTACCGCGAGAAGCAGTACGACGAGGCCGCCGCGCAGTTTGCCGAAGCGCTGAAACTGCGTCCTGATTTCGCCCAGGCGGCCAACAACCTCGGCTTCGTCTACTTCCGCCAGCAGCGTTATGCCGAAGCCGCGCGCTGGCTGGAAAACACCCTGAAGATTGACCCGTCGCGTGCGGTGGCCCACCTCAACCTCGGCGATGCCTACTTCAACGCCGGCGACAAGGCCAAGGCGAAGCAGGCCTACACCACCTACCTGGCCCTGCAACCGCAGGGCAGCGGCGCCGCCCAAGCGCGCGCGCAGCTGGAGAAACTCTGAGCCATGAACGATGTGACCCGCACCGACACCATCGTGGCGATCGCCAGTGCCCCCGGCGCCGGCGGTGTCGGCCTGCTGCGCCTGTCCGGCCCGCGCGCTGCGGTGATTGCCCGCGCGCTGGGCGCACCCACGCTGCGCCCGCGCCACGCGCACTACGCACGCCTGCGCGATGCTGATGGTGAAGTGATCGACGATGGCATCGTGCTGTGGTTCCCCGCGCCGAACAGCTTCACCGGCGAAGAGGTGGTGGAACTGCAGGGCCACGGCAGCCCCGTGCTGCTGCAGCAGCTGGTCGCGCGCTGCATCGCGCTCGGTGCACGCCAGGCCCGCCCGGGTGAGTTCAGCGAACGCGCGTTCCTCAACGGTAAGCTCGACCTGGCCCAGGCCGAGGCCATCGCCGACCTGATCGCCGCGGGCGACAACCGCGCCGCGCGCGCGGCACGCCGTTCGCTGGATGGCGTGTTCTCGCGCCGCATCGATGCGGTGGTTGAACAGCTGGTGCTGCTGCGCATCCACGTGGAAGCGGCCATCGACTTCGCCGACGAACCGCTGGATACCCTCGGCGGCGCGCAGGTGCGGCGCGGGCTTGAACAGGCGCGCGCTGATCTGGCCCTGCTGCGCCGGGATGCAGAACGCGGCCGTCGCCTGCGCGATGGCCTGCATGCGGTGCTGATCGGCCCGCCGAACGCCGGCAAGAGCTCGCTGCTGAACGCTCTGGCCGGCAGCGAGCGCGCCATCGTCACGGACATTGCCGGCACCACCCGCGACACGTTGCGCGAAACCATCCGCCTGGACGGGCTGGAGCTGACCCTGGTCGACACCGCCGGCCTGCGCGACGGTGGCGACGCCATCGAACGCGAAGGCATGCGCCGCGCCCACGTCGAGATCGAGCGCACCGACCTCGCATTGATCGTGCTGGATGCGCGCGACCCCGCCGCCGGTGAAGCCGCGCTGGGCGAGGCCGTGGCCGCCGTGCCGCACAAGGTCTACATCCACAACAAGTCGGACCTGCTGGCGGCGTTGCCGGCGCTGGACGACCCGGACCGCGTGTTCGTCTCGGCCGCCACCGGTGCCGGCCTGGAAGACCTGCACGCGCGCCTGCGTTCGATTGCCTCGGCTGGCGCGGGCGAGCAGGTGGACGGCGAGTTCTCCGCGCGTACCCGCCATGTCGATGCGATCGAACGCGCGCAGGAACATGCGCAGCGCGCCGATGGCGAGCTGGTGCACGAGCACCTGGAACTGGCTGCCGAGGAACTGCGGCTGGCGCATGATGCGCTGGGCGAGATCACCGGGCAGATGAGCGCCGATGATCTGCTGGGCAGGATCTTTTCCAGTTTCTGCATCGGCAAGTAGCTGTAGAGCCGAGCCCACGCTCGGCTGCGAAGGGCGGGGGGCAGAGCCCCTGCGGGGATCCGACCCCATGCCCGACACCGCCGGTTGTAACAATCCCGCCGCATACTGACCCCCATCACATACCGCTTGGGGAAGTCGCAGTGAAGTCGTGGGGTTGTGCGTTGCTGTTGTCGCTGGCCGTGGCACCATCGGTGGCCATGAGTGCTGAAACTTCCATCCCGGCCAATGCCAAGGCCTCGGTCTACGGCCACCGTGGCGCCAGCGCGCTGCTGCCCGAGCACACGCTGGCGGCCTACGCGCAGGCCATCTCCGATGGCGCCGACTACATCGAGCCGGACCTGGTGATGACCAGGGACGGCGTGCTGGTGGCCCGCCACGAGAACGAGATCGGTGGCACCACCGACGTCGCCGAGCACAAGGAGTTCGCCAAGCGGAAGACCACCAAGGTCATCGATGGCGAGAAGGTCGAAGGCTGGTTCACCGAAGACTTCACCCTGGCCGAGCTGAAGACCCTCTACACCCGCGAGCGCCTGCCGGAACTGCGCAGCACCGCCTTCGACGGCCAGTTTCGCATCGCCACCCTGGACGAAATCCTGGCGTTCCTTGTCCAGCAGGCCGGCCGTGCCAACCGCGGCATCGGCCTGGTGCCGGAAATCAAGCACCCGACCTACTTCCAGTCCATCGGCCTGCCGATGGAAGACAAGGTGCTGGCCGCGCTGCGCGGCAATGCCTATACCGCCGTCGCACCGGTGACGATCCAGTCGTTCGAGACCGCCAACCTGCGCTACCTGCGCGGCAAGATCGGCCGTGGCAGCAACATCCGCCTGCTGCAGCTGCTGTGGAAGGGCGATGCCCGCCCGGCCGATGTCGCCAAGGCCGGTGGCACGCTTACCTATGCGCAGATGATGACCCCGGCCGGGCTGAAGGACATCGCCAGCTACGCCGATGGCATCGGCCCGGAGCTGCGATCGATCATTCCGCTTGAGGCCAACGGTGCGCTGGGCACGCCGACGGCGCTGGTGCGTGATGCACATGCGGCCGGCCTGATGGTGATCCCGTACACCTTCCGCCCGGAGAACCATTTCCAGGCCAGCAACCTGCGCAAGGGTGCCGACAGCGCGCGCAACCCGGAAGGCTCGATCGCCGAGATGCGCGCCTACCTGGCCACCGGCATCGATGCGTTCTTCACCGATGACCCGGCGCTGGGCCGGCAGGCGGTGGATGGCATGGGCGCCGCGGGCAACGCCGCGAACTGACCCGTCAACGCCGCCGGGCACGGCCCGGCCGCTACCTGTGTGGATGCAGCGCCGATCGCGGGCATACTGGGCGCAGGCTGCAAGGGAGCCGACCAGGGAAGGGAGGCCGGATGCTGCTGTTGCATCGCTATCGTCAAACGCCGCAGGGTGACCTGCAGATACGTTCCTGCAATGTGCTGCAGGCAGGCCTCTGCCTGTTCGTTGGCACGGCGGGGCCAGTACTGGTGGGGCTGCTGCTTGTTGCGGCCGGTCCTCGCCTGGCCCGGCTGGGCGGGCTGGACCTGCTCACGTTGGCCGTGGTCGGGCTGCTGGTCGTCGTGCTGTCGGTGACCCTGCTGGTGTACGGCGAGATGCGCGAGACCCTGCTTCTCTCGCGTGGTCGAGGCATCGGCCGGTCCAGTACCACCTACCTGCTTGGCCTGCGCGAGCGGTCACGGACCTTCCCGCTGGCTGCGCCGCTGCGCATGGAACTGCGCCGCATCCGGCACCGGTATTACGCCAGCACCACCTTGTGGCTGATCCTGAAAGACGGCAGTGCGCACGCGTTGACCCCCGTCACGGTGCCGATGGCGCTGGGCACCCGGCGCACCACGCAATGGATGCAGACGCTGGCGTCCTACCTGGAGCTTCCCGTGCCTGACCACGTGGTCGACATTGCGCCGTCCCTGGACACGGTGGCCGCGCCCCCACCGCCGACGGCGAGGCCGCGGCCGATGACGCGAAAGCAGAGAAAGCGTGCCGAACGCGAGGCACGCTTGCATGGCGTGCCTGCCGGGCGTCGGCCGGATCGCCGGCCGCAGGGGGAGCGGTTGCCCGTGATGATCCGCGTGACGTTCGCCTCGCTGGGTGCCTTCCTGCTGATGTTCGGTGGCTCAGCGCTGCTGTCGGCGCTGCGCAGCCTCGGAAGCGGGCGGTACGTCTCCTGGTCCCCGCGCAGTGGCGGGGTCGTCTACACCTGGGCCGAACAGCCCTTCATGTTCGCCCTGATCGTGACCTTCATCCTGTTCGCGGCGCCGGTGATGCTGTTCTTTGCCGTGCATTTCCTGCGCTCGTCGCTCACAGGCAGGATGCCGCGCTAGGAGGTGCGGTCGCGCGGCTCGTCCGGCCGGCGGAAGGGGACCACCACGTAATCGTGCCCCTCTCGCGGCTGCCACAGCACCGGCACGCGGCGCGGCGAGGGCGGCTCGAGCTCGTCGTCGGCCAGCGCCTCGACCTCGTCCTCCTCGTCCTCCCAGCTATAGTGCTGGCGCGGTGTCATCGGGTCGGCATTGCGGAACAGCAGCGCAGCGATGATGCCGGCGAAGGCGCCGCCCATGTGCGACTGCCAGGACACGCCGTCGGCATGCGGCAGGATGGTCATCAGCATGCCGCCGTAGAACAGCATGCCGATCAGGCCGGTGGCGATTGCCGCGCGGTCGCGGCGCAGCAGGCCCAGGCTGGCCAGCAGGAACATCAGGCCGTGGGTCACGCCGCTGGCGCCCAGGTGCACGCTGCCGGGGTTGCCCAGCATCCACGCGCCGATGCCCGAACCCAGCCACAGCAGGGGCAGGGCACGCACGGTGGCTTTCGGGTACACGCTGCCGGCCAGGGTGCCGAGGATCAGGATCGCAAAGCCATTGGCGGCGATGTGCTCGACCGAGGCGTGCAGCATCGGCCCGCCGATCAGCCCCAGCAGGCCCTTGGCCTCCAGCGGTGCCACCGCCCACGGCCGCCAGTCGAAGCTGCCCTGCAGGGCGAACACGGCCACCAGCACCAGCACGGCGGCCAGGCTGACATTGAACGCCCGCAGGATGCGCATGCGGTCGTTGCGGGGGGCCGGCACGTCACCGGCGGGCAGGGGCGTGTTGTTGTCCATACCTCAGCAATGGCGGTGGCCGGCGCGAAACCAAGGCCAGCGCAACGGGAGAGTGGAAGCGGCCGACGGGACAATCCCGCCGGCCGCGTGCCGCAGGCCGGTCAGGCTCAGGCCTGGCCGGCGTCTTCCTTCGGCGGGTACTTCAGGCTGAGCACCACGGTGGCGGCGATGATCGCGGCGACCACGCCCAGCGACACCGGGGTCGGGATCTTGAACAGGTCGATGATCATCATCTTGATGCCGATGAAGCCCAGCACCAGCGCCAGGCCGTACGGCAGCAGGTGGAAGCGGTCGGCCATGCCGGCCAGCAGGAAGAACATCGCACGCAGGCCCAGCACCGCGAACACGTTGGAGGTGAGCACGATGAACGGGTCGGTGGTGATGGCGAAGATCGCCGGGATGCTGTCCACCGCGAAGATCACGTCGGTCACCGCGATCAGGATCAGCACCGCGAACAGTGGGGTGAACCAGCGCTTGCCGTCGCGCATCACGCTCATCGCGTTGCCGGCGTAGTCCGGCAGCAGGCGCAGGTGCTTGCGCATCCAGCGCAGGGCCGGGTTGGTCTCCAGGTCGGGCTCTTGGCCGGCGGCGAACCACATCTTCCAGCCGGTGAAGAGCAGGAAGGCACCGAACACGTAGAGCAGCCAATGGAACTGGCTGATCAGCACGCTACCGGCGAAGATCATGATCGTACGCAGCACGATCGCACCCAGGATGCCGATGATCAGCACCTTCTGGCGCTGCTCCTCCGGCACCGCGAAGTAGCTCATGATCATCAGGAAGACAAAGATGTTGTCCACCGCCAGGGCCTTCTCGACCAGATAGCCGGTCAGGAACTCCAGGCCGACCTTGTTGGCCACCACCTGGCCGGCGGTCTCGCTGAGGTAATACCAGAGGCCTGCGTTGAACAGCAGGGCCAGTGCGACCCAGCCGATGGACCACCACAGGGCCTCCTTGAAGGTGACCTTGTGCGGTCCGCCGTGGCGCATCAACACCAGGTCGACGAGCAGGGCGATGATGACCACCGCCACGAAGCCGCCCCACATCCACACATTACCGATCGTCTGCATTGGGAATATCCGTTGGAAAGATGAATGCCAAGCCGGACGGCGAGGATCTGCAACGGAGGATCGGGAGGGGATCCAGGGACAGAGCTTCGCCAGTACGGCGAAGGTCTCGCTCGCAACCCCACGCGGGTGGGATTGCCGTTGCACCGGAGCCTGCGGGCTCGAATTGACGGCGACAACGTCTGGGAGCTACTCCCCTTCTGGGGCCGATTCTGCGGCCTGGCCGGGCCGCCGTCAAATGCCGCCCCCGCCCCACGGATTTCCGGCCCCCGGTGCCCCCCGGCTACAATAGGCCGATGAATACCCCCCTTCCCGTTGTCCGCCTCAAGAACGCGTGGCGCTCCAGCCACCCGTGGATCTTCCAGAAACTGGTCGAGAAGCCGACCGTCCGGCCCAAGCCCGGTTCCATCGTCGACGTGGTCGGCATCGATGGCGAGTTCATCGGCCGTGGCTTCTACAACGGGCACTCGCGCATCGCCGTGCGCATCCTTGAAACCGACCCGAACGTGCCGGTCGATGCCGGCTGGTTCTCGCGCAAGATCGCCCAGGCGGTCGAACTGCGCCGCGGCGTGCTGAAGCTCGATGCGGTGTCCGACGCCTGGCGCGTGGTGCACAGCGAAGGCGACGGCCTGTCCGGCCTGGTGGTGGACCGTTACAACGACCTGGTGGTGGTCGAATTCTTCGCCGCCGGCATGTTCCGCCACCGCGAGTGGATCTACGACGCCCTGCGCGAACAGTTCCCGGGCTGCCGCTTCCACAGCTTCGCCGACGAACACGTGCAGAAGCAGGAAAGCTTCGACTTCCACGGCAACACCACCACCGAAGCGTCGGTGATCACCGAGCATGGCATCAAGTTCCGCGCCGACCCGGCCGGTGCGCACAAGACCGGCTTCTTCGCCGACCAGCGCGAGAACCGTGAGTGGCTGAGCCAGCAGGTGGAAGGCAAGAGCGTGCTCGACCTGTGCTGCAACACCGGCGGTTTCGCCGTGTATGCGGCCGCACGCGGTGCGTCGGAAGTGGTCGGCATCGACATCGATGAAGACGTCATCCAGATCGCCAAGGGCAATTCGCGCCTGAACAACGTGCGCCCGAAGTTCATCCAGTCCGACATCTTCCCGTGGCTGCGCGATGCCGCCAACCGCGGCGAGCAGTACGACGTGGTGATCCTGGACCCGGCGAAGATGACCCGCGACCGCGACCAGGTCATCACCGCGCTGAAGAAGTACCTGGACATGAACAAGCTGGCGCTGGGCGTGGTCAAGCCGGGCGGCCTGTTCGCTACGTTCTCCTGCACCGGCCTGGTGGCCGAGGACCAGTTCCTGGACATGCTGCGCCGCGCGGCCTATTTCTCCGGCCGCACGATCCAGATCCTGAAGGTGGCCGGCGCCGGTCCGGACCATCCGTTCATGGCCCACGTGCAGGAATCGCGTTACCTGAAGGCCGTGTTCTGCCGCGTGGTGGACTGAGCCGTCTGTTGCTGTAGAGCCGAGCCCACGCTCGGCTGATCTGCCTGGCAGCCGAGCATGGGCTCGGCTCTACAAAACGGCGGGCCGCAGCGCTATGGTCGGGCTCTTCTCCTAACCGGTGAGAGCCCATGCCATCGCTGCGTCGCCTGTCCCTGTTGCTTGCCCTTGCGCTGTGTGCGCCGCTGTCCGCCCATGCCATCGAGTTCAGCGCGCAGGAGCTGGCCCGCGCCAAGACCCTGCAGCAGCGCCTGCTGACCCTGGACAGCCATCTGGATACGCCGGCCAACTTCGGCCGCGCTGGCTTCGACATCGAACAACGGCACGACCACAACGCGCTTTCGCAGGTGGATTACCCGCGCATGGTCGAGGGCGCGCTGGATGGGGGCTTCTGGGCGATCTACACCGACCAGGGGGATCGCACTGCAGCGGCCCACCTGGCCGAGCGCGACCACGGCCTGCAGCGCCTGCTGGAGATCCGGCAGATGCTGGCGGCCAACCCCGATCGCTTCGCGCTGGCGCTGACCGCCGATGATGCCGCGCGCATCAAGGCCGCTGGCAAGCGCGTGGTGTACATCAGCATGGAAAACGCCAGCCCGCTGGTGGAAGACCCCAGCCTGCTCTCGTTCTACCACCGCGCCGGCCTGCGCCTGCTCAGCACCGTGCACTTCGCCAACAACGAGTTCGCCGATTCGGCCACCGACCCCAAGGGCGCGGAGTGGAAGGGGCTGAGCCCGGCGGGCAAGGATCTGGTACGTGCGGCGGTGAAGCTGGGCATCGTCATCGACCAGTCGCACGCCTCCGATGCGGTGTTCGATGACCTGCTGGCGATGATGCCGGTGCCGTTCGTGCTGTCGCACAGCTCGGCCAAGGCGGTCTACAACCACCCGCGCAACCTCGACGATGCACGCCTGCGCCAGCTGGCCAAGGCCGGCGGCGTGATCCAGGTGAATGCCTATGGCGGTTACCTGATCGACACTGCCAAAACGCCCGAACGCAAGCAGGCCGAAGAAGCGCTGAGCAAGCAGCTGGGCGGCTGGGAAGGCATGGGCATCGCCCAGGGCGTGGCCCTGCAGAAGGCCGAACAGGCGCTGGACCACGAGCACCCGGTGCGCCACGCCAGCCTGGACGACTTCTTCGCCCACTTCGAACACATCCTCACGGTGGTCGGCCCCGAACACGTGGGCATCGGCCTGGACTGGGATGGTGGCGGTGGCCTGAGCGACCTGCCCGACGTCAGCCAGTTGCCGAAGATCACCGCGTGGCTGCTGCGCAAGGGCTACACCGAGCAGCAGATCGCCGGCATCTGGGGCGGCAACCTGCTGCGGGTGATGCGGCAGGCGCAGGACCATGCCGCAAAGCAGGGCGGGTGAAGCGCCCTGCGGGGTGCCGGCCAGCGGCCGGCACTACCGGTGATCCGGTTATTTCGCGATCAACGCATTGCGGCGGCTGTACAGGAAGTACAGCACCAGGCCGACCACGTTCCAGATCAGGAAATACAGCTGGGTGGTGTGCGGCAGGCTGATGAACAGGTAGATGCAGCCCAGCGCGGCCAGCGGCCCGACCACGAAGGCCAGCGGCGTGCGGAAGCTGCGCTCGCGGTTCGGCTCGCGCACGCGCAGCACCACCAGGCAGATACCCACCGCGGTGAACGCGGCCAGGGTACCGGCGTTGGCCAGGGCGGCGATCTCGTCCAGGCGGGCCACGCCGGCCAGTGCCGACACCACCACGGCGGTGAACAGCGTGGTCGCCACCGGCGTGCCGGTGCGTGCGTTGACCTTGGACAGGCCACGCGGCAGCAGGCCATCGCGGCTCATCACGAAGAAGATGCGGCTCTGCCCGTACAGGAAGGCCAGCAGCACGGTGGGCAGGGCGATGATCGCGACCACGCCGATGAACATCGCCGCCTTCGGGCTGCCGAGCTCGCGCATGATCAGCGCCAGCGGCTCGGCGCTGTGGCCGAACACCGCATAGCTCATCGCGCCCACGGCGGCCAGCGCCACCAGCACGTAGACGATGGTGCAGCCGATCATCGAACCGATGATGCCGATGGACAGGTCACGGGCCGGGTTCTTGGTTTCCTCGGCGGCGGTGGAGATCGCGTCGAAGCCGTAGAAGGCGAAGAAGATGATCGCCGCCGCGGCCATCACGCCACGCTCGACGCCATCCGGGCCGAGCGACTTGGCAAAGCCATACGGCATGAACGGCTGCAGGTTGGCGGGGTCGAAGGCGGGCAGGGCGACGGCCACGAACACCGCCAGGGCGATCAGCTTGAACACCACCAGGATGGCGTTGAGCGTGGCGCTTTCCTTGGTACCGGCCATCAGCATCAGCGCCACCAGCCAGGTGATGATGATCGCTGGCAGGTTGATGAAGCCACCGGCCACGTGCGGCCCCGCGGCCAGTGCGGCCGGCAGGGTGATGTCGATGCCGAACTGGGTGTGGATCCATTCCAGGAAGCCGACGAAGTAGCCGGACCAGCCGACCGCCACGGTACTGACCACCAGCGAGTATTCGAGGATCAGGCTCCAGCCCACCACCCAGGCGAACACCTCGCCCAGCGCACTGTAGCTGTAGGTATAGGCGCTGCCGGCCGCCGGCATCATCGTCGACAGCTCGGCATAGGACAGTGCCGCGCAGGCGCAGACCGCACCGGCGATGGCAAAGGAGATCAGCACCGCCGGGCCGGCCAGGTTGGCGCCGACGCCGATGAGCGTGTAGATGCCGGTGCCGACGATGGCGCCGATGCCCAGGGCGATCAGGTGCGGCCAGCTGAGGGTCGGCACCAGGCGCCGACCGGCTTCATGGACAGTGACGGAATCTAGCGACTTGCGCCGGAGCAGGGACATGCAGGCCTCGGAAGGGGATGACTTGGAACGACAAGTTCCCGAGTGTGACCGAACGCAGCGCAGCATTACCACTGACGAGGGTCATACCCGCTAGGGCGCGCGCTGCGCCCCGACCAGGCTGCCGGAATCAGCACAAAGCCCGCGTCCCCGATCCCGCCGGTGGGCAGGACGTCAGCCCACGATGCTGCCGCGTGCCGGGTCCACGACCGGCGCGGCGCCGGCGGCGCTGAGCTGGGCCAGCACAGCTTCAAAGCCGTGCTCGCGGCCGAAGGCGTGCTCGTCCAGCGTCACCGGCAGCAGCTGCAGGAAATCAAAGCGCCCGGAGGGCAGCTGCTGCGGACCCGGGAAGTGCGGGGCGGGAATGAACACCATCGCCTGCAGTGCGCTGTCGGCGCGGTCCACCGGCATGCCCAGCTTCAGCCGGTCCCATGCCGACAGCGGGTCGCCTGGCATGCGCCCATGGCACAGCAGCAAGTGATAAGCGGTGAACCAGCGCACGGTGGTCAATGCCCAGGGCGCCTCGTCCTGCGTTTCCATCAGCAGCTCGACGCCGAAACCGGAATCCCCATCCTCGTGCGGGCCTTCCCACGCATTGGACAGGCCCGAGCTGACGTACACCCAGTGCCGGCGCTCGCCATGCGGCGGGCAGGCGAACACGCCTACGTGCAGCCAGCGCGGATCGATTTCCTCCTGCTGGAACACCCCATGCAGCAGGTCCATGTCCAGCGGAAAGATGCCCGGGCCGGTGTCGCCGAAGTGCTGGCGGTACAGGGTCTCTTCGCGGAACTCCCAGCTGCGTTCGAGCAGGGTGTCGTCATCCATGGTGGTCATCGTGCGTCCGTGGAGGTTGCAGGTGGGGGCTGCAGCATAGCGCGCCCCCACCCGGGCCCTCAGCGGTCCACCGTGGCCAGCACCGCCTGCGGGTAGCGCTCGCCGGCGGCGGCATGCAGCGGGAACACCGCATCCAGCCGCGCGAGCACGCCTGCATCCAGCTGCACCTGCAGCGCGCCGAGGTTTTCCTGCAGCCTGGCCGCGCGCGTCGTGCCCGGGATCGGCACCAGGTGCGGACCCTGTGCCAGCACCCAGGCCAGGGCCAGCTGCGCCGGGGTCATGTCCAGCTCGGCGGCCAGCGGCTGCACCTGTGCCACCAGCGCCAGGTTGCGGGCGAAGTTGTCGCCCTGGAAACGCGGCGAACTGCGGCGGTAGTCGTCGGCCTCGAAGTCATCCGGGCTGCGGATGGCGCCGGTCAGGAAGCCACGCCCCAGCGGCGAATACGGCACGAAGCCGATGCCCAGTTCGGCGGTGGTGGCCAGCACCCCGTTCTGCTCCGGTTCGCGCGACCACAGCGAGTATTCGCTCTGCACCGCCGTGACCGGATGCACCGCGTGGGCACGGCGGACGGTGGCTGCCGAGGCTTCGGACAGGCCCAGCCAGCGCACCTTGCCCTGTTCGACCAGGCGCGCCATCGCACCCACGGTGTCCTCGATCGGCACGGCCGGGTCGACGCGGTGCTGGTAGTACAGGTCGATGTGGTCCACGCCCAGCCGGCGCAGGCTGTCCTCGCAGGCGGCCTGCACGTACTCCGGGCGGCCGTCGATACCGCGCGCCTGCGGGTTGCCCGGGTCCAGCTTCAGGCCGAACTTGCTGGCCAGGAACACCTCGTTGCGGCGCCCGGCGATGGCGCGGCCGAGCAGGCGTTCATTGGTATGCGGGCCATACACATCGGCGGTGTCGAGCAGGGTGACGCCACGGTCCAGCGCCTGCTGGATCAGGGCAATGGCCTCGTCCTCGCTGCTGCGGCCACCGTAGAAGGCGCTCATGCCCATGCAGCCCAGGCCGAGGGCGGAAACGGTGGGGCCGGCGGGGCCGAGGGTGTGGGTCGTCATGGATGGGGAGCTCATCGGCTGGGTGCTCATTGGGGTGTCTCCAGGGGGAAGGGTCAGGCGCGCGGCTGCAGGCGGGTGCCGCCACTCATCAACATGCGCGGCAGCGGCATCTGCAGGAAGTCGTGCGGGAAGGACGGGGCGACGGCACTGAGCGCGTCCAGCCGTGCCAGCGCCTCGGCCGGCAGCTGCAGGTCCAGGGCGGCCAGGTTGTGCTCGAACTGGGCCAGGGTGCGGGCACCGACGATGGGCAGGGCACCGGCGCCCGGGCGCTGCAGCAGCCACGCCAGGGCGACCTGTGCCGGCGAATGCGACAGTTCCTGGGCGATCTGTTTCACTTCATCGGCGATCTGCAGCGAACGCGCGGTCAATGCGCCGTTGATCAGGGCGACGTTGCGGCGCGAGCCACCCGGCGCAGCAGCCAGCACCTCGTCCTGGGCCAGGTCGCTGGCGCTGTACTTGCCGGTCAGCACGCCACTGCCCAGCGGCGACCAGGCCACCACACCCAGGCCCAGCGCGTCGGCCATCGGCAGCAGTTCGTGCTCCACGCTGCGCTGGATCAGGCTGTACTCGATCTGCAGGGCCACCAGCGGGGCCCAGCCGCGCAGGTCGGCCAGGGTCTGCATGCGCGCGATCTGCCAGGCCGGTGTGTCGGAAATGCCGGCGTAGAGCACCTTGCCGCTGCGCACCAGATCGTCGAAGCCGCGCATCACCTCATCCACGCCGGTGGTGTCGTCCCAGGCATGCAGGTACAGCACGTCCAGATAGTCGGTGCCGAGCCGGCGCAGGCTGTCCTCCACCGAGCGCCGCATGCTCTTGCGGTGGTTGCCGGCGTTGTTGGGGTCGCCCGGCACGGTGGCCAGGGTGTACTTGCTGGCGATCACCAGGCGCTCGCGCTGGCCCTGGGCGAAACAGCCGAGCAGGGTCTCTGCGCTGCCATTGGTGTAGTTGTTTGCCGTATCGACGAAGTTGCCGCCACGTTCAACGTAGGCATCGAAGATGCGGCGGGCCTCGGTTTCGTCCGCGCCCCAGCCCCAGTCGGCGCCGAAGGTCATCGTGCCCAAGGCCATCGGGCTGACCCGCAGGCCGGAGCGGCCGAGCAGGCGGTAGTGGTCGAGCGACATCGTTGGTCTCCATCACGGGGGCGGTGCATCCGCCGGGGAAGCCAGCTTCCTCCTGTCGATCGTGTGGATAAACTGCGTATAACCTGACTCACCTTGAAGGCTGGCTTCACAATGGATGCCTCCGCTCCTCTCACTGCCGTGGTCGCCTTCGTCCACGTGGCCGAACATGCCAGCTTCACCCGCGCCGCCGATGCGCTGGGCGTGTCGACCTCGGCGCTGTCGCAGAGCGTGCGCGCGCTGGAAGCGCGGATGGGCGTGCGCCTGCTGCAGCGGACCACGCGGCGGGTGGGCCTGACCGAACACGGCGCGCGCTTCCTGCAGCGGGTGCGAGGTGGCCTGGACCAGATCGACCAGGCCTTCGCCGAACTGGACAGCGCGCGCTCGGTGCCGGCCGGGCGGCTGCGGGTGACGCTGCCGCGCATCGTCGCCGACCGCATGGTGCTGCCGCGGCTGCCCGATTTCCTCGCGCGTTACCCGCAGGTGCAGGTGGAGCTGTGCGTCGACCCGGCGCTGGCCGATCTGGTGGCCGAGGGCTTCGACGCCGGCATCCGCCTGGGCGAATCACTCGCGCAGGGCATGATCGCGGTGCCGATCGGGCCGCCCGAGCGGCAGGTGGTGGTGGCCACGCCGGCCTACTTCGAGCGCCAGGGCGTGCCGCAGACCCCGCATGACCTGCAGGGCCACGCCTGCATCGTGCACCGCCTGGCCAACGGCCGGCTGATGCCCTGGGAGTTCAGCCGCGAGGGCCACGACCTGGAGGTGGAAGTGAGCGGGCGACTGGTGTTCAACGATGCCGGCGTCGCCCATCGCGCCGTGCTCGCCGGCCTGGGCATGGCCCAGGGCTTCGCCTCGCTGGTGGCCGACGACATCGCCGCCGGGCGGCTGCAGAGCGTGCTGCAGGACTGGCAGCCACCGTTCCCCGGCTTCCACCTGTACTACCCGGCGCGTGAGCAGATGGCACCCAAGCTGCGGGTGTTCATCGACCACCTGCGCGAGGGAATGCACGATAGGTAGAGGCCAACCTTGGTTGGCACGCCTCAGTCGAGCAAGCTCGACGCTACGGTCAGCGGTTCGACGCCCGGCCAATGGCAGCCATCTTCCTGCCATGCCTCGACGTCTTCGCTGAAGGCCGTGCGCCGCCCGTCGCGTGCGCGTTCGTAGCTGAAACCGTAGACGCGCGCGCCCTGCGTGCTCAGGTGATAGCGACCGTTGCGGCGGCCCTCGATGCGTTCTTCCCACACGCTGTCGAACTGGGAGGGCCGGTCTTCATCCAGCACCGTCGTTTCCTGCGAGACCCGCTGCACCGGCAGGCGACCGCGCTGCCCGGCGTACTGCACGTCGGCACTGCCATCGTCCAGCCAGCGCCACAGCAGGTGGATGCTGTCGTTGCGGCCGCCGGTGAGGCAACGATGGTCCTGCGCCGCGGCCGCCGCTGCGGTGTCGGCCAGCAGCACGACAAACAGCAGGACGGCCAGCCGCCGGATCATCCGTTCAACCCCAGGCGGATGCCGAAACCGACCAGGAACAGGCCGGCCACGCGGCGCAGGACGGTGCTGACGCGCGGGTGCTGGATCAGGTGGCGACGGGCCAGGTTGCCCGCACCGATCAGCAGCGAGCAGTAGGCCACGCTGACCACGAAGATGATGCCGGCCAGCGCTGCGAACGTGGCGATGCCGTGGTGCGCGGCCGGGTCGATGAACAGCGGCAGGAAGGCCATGTAGAACAGGATCGCCTTCGGGTTGAGCAGGCTGACCAGGATCGCCTGCTGGAAATAGCGGCCGGGCTGCATGCGGATCGGGCCGGCATCGCCGCCCTCGCGCTTCGGCGTGCGCAGCAGGCTGATGCCCACCCACACCAGGTAGGCCGCGCCCAGGTACTGCACCGCGTGGAAGACCAGCGGGTTGGCCTTCAGCAGCGCGGCCACGCCGGCCAGGGCCAGCCACATCAGGATCTGGTCTCCGACCAGCAGGCCGGCCAGCGCGGTGTAGCCGCCGCGCACGCCGCCGCGGCCGGTGGCGGTGAGCAGGGTGAAGGTGCCGGGCCCGGGCAGGGCGAGGAACACCAGCACGGCGAGCAGGAACGTCCACAGGTCCTGGATGCCCATCCACGGCATGGCATGGCTCATTGTTGTTGCGGGGGGGCGCCATTGTCGGCCAGTGGCGTGGCCGGGGACAGGGGGCCGTCGCCATCGCCGGGCAGGCCGGACAGCAACGGTTGCAGGTGGTCGCGCAGCTGCGCGTGCAGTTGCCGCACCGCCGGCGAGAACTGTTTGCGGTGCGGGCATACCAGCTGCAGCGGGATGTGGCTGCCGATGCCGTCCAGCAGCACCTGCAGGCGCCCGGCGCGCACGTCCTCGCGCAGGTCCAGCCAGGATTTGTAGGTGATGCCTTCGCCAGCCACCGCCCAGCGCCGCACCACGTCGGCATCGTCGCAGACCAGCGGCCCGCGCACCGGTATCACCACGCGCCGCCCCTCGACCTCGAACGCCCAGCGGTCGTAAGTGCGCCCACCGAGCTGGTAGGCCAGGCAGTCGTGCTCGCGCAGGTCTTCCAGCCGTGCCGGCACGCCACGCCGCTGCAGGTAGGCGGGCGATGCCGCCAGCACGCGGCGGTTGCCCTCCAGCAGCGGCAGCGCCACGTAGCTGGCATCGTCGAAGTGGCCCAGGCGGATCGCCACGTCCACCGGGTCGCGGAACACGTCGGCCACCTCGTCGGACAGGCGCAGGTGCAGCCGCAGCCGCGGGTGTGCGGCACGGAAGGTGGCCAGCCACGGCAGCAGCAGGTTGCGGCCGAAATCCGAAGGCGCCGACAGCTGCAGGGTGCCGTGCAGGTCGGCGTCCTCGCCCTGCACGCGGGCCTGGCCCTCGCGCAGCGTGGCCAGCACCTCCTGCGCATAGGGCAGGTACAGCGCGCCTTCGCCGGTCAGGCGCAGGCTGCGGGTGGTGCGCACGAACAGGCGCAGGTCCAGCTCGCGTTCCAGCCGCGCCACCGCGGCGGCCACCTGGCCGGGCAGCAGGTCGGCCTCGCGCGCGGCCTGCGAGAAGCTGCCCAGCGCGGCGGTGCGGACGAACAGCTGCAGATCGTCGAAACGGATCATTTTCATTGCCGGAGTGAAAGTGCTGACCGATTCTGCGCCTTTCCGGGGAGCCGCGCGCGGCGCACGCTGTGGATTCCTTTTCCCCACTGGACCGCTGCCATGCGCGCCATTGCCTACACCCACGCCGGCCTGCCGATCGATGACCCGCAGGCCCTGATCGACATCGACCTGGACCTGCCGCAGCCGGGCCCGCGCGACCTGCGGGTGGCGGTGCGCGCCGTGGCGGTGAACCCGGTGGATACCAAGGTGCGCCGCAACGCCGCCACCGAAGGCCCGCGCGTGCTGGGCTGGGATGCGGTGGGCGTGGTCGATGCGGTGGGCAGCGAGGTGACCCTGTTCCAGCCCGGCGACGCGGTCTACTACGCCGGCGTGATCGATCGCCCGGGCAGCAATGCCGAGTACCAGCTGGTGGACGAGCGCAGCGTCGGCCGCAAGCCGGCCAGCCTCGACGATGCCGCCGCCGCGGCCCTGCCGCTGACCGCGATCACCGCCTGGGAACTGCTGTTCGACCGCCTGCGCATCGCCGAGGGCGGCGGTGAAGGGCAGACCCTGCTGGTGATCGGCGCGGCCGGCGGCGTCGGCTCGATCCTGGTGCAGCTGGCACGCACGCTGACCAAGCTCACCGTCGTCGGCACCGCCTCGCGCCCGGACACCCAGGACTGGGTGTATGCGATGGGCGCGCACCACGTGATCGACCACACCCTGCCGCTGACCGAAGGCCTGGCCCGGCTGGGCATTCCCCAGGTCGAGCACGTGGCCAGCCTGACCCACACCGACCAGCACTATGCGCAGATCGTGGAAGTGCTGGCGCCGCAGGGTCAGCTGGGCCTGATCGACGACCCGGGCCAACTGGACGTGATGGCACTCAAGCGCAAGGCGCTGTCGCTGCACTGGGAGCTGATGTTCACCCGGCCGCTGTTCAAGACCGCCGACATGCAGCGCCAGCACGATCTGCTGAACCGCGTGGCCGAGCTGGTTGATGCCGGGGTGCTGCAGACCACGCTGGGCGAGCACTTCGGCCGCATCAACGCGGCCAACCTGCGCCGCGCGCATGCGCTGCTGGAAAGCAATCGTGCCAAGGGCAAGATCGTGCTGGAAGGCTGGTAAGGATCATGGCCAACGGCTGAGCCCCTCGTGGCTGGCCGCCCGGTCCCGCGGCCGCGCATCTGCGGATGGGCCGGGCGGGCAGGCCGCGCAGGGGACGCCGTGAATCCATCCATGGAGGCTTGTGAGCGCCATCCATGGCGCTCGCACCCCTGCGCAACCTACCCACCCGGCCTCTGACAGTTTCCGTGCGCGTCCAGCCACGGAAAAGAAAAAGAACAGCAGAAGCGGGTCGCGCGCTGCGCTTGCTCGCAGCCAAGCATGGCTTGGCTCTACAGGAAGCAAAGAGCGGCCGGCCAGGCTGCTCTGCTTTTGATTTTCTTTTTCTTTTCCGTGGGTGGTGGAGGCCGCAGCCATCTGTCAGAGGGCGGTCGGGTTGGGTTCGCGGGGGTGTCCGCGGCATGGATGCCGCGGCCAAGCCCCCATGGTGAAGTGACCCCCTAAAGTTGGACAGGTGGGGGGCTAGGCGACCAGCGCGACCTGCTCCCGGTACTTTACCGGGCTCAAGCCCTTTAATTTCAGCCGGATACGGTCTTCGTTGTAGTACCGGATGTACTCC
>NZ_JBYSZR010000006.1:0-102409 GCF_058787375.1 Stenotrophomonas sp. FW305-3-2-15-E-LB1
TCGACCCAGCCATGTTGAAAGTGGGTCAAGCCTGCTTCCAGCAGGCTTGACCACGAACATAGGATCTCGGCTCTACAAGAAGCGATGCGACGCCGGTCAGCCTTCGCGGGCGACCTGGAAGCCGGCAAACGACTGGCTGACCGGCATCAGTTCGAGGCGATTGATGTTCAGGTGCGGCGGCAGCGTGGCCACCCAGAAGATCTGCTCAGCGATGTCCTCGGCGGTCATCGGGTTGGCGCCGGTGTAGAGCTTGTCCGAGGCGGCCTGGTCGCCATGGGTGCGGACCACGGTGAATTCGGTCTCGGCCATGCCCGGCTCGATCGTGGTCACGCGCACGCCGGTGCCGTGCAGGTCCGAGCGCAGCCCGAGCGAGAACTGGCTGACGAAGGCCTTGGTGCCGCCGTAGGCGTTGCCGCCCGGGTACGGGTACACGCCGGCCACCGAGGAAATGTTGATGATCGCGCCCTTGCGCTCGACCAGCAGCGGCAGCAGGCGGTGGGTCAGGGTCACCAGGGCGGTGATGTTGGTGTCGATCATGGTGGTCCAGTCCGACAGCTTGGCGTTCTGCGCCGGCGCCGTGCCCTGGGCCAGGCCGGCGTTGTTCACCAGCAGATCGATCTCGCCGAAGGCCGGCGGCAGTGCCAGCAGGGCGGCTTCCATCGCCACCGGGTCACGCACATCGAACACGGCAGCGTGCACCACGTCCTTGCCATAGCGATCGACCAGCGGCTGCAGGCGTTCGCCACGGCGGCCGGTGGCGATCACCTTCCACCCAGCCTGGGCGAAGCGATGGACGGCGGCGGCGCCGAAGCCGGAGGTGGCGCCGGTAATCAGGACGGTGCGGGTCATGCAGACAACTCCGTGGGGAACCAGACCCCCATTCTGGCACCGTCGACCGATGCCTGCGTTGCCGGATCAGGCCGGGGTGCCCAGCCCGGGATCAGCGCAGGCGGAACACGCGCGCCTTGGGCAGGTCTTCGTCCACCTGCAGGAACCAGCGCCCGGCGATGCCCGGGATCACTTCGATCTGCGGTGCCTGCAGGGTCTTTCGCAGCTTCATCTGGCCCTTCATCACCTGCCACTGCTGGCCATTGTCGAGGGTGAAGACGGTGCCGGGTTCCCAGCCGGCGACATCGCCCACCACCCGCGCCGTGACCGGGCCTTCTTCCAGGCCCAGGTGCATGGCGGCCGGGGCCGGAACGTTTGCCGGCAGGGGCGCCGCCGGTCGGGCGGCCAGGGCTGCGGGAGCCGGCGCTGCGGTTTCCGCCTCGCGCATCACCCGGTTCAGCGCCTGCAGCTGGGCCGGGCTCAGCCCCACTTCGGCCAGCTGGGCCGCGGTGAGGCGCTGTTCGACCGGCACGAAGCGGTCCTGGGCGGTGGCGGCGAAGCTGCTGGCGACCAGCAGGGCGGACAGGAGGAACCGGCGCATCGGCGAAGTCTCAGCGGAAGTGCGCACACTTTGCTACGACGGGATGACAGTCCGGTGACACGCGCCAGGCCGGTACAATGGGCCATGATCAACAACGATGTACTGCGCAGCGTGCGCTACGCGCTGGACCTGGGCGACCACCACGTGGTGACCCTGTGCCAGATGGCCGACCCGGCCTTCGTGGTCGATACCGAGCAGGTGAAGGCCTGGCTGCGGCGCGACGACGAGGCCGGCTTCGAAGCCATGAACGATGGCGCGCTGGCGCACTTCCTGGATGGCCTGATCGTGCACCTGCGGGGCCGCGACGAGAGCCAGCCGCTGCGCGCGGTGGAAACCCGCATCGACAACAACCTGGTGCTGAAGAAGCTGCGCGTGGCCTTCCAGCTGCGCGACGTGGACCTGATGGAGATCTTCGCCAGCGTCGGCTTCAAGGTGTCCAAATCCGAGCTCGGCGCGCTGTTCCGCCAGCCCGGCCATACCAACTACCGGCGTTGCCTGGACCAGATGCTGCGCAACTTCCTCAAGGGCCTGAGCCTGCGCGTGCGCGGCTGAGCACGGCATCGACGAAGGCCCGCGCCGCCGGCGTGGGCAGGCGTTGCCAGGCCAGGTGCACGCGCCGCGTCGGGGTGGGCTGCAGCGGTACCTGCACCACCCCTTCAAAGCCCTGGGCGATCAGCACCGGCACGATGCCCACCGCCAGCCCATGGCGGACGAAGCGCTCGATCAACTCCATCTGGTTGACCTCGAAACGCACCGGGTGCGGCAGCCCGGCCGCGGCGAACGCATCGTCGGTCTGCCGGCGCGCGCCGGTCCCGCGCGCGAAATCCACCAACGCCTCGTCCTGCAGCCGGGCCAGCGGCAGCCGCGCCTGCCCGGCCAGCCGGTGCGTCGGCGCCACCACCGCCACCAGATCCTCCTCCTGCAGCATCTGGTGGCACACGCCCTCCAGGCTGGCCGAGGGCGCCAGCCCGACCAGGGCCACGTCCAGTTCACGCGCCTGCACCTGCGCGATCAGGGTTTCGCTCTTGTCCACGCGCAGCTGGAATTCCACCTGCGGGTAGGCCTCGCGGAAGGTGGCGAGGATGGCCACCACGTCGATTTCGGTGAGCGAGGAAATCTGCCCGATCGCCAGCGTGCCGCGTACCGTGCCGGTCACGGCGGCGACATCGGCGCGCAGGTGGCGCAGGCTGGCCTGCACCTGCCGCGCATGCACCAGCAGGGCCTCGCCGGCCGGGGTGACCCGCACCTGGCGCGGCAGGCGCTCGAACAGCGGCGTCCCCAGTTCTGCTTCCAGATGCGCGATCTGGTGGCTCAGCGCCGACTGCACCACGTGGCAGCGCGCGGCGGCACGGGTGAAGTTGCCCTCCTCGGCCAGGGCCACGGCGAATTCAAGCTGCTTGAGGTTCACGGCGTGCCACCCCGCATCATCATCTGGTTTCCAGATGCCAAGGATGATGATGATTCATTTCCATCATCAATGCAGCAGGGGGACACTGTGCTCCCCACGTTCTGGAATGCCCCGTGAGCCCGTCCCTCCCTCCCCTGCACCGCTGGCAGGTGCTGCTGATGTCGGTGGCCACCGGCGTGGCGGTCGCCAGCAACTACTACGCGCAGCCGCTGCTGCACACCATTGCCGATGCCTTCGGCGTGCCGTTCGGCCAGATCGGGATGGTGGTGACGGCCGCCCAGCTGAGTTACGCCGCCGGCCTGATCCTACTGGTGCCGCTGGGCGACCTGTTCGAGCGGCGGCGGCTGATCGTGGTGATGAGCCTGCTCTCGGCCACCGGGCTGGTCATCAGTGCCTGCGCGCCGTCGCTGGCCTGGCTGCTGGTGGGTACGGCCATCACCGGCCTGTTCTCGGTGGTGGCGCAGGTGCTGGTACCGTTCGCCGCCACCCTGGCCGCGCCGGAGCATCGCGGCAGGGTGGTCGGCACGCTGATGAGCGGTCTGCTGCTGGGCATCCTGCTGGCGCGTACCGTGGCCGGCCTGCTGTCCAGCCTGGGCGACTGGCGCCTGGTCTATGCCATCGCCGCCGCCGTGCTGGTGCTGACCGCACTGGCCCTGCAGCGCGGGCTGCCGCGCTTCCACCACAGCGCCGGCCTGGGCTACTTCGCCCTGCTGCGTTCGATCGGCACCCTGTTCGTGCAGGAACCGGTACTGCGCCAGCGCACCCTGCTCGGTGCCTGCAGCTTCGCCATGTTCGCCATCTTCTGGACGCCGCTGGCCTTCCTGCTGGCACAGCCGCCCTACGAATACAGCGACGCCACCATCGGCCTGTTCGGCCTGGTCGGTGCCGCCGGCACGCTGGCAGCGGGGCTGGCCGGGCGCATGTCCGACCGCGGCCAGACCGGCCGCGCCACCGCCATCGCGCTGCTGATGCTGCTGCTGTCGTGGCTGCCGCTGGGCCTGTCGGCGCACTCGCTGCTGGCGCTGCTGGTGGGCGTGGTGGTGCTGGACCTGGCCGCGCAGCTGCTGCACGTCAGCAACCAGAACCTGATCTATGCGCTGCAGCCGGAAGCACGCAACCGCCTCAACGCCGGCTACATGACCGGCTATTTCATCGGTGGCTCGCTGGGTTCGCTGCTGTCGGCGCAGGTCTACCAGCACTTCGGCTGGGCCGGTGTATGCGTGGCCGGTGCCGCGGTGGCCGTGCTGGCCCTGCTGCTGTGGCTGCCCGGCGCGTGGCGTGCGCGCCAGGCGGCCATCGCCCGCTAGAAGCTGCCCTGCAGGGCCAGCTCCCAGCGCCCGCCGGCATTGCCGGGGAACAGCCGGCGCGCGGCATTGTCGGTGTCATGCACGGTGGCCCGCAGTTCCCACGCCGGTGCCAGGGTGGCGATGGCGCTGAGCTGGCCATGCAGGTAGTCCGGGCCCTGTGCGTCGGCCAGCCAGTAGTGGCCGACGGCCGCTTCCAGGCGGAAGCGTTCGTTCAACGGCAGGCGGCCGCCCAGCTGTGCATAGGTGCCGCGATGGCCACCGGCCAGCGCATCGCTGGAATGGGCCAGCTGCAACCAGGCCCGCTGCTTCCAGCTGAGCGTGGCGCCCAGCTCGGTCCAGTCCAGTGCACGGCCGGTGCCCGGGTAGAGATAGCGGGTGAGGTTGGCATCGAGGTTCCAGTCCTGCGCCACCGCGCCGGACCAGCCGGCCACCACGTCGAATTCACTGCGCGCACCGATGTCCGGGGTGAACGACACGTTCGATCCCCACACGCTGGCATACAGGCCTGAACGCAGAGCGAGCTTCGCCCCGGCCTGCACCGCCGGGTCGCCGCCGGTCTGCGAGCTGCCGCGCCACACGTAATCGCTGGTCACGGCCATGTTGCCGCTGGCCTGCACCTGCTGCGCCTGCGCGCTGCCGATCCCGAGCAGGCCGGCCACCAGTGCGGCCACGGCCGCGCTCATCCCCTTGCTGTCCACTGCGTGGTGTTCCTCGTCGAAGGCGGTCGCGCCGCCGGGACGGCAGTGTCGGCGGCAGCGCCGTAACGGATCGATGGCGCAGCCACGCCCAACGCGCAAATTCACCGTAAAGCGACCGGGCGCCGGCAACAGGCGGGGTATCATGGCCGCCTGTTTCCAGGAACCAACCGCGTGGACGCCATCCTGACCCCGGTATCGATCGGCGAGCTGATCGACAAGATCACCATTCTCGAGATCAAGGCCGAGCGCATCGACGATGCCGCCAAGCTGGCCAACGTGCGCACCGAACTGGACGGCCTGCTGCCGTTGCTGCAGCAGCAGCTGCAGGCGCAGCCGGCGCTGGGCGCGCTGCGCACCCAGCTCAAGGCCATCAACGAACGCATGTGGGACATCCAGGACCAGCTGCGCGACAAGGAAGCAGCGCAGGTGTTCGATGATGCGTTCATCCAGCTGGCCCGCGGCGTCTACGGCACCAATGGCGAACGCATCGCGGTGAAGAACGAGATCAACCGCGTCGCCGGCTCGGCGCTGGTGGAAGAGAAGCAGTACCAGGGCG
Source organism: Stenotrophomonas sp. FW305-3-2-15-E-LB1 (assembly GCF_058787375.1). NCBI lineage: Bacteria > Pseudomonadati > Pseudomonadota > Gammaproteobacteria > Lysobacterales > Lysobacteraceae > Stenotrophomonas > Stenotrophomonas sp. FW305-3-2-15-E-LB1. The sequence continues at coordinate 5,399 of NZ_JBYSZR010000006.1, forward strand.
AGTAAGCCCGCGCTTCAACAGGAGTCCAGCAGGTGGCGGATGCGGAACAGCTCGCCATCGCTGCGGATGCCCAGCTTCTGGTAGGCCGTCTTCTTCTGCGTGCTGATGGTGCTGGCCGAGCGCTGGAAGCGCCGTGCCACTTCGCCGGTGCTGCAGCCCTGCAGCACCAGCCGCAGCACTTCGCGTTCGCGCCGGCTGAGGGGCGTGAGCGCCAGCGCAGGCGCACGCCGCGTGCGCGATCGGTTGAGCTGCGTGCGCAGCTCCGGCGGCACGAAGCGGCCGCCCCGCGAGAGCGTATCCAACGCGCGCAGCAGCACGTCCGGCGAGGTAGCCTTGGAGATGAAGCCACGCGCACCGGCCTTCATGGCGCTGGCCACCGTGCTGGCATTGCAGTCGGCGGACAGCACCAGCACGGGCAGGTGGGGGCAGTGCTGGGCCAGCTCGCGCAGCAGGGCCAGGCCATCGCCACGATCGCCCAGCGCGAACGCATCCACCACCAGCAGGTCCACGGACTGCGGGTCACGCTGCAGCCGTGCCAGAAGCAGTGCCGGGTCGGAATAGCTCGCGCAGACCTGCACGCCGCTGTGCTGGCTCAACAATACTTCCACCCCCAGCCGCAGCACCGGATGCGGATCCAGCAGCGCCAGGCGACGCGGCTGATCGGGAAGCAAGGGAGGTAGCGCAGGTGGCATTGCGTCGGGTCCTGTTGCACAGGACCCCCACCGTAGGTGCGCGCCGCCAGCAGCGGAATCCAATTTCTTGCAATGCAACAGAATCCGCGACAAACGGTCGCATGCCGTTGCAAGCGGTGCAAACGCAACAGGCCCGGCAATGCCGGGCCTGTCGATGCACATCCAGCGCGCAGGCGCGCCGTGGTGCGATTACCAGCTGAAGCGCGGGCCGACGGTGTATTCCTTGTCGCCGTGGCGGTTCATCTTCAGCTCGCCGTTCAGGCCCCAGTTCTGGTTCAGCTTGACCTGGCCACCCAGGCGGCCGTACCACTGGCCTTCCGGATTGACACCGTGCTTCTTCGAATAATCTTCGTAACCCACCAGGCCGTAGACTTCGGCGTGCGGGCCGAAGGCGGTGCGGATACCGGCTTCAGCGCTGTAGCCGTTGAAGTCCAGGCCGTGCTTCGGGTCGAACTTCTGGTAGGCGACGCGGGCAACGAAGTCGCTCGACGGGGCGATTTCAACGTTGTAGCCGGCACCGATCTTCCACTGGTCAACCTTCAGGTTGGTGTGGTCGATTTCCTGGCGGCTGTATTCACCGAAGGCATGGAAGTTCGGCAGGAAGCCATAGGAACCCTTCACGCCCCAACCGTCGGCCTTGATGCCGTCGACGTCGGTCTTGGCGTAGTCGGCTTCAGCGTAGTTGTAGGACAGGTTCTCGGCGGCCGAGGCAGTGAACGGCAGGGCAGCGGCCAGCGCCAGGGCAATCAGCGAATTCTTCATGGGGGTACACCTTTACTTTCTTATGTTGTGCAGCAGCGCCAGGGCGCCATCGCATCGGGAATGTAAATTCTCCGTTATTCGCCACAACGCTCCCTGAAAACAGCGACCTTCGCATTGCTGAATTTTTTGCCTTGATTCAGGCACTTTCAGGCATACGCGCGCGGTCGCGAACGCAGCTCTGGCGTGATTGCCGCGTGTTGCCAGCACCGTTGTCGATTTCCCCCACGCCGGTTCGTCGGGTCATTGAAGGCCGTGCATGTGGCACGGCCCACCTCGGAGGCAAGCGATGAGTTACATCGATGGTTTCGTCCTGGCGGTGCCCACCGCCAACAAGGAAAAATTCCTCGCCCACGCGCGCAGCGGCGACGTGGTGTTCATCGAGTACGGCGCGCTGCGCGTGGTCGAGTGCTGGGGCGATGATGTGCCACACGGCAAGACCACCGACTTCTTCGGTGCGGTGAAGGCCACGCCGGAGGAAACGGTGGTGTTCTCCTGGATCGAGTGGCCGGACAAGGCCACCCGCGATGCCGGCATGCAGAAGATGATGGAAGACCCGCGGCTGGATCCGGCGAAGAACCCGATGCCCTTCGACGGTGCGCGGATGATCTACGGTGGCTTCATCCCGATCTACGAACTGACCGCCTGAGCACCGATGGCCGGGCGCGCGTGCTCAGCGCGCGTCCGTGTCATCACTTCCGGCGGCATGGCCGGCGCCCAGCGCGGCGCCGGCACCCAGGCCCATGCCACCCATGCCGCCACCCATGCCGCCACCACCACCGCCGCGGCCGCCCTTGGCATCGCCGTCGTTGCGCCCCTTGCCGCTGCCACCGCCACTGCCACCGGGCCGGGTGGGCCCCTGCAGGGGAATGCGCAGATCGCCCGGGATGGGCGCCAGATCGAGTGCCTCGCGCACGAAGTCGCGCAGCGATATCACCAGTTCGTGGGTGTGCACCGGCCGGCCCTGTGCCAGTTCCTCGGCGGCACGCGCAGCCAGGCGCACCTGTTCGTCGGTGCCCAGCAGCAGGATGTCGGACAGGGCAGCTTCGACCGCATCGCGGATGCGCCGGGCGCGGTCCGAGCGTGGCTCGGCGATGCCTTCGGCTTCCTCGCGCTGGCGCAGGTCACGGCGATGGGTGGGATCCACGCCCAGTTCACCGGTGAAGGAACCGCCCAGGGTCTTGTAGGCCGCCATCAGCGTGCGCAGGCGTTCGTTGATCTGCCGGTTCTCGCGCTCGCGGCGCTGCTGCAGGGTCTGCATCACCAGCAGGCGGATACCCACGCCCAGCAGGGTGATCAGGACCAGGCCGGCCAGGGTGGACAGTACGCCCTGCCAGGAACTGAAATCGATACCGCGCATGCCCGGGGCTCCAGCGGGAAGAACCCGCATCTTGCCGCAAAGCCTGCCCCTGGAATGCGAAAGGCCCTCCCGCCCGGGGGGGCGGAAGGGCCTTCTGTCACCGCGCGATTACTTGCGCTTGGCGACCTTGCGCACGGCCTTGGCCGGAGCCTTCTTGGCAGCGGCCTTCCTGGCGACGACCTTCTTGGCCGGAGCCTTCTTGGCGGCAACCTTCTTCAGCGGCGCAGCCTTCTTGGCGACGGCCTTCTTGGCGACGGCGACCTTCTTGCCGACAACCTTCTTGGCAGCAGCGGTCTTCTTGGTGGCGACCTTCCTGGTGGCGGCGACCTTCTTGCCGACGACCTTCTTGGCAGCGGCGGTCTTCTTGGTGGCGACCTTCTTGCTGGCGGCGACCTTCTTGCCGACAACCTTCTTCGCAGCCACAGCCTTCTTGCCGACAACCTTCTTAGCGGCCGCGGTCTTCTTGGCAACGGTCTTCTTGGCGACGGCAGCCTTCTTGGTGGCGGCCTTCTTCACGGTGGCGACCTTCTTGCCGGCAGCCTTGGTGGCGGCCTTGGTGGTCTTCTTGGCCGCAGCGGCCTTCTTGGTCACGGTCTTGCCGGCAGCCGCCTTCTTCTTGGCCACTTCCTTCTTCAGGGCAGCGGCTTCGGCCTTGGCGTTCTTCTTGGCCGTTTCCAGCTTCTGCTTCGCCTTGGCGACGGTCTTGCCGACCGACTTGGCAGCCTTCTCGGCCTTCTTGGCAACGGTCTTCTCGACCTTGACCACAGCCTTCCTGGCCTTGGCAACGCGGGTACCGGCAGCCTTGGTGGCGCGCTTGACGGTCTTCTTGACCGACTTCACGGCGTCTTCGGCGGCGTGGGCGATGGTCTCGCCAACGTTGGCGGCGGTTTCTTTAACGTTCTCGACGGCGTCGGTCACGACCGACACACCATTACCGTTGCTCATGTTGCCCTCCTGGGGGCCTGGATTGTCAAAACGGGGCGATGCTATACCGACATTGTCCATCGTGGAACGGGGCGCACATATCCAATCGCATCGGATGCGACGGCCCTGGTGTAAGCGACAGCCAGTGCCAGGCCGACCTTCATTCAGAAAACCCCTTTATTTAAGTGCTACGCGATGATGCCCGCGTGTGCATGGGCATCCCGCCCATGGCGCTGCATGGCCCGTGCAAGAGATGCGCGGCAAGCGCCATGGCAACGCCAGGATGCGCCGAACTGCGCAAGGTTCGGCGCGTGCAGGCATGCTGCAGAGGCACGCCTGCACGGTCGCCGCGCGCGTCGCGAGCCAGGCTTTTTTCATGGGCCATTTATCCGGATCGCGACACACTCATTCAGCTTGTTCTACCGTATAGCCCTACGGCCCCACTCCACCGCCAGCGAACCGACTCCCATGCGACCGCTTCCCACCCTGCTCACGCTCGCAATCGCGGCTGCCTTCGGCGGCTTCGTCGCCACCGGCATCAACGCCCACCTGGACAACCGCGCCGATGCCGCGCCGCTTCCCGCCGCGCTGCCGACCAGTGCCGCGTTGCCGGCCGCAGTTGCCGGGCAGGCGGTACCGTCGCTGGCGCCGATGCTGGAAAAGGCGATGCCGGCGGTGGTCAGCGTCAACACCAAGCAGGTGGTGCGGGTGCGCAATCCGTTCTTCAACGACCCGTTCTTCCGCCGCCTGTTTCCGGACGTGCCGCAGGAACGCATCAACGAATCGCTCGGTTCGGGCGTCATCATCGATGCCAGCGAGGGCCTGGTGCTGACCAACCACCACGTCATCGACAACGCCGACGACGTGCAGGTGACCCTGGCCGACGGGCGCACGGTGAAGGCCGAATTCCTCGGTTCGGACCGCGACACCGACATCGCCCTGATCCGCATCCCGGCGCAGAACCTCACCGACATCAAGCTGGGCAACAGCGACCAGCTGCGGGTGGGCGACTTCGTGGTGGCCATCGGCAACCCGTTCGGTTTCAGCCAGACGGTGACCTCGGGCATCGTCTCGGCGGTGGGCCGCACCGGCATCCGCGGCCTGGGCTACCAGAACTTCATCCAGACCGATGCGTCGATCAACCCGGGCAATTCCGGTGGCGCGCTGGTCAACCTGCAGGGCCAGCTGGTCGGCATCAACACGGCCAGCTTCAACCCGCAGGGCAGCATGGCCGGCAACATCGGCCTGGGCCTGGCCATCCCGTCCAACCTGGCGCGCAGCGTGGTCGACCAGCTGGTCAAGCACGGCGTGGTGGTGCGCGGCACCTTGGGCGTGGAAGCACAGAACCTGAGCGCGCAGATCGCCCAGGGCCTGGGCCTGGGTGAAACGCGTGGCGCGCTGATCACCCGCGTACTGGCCGGTTCGGCCGCCGCTGCAGCCGGGCTGAAGCCGGGCGACGTGGTGGTGTCGGCCAATGGCCAGCGCGTGGACAGCGCCGAAGCGCTGCACAACGTCGAAGGCCTGGCCGCCGTCGGCAGCGTGCTGGCGCTGGACGTGCGCCGCGAAGGCAAGGCGGTGCAGGTCAAGGCCACGCTGAAGGAACAGGCACGCTCGGTCACCGGCGAAAGCCTGGACCCGCGCCTGACCGGCGCCACTTTCACCGACCTGCCCGAGTCGCTGCGCCAGTCCGGCGTGGGCGGCGTGCTGGTCAGCGAGGTCAAGCGCGGCAGCCGCGCGGCCAGCAACGGCCTGCAGCAGGGCGACATCATCGCCGAGGCCACGGTGGGCGAATTTGCCGACCTGGCCAGCTGGCGTGCCAACTTCCAGCAGCGCCCGGCCAACCTGGTGCTGCGCATCCTGCGCAACAATGGCCAGCAGCAGGGCCAGCTGGTGATGCGCTGATCGCCCCGCCGTAACACCCCCTATACCCGGCCGATGCTATTGCTGTACGCCCTATCGGCCGAACCCTTCGTTCGTCCCCCCATCGCAACAGGAGTGATTCGATGAGCCCCACCAATACCGAGAACCTGAAGGAACACCTGGGTGAAGCCGGTTCCCACCTGAAGCAGGCCGCCACCGCTGCCGGCGGTGCGATCAAGGGTGCAACCGGCGCCGCCGGTGACGAACTGCGCATCGGCAAGGCCAACGTCAAGGCCGAACTGTCCGACAGCGCGCTGTCCGGCCTGGCCGCTGCCGAATTCGGCGGTGCCGCTGCCAAGGAACAGGTCGACGCACTGATGGACAAGGGCAAGGACCTGGTCGACAGCGCCGCCGAGCTGATCCGCGAGCGTCCGCTGGCATCGTTCGGCGTGGCCTTCGCCGCTGGCTGGCTGATCGCCAAGCTGGCCAGCAGCAGCGACAAGTAAGCTGCGGCGTGAGCGAAGAGACCACGCAAGCACCCGATCCGGCGGCGACCCCGCCGCTGGACGAGAGCATCCGCCAGGTCGGCGCGGCAGGTAAGGCCGCCGCCGATTCGGCCAGGAATTCGCTGCGCTCGCTGCGGCGGTTGGCTTCGGCCGACTTCGCCCTGGCCCGCAGCGCATTCGGCCGCGCCCTGGCCTGGGCCGGGGTGGGCATCGTCTTCGGGGCCTCGGCCTGGCTGTTGATGGCCGCCACCCTCATCGCCCTGCTGCAGAGCTGGGGCTTGAGCTGGCTGCAGGCCCTGCTGATCACCTCGCTGCTGAGCCTGGCCGTGACCGGCTATGCGATCTGGCGGGTGTCCTACTTCTTCCACCACACCGGCATGCATGCCACGCGGCGCCAGTTGTCGAAGTTGGGCCTGTTCGACGAGCCCAGCGAAGATGACCCCGATGCCGAGGTGCAGATACCGGAGGGCAAGCCATGAAGTTCGGCGCGCTGCAGCGGCGGGTGAAGCGCTGCGAACAGGTGATGGCCGTGCGCATGGCCGAAACCGAAGACAACTGGACCGTGCTCAGCCAGGTCTGGCGGCAGGGCTGGTCGCCGCTGCGCATCATCACCGTCGGCCTGGCCGGCGGTTTCCTGGCCGGCAAGCTGGAAGTACCGGGCAAGGTGAACGGTGCACGCTGGCTGCAGATGATCGGCTCGGTATCGAACCTGTTTGCCAGTGGCCAAGCGGCGTTTGCCGCCGCGATGGCCGCGCACGCGGCCGATACGGCTGATGAAGCCGCCGACCAGGCCGATGAGGCGGCCGAGCAGATGGCCCCGCAGGCCGCAGCCCGCCCTGCCCCGCGCGCGGCTGCCACGCCCGAACCGGAACTGCGCGAACCACAGCCGGCCGAAGCGGCCACCGACGTCTCCGAGCGTTGACTCGACACACCCGCCGCGTTGATCGCGGCGGGCTGATAATGGGCCTCCCTTCCCGGTTGGTGCGTCGATGAGCGAGTCCCTGCTGTCCCCTGCGGCACCCCGACCGGACAACGCGGCGCCCCTGCCGCCGCCATCGCGCCCACGCGGGCCGATGTCGCTGGTGGTGCTGGCCACCCTCGCCGTGGCCTTCACCCTGTGGGCCGCGCAGGACATCATCCTGCCGGTGCTGCTGGCCATGTTCTTTGCGCTGGTGGGCAACCCGATCCTGCGTTTCCTGCGCCGGCTGTGGATCCCCCGCGCGATCGGTGCGCTGCTGATCCTCGGCACCGGCCTGGGCGTGACCGCCTCGCTGGGCGTGCAGCTGATCGGCCCGGCGATGGACTGGGCCCAGGAAGCACCGCAGCAGCTGCGCAAGGTCGCCCGCCAGGTGCAGGACCTGACCAAGCCGGTGCAGCAGGCCAACCTGGCGGCGGAGAACTTCGCGCGCGTGGCCGGTGGCGAGAGCAACCGCAGGATCCAGGTCATCCGCACCCAGCTGGACGACCCCTACCGCATGCTGACCCGGGCCCCCAAGCTGGCCGCATCAGTGCTGGCGGTGGTGCTGCTCACCCTGTTCTTCATGATCTATGGCGAAAGCCTGCAACGCGCGGCCATCGCGCTGTTCCCCAACCGCCAGCAACAACGGTTCACCACGGACATCCTGCGCTCGATCGAACGCGAGGTCTCGCGCTACGTGCTCACCATCAGCGTCATCAACACGCTGGTGGGCCTGGTATTTGCCGGCGTGCTGATGCTGCTGGGCATCGGCCTGCAGGAGGCGCTGCTGTGGGGCACGGTAGCCGCGCTGCTGAACTTCGCGCCATACGTGGGCCCACTGATCGGCGTGGCGATGATGCTGCTGATGGGCTTCGTCGAGTTCCGCGACCCGCTGCAGGCCCTGCTGCCGGCCGCCGCCTACCTGGGCCTGCATACGCTGGAAGGGCAGCTGGTGACCCCGATCGTGCTGGGCCGGCAGATGAAGCTGTCACCGCTGGTGCTGATCCTGGCCCTGATGGTGTTCGGCTGGGCGTGGGGCATGGTCGGCCTGCTGCTGTCGGTGCCGCTGCTGGTCTGCATCAAGCTGGTGCTGGCGCGCCTGGAAGGCATGCAGGGCTGGGCGCGGCTGCTGGAATGAAAGCCCCGGCGGGCAGGCGTAGAATGGCCGGGTGAAATTTCCAGTCCAAGCCATCACCCTCGACCTCGACGACACGCTGTGGCCGTTCGCGCCGATCGGCGCCCGCATCGACGTGGTCCTGCACGAATGGATGTGCGAGCACAGCCCCGCCACCGCTGCCATGTACCCGGTGGCGGCGATGCGCGAACTGCGCGAGCGCTCCTTCCGCGACAACCCGCACCTGCACTTCGACCTGAGCGCACTGCGCCGGCTGACGATCCAGGAGGCGCTGCAGAACAGCGGCGCCAGCCTGGACCTGCTGGAGCCGGCCTACGAAGTGTTCTATGCCGCGCGCAACCAGGTCGAGTACTACCCCGACGCGCTGGAGGCGCTGGCGCGCATCGCCGCGCGGGTGCCGGTGGCAGCGCTGAGCAACGGCAACGCCGACCTGGAGCGGATCGGCCTGTCGCATCTTTTCGCCTTCCAGCTGGGCGCGCGCGAACACGGCGCGGCCAAGCCGGAGGCCAGCATCTTCCATGCCGCCTGCGAGCGCCTGGGCGTGGCCCCGGCGCAGGTGCTGCACGTGGGCGACCATGTCGAGATGGACGTGGCCGGGGCGATCACCGCTGGCCTGCGCGGTTGCTGGATCAACCGCGACGCCGCCACCTGGACCCACCCGCAGCTGCAGCCGGACCTGCAGTTCGACACCCTTACCGGCCTGGCCGACTGGTTGGACGCCAACCTTGATGCCGCCGACGAACACCGGAGTAACTGACGCATGAGCGAGATCACCGGCTTCACCGCCACCGCCACCGCCGCACTGCCGCTGCACGTGCTGGACCGCGAGCAGTACGCCAGCTGGAAGGCCGCGCAGCCCGCCGCCCAGCAGGCATGGCTGGACGCACAGGGCTTCACCGCCAGCGCCCACAGTGTGGCCCTGCTGCCCGGCGAGAACGGCCTGGCCGGTGCGGTGATCGGGGTGGGCGACCGCGCCGATGCCTATGCCTATGCGCATGCCCCGCACGCCCTGCCCGAAGGCAGCGTGTGGCAGCTGGCCACCGAGCTGCCGGCCGCCGAACAGGCGCTGCTGCAGCTGGGCTGGGGCCTGGGCAGCTACCGCTTCGACCGTTACCGCAAGCGCAACCGTGCACCGGCGCAGCTACTGGCCAGCCCGTCGGCGGAAGTGGCCGACCTGATCGCCGCCAGCCTGCGCGTGCGCGACTGGGTCAACACCCCGACCGAAGACATGGGCCCGCAGCAGCTGGAAGACGCCGCGCGTGCGCTGGCCGACACCCATGGCGCGCAGGTCGAAGCGATCACCGGCGATGAACTGCTGAAGCAGAACTTCCCGGCCATCCATGCGGTGGGCCGTGCCTCGCACCGTGCGCCGCGCCTGATCGTGCTGCGCTGGGGCAAGGACAGCGACCTGGCGCTGGCGCTGGTCGGCAAGGGCGTCTGCTTCGACACCGGCGGCCTGGACATCAAGCCGGCCGATGGCATGCGCAACATGAAGAAGGACATGGGCGGCGCCGCCCACGCACTGGCCCTGGCCGGGCTGGTGATGGCCCAGAAGCTGCCGGTGCGCCTGACCCTGCTGATTTCGGCGGTGGAAAATGCAATCGGCCCCGATGCCTTCCGTCCGGGCGAGATCATCGCCACGCGCAAGGGCCTGAGCATCGAGATCGACAACACCGACGCCGAAGGCCGCCTGGTCCTGTGCGACGCGCTGACCTTCGCCGGCGAGCAGAAGCCCGACCTGGTGCTGGATTTCGCCACCCTCACCGGTGCCGCGCGCATTGCCCTGGGCCCGGACCTGCCGGCGCTGTTCAGCAATGACGACACGGTGGCCCAGCAGTGGCTGCAGGCTGGCGATGAAACCCGCGACCCGGTGTGGCGCATGCCGCTGTGGCGCCCGTACCTGCGTTACCTGAGCAGCGGTGTGGCCGACCTGGCCAATGCCGGCTCGCGCATGGCCGGCTCGGTGACCGCCGCGCTGTACCTGGAACGTTTCCTGGAGAACGACCAGCGCTGGGCGCACCTGGACGTGTACGCCTGGAACGACGGCGAACGCCCGGGCCGTCCGGCCGGTGGCGAGGCCCTGGCCCTGCGTTCGGCCTGGGCGATGCTGAAGGCGCGGTACGCCTGAGCCTGCGCGCTCCCCTGCCCCACCGGCCTGGCCGGTGAGGCGGCGGGGCGGCGGCACGCGCTCCACGGTAGAGTCGACTGTCAGTCGACTATCGCGCGCAGCGCGGGATTTTCCAGGGCCGGTCGGAGAGCAGTCGACCAACGGTCGACTCTACCGCTGCCGGGGCCGGGGGCTGGCAAATCTGACGAAAAATTGAATTTCGGCCCCGGCCGGGTTCTGCGAGGATGTGCGGGTCGACCACCCACACGATCCGTGAAGGCAGGAACCCGACCATGTCGCTCTTCCGCTACACCCGCGCCGGCCAGACGCCCGGCGCACCGCGCGCCCATTCCCCGTTGCCCTGGATCGCCCTGATCGCCTTGATCCTGGGCGGCGTCGCGCTGGCGTTCGCCTGGCTGGCCGGCTGGATCGGCAACCGCCTCACCGCGCAGCGCTTCACCGACACCATCGAAGCCACCGGCCCGGCCCACCCCGGCTTCCGCCGCGCGCACAGCAAGGGCATCTGCGTAAGCGGCTGGTTCGAACCCAGCGCGCAGGCGCCCACCCTGTCCAGCGCGCGGGTGTTCTCCCAGGCCCGCGTGCCGGTGATGGGCCGCCTGTCGATCGGTGGCGGCGACCCGTACGGCGCCGACAACACTGCCCGCGTGCGCAGCATGGCCGTGCAGATGGTCAGCGATGACGGCCAGGAATGGCGGATGGCGATGAACAGCTTCCCGTTCTTCGCGGTGCCCGATGCCGAGGCGTTCTACGAGCAGACCCGCGCGTCCATCCCCGACCCGGCCACCGGCAAGCCCGACCCGCAGAAGATGGCGGCCGTGCTGGCCAAATACCCCAGTGCGCAGGCCTTCCAGCAATGGGCGAAGACTGCGCCGTGGACCAGCAGCTGGGCCGACACCACCTACAACAGCGTCAACAGTTTCTGGTTCACCAACGCGCAGGGACAGAAGCGCGCGGTGCGCTGGCGCTGGCAGCCGCTGGCGCCGGTGGTGGAGATGGATGCGGACACGCGCAAGCAGGCCAGCGTCGATTTCCTCAGCCAGGAACTGCAGCAGCGCCTGGCCAAGGGCCCGGTGCAGTGGAACCTGGTGGTCAGCACCGCCGCGCCCGGCGATGCCATCGACGATCCGTCCACGCCGTGGCCGGACACGCGCGACCAGGTGGTGGCCGGCGTGCTCAGCCTGGACCGCATGCAATCGCAGGAGGAAGGCGCCTGCGGCCAGATCAACTTCGACCCGTTGATCCTGCCCAGCGGCGTGCGCGGCAGTGACGACCCGATCCTGGCCGCGCGCTCGGCCGTGTACTCGCAGTCCTTCAACCGCCGCGAACGCGAACGCGCCGCCGGCAACGTCGAACAACCGAAGAAGGAGGCCGCACGATGAGTACCGGCAACGGCCACTTCAACCTGCTCGCGCGCATCCTGCACTGGACCATGGCGGTGATGATCCTGGCCATGCTGTTCGTCGGCGTCACCATGGTTGCATCGCTGCACCTGCGGCCGATGCTGATCGACCTGCACCGCCCACTGGGCATCGCCATCCTCGTGCTGGTGCTGCTGCGCCTGTACAACCGCCTGCGCCACCGCCCGCCGCCGCTGCCGGCGGACCTGCCGGTGTGGCAGGCGCTGGCGGCCAAGGCTTCGCACTGGATGCTGTACGGGCTGATGCTGGCGATGCCGCTGATCGGCTGGGCGATGCTGTCGGCCGGCGGCTACCCGATCACCCTGTGGGGCGGCGTGCACCTGCCGCCGATCGTGCCGCACACCCCGGCGCTGTATGCGGCCCTGCGCAACGCGCACAGCCTGCTGGCGTATGTGTTGTTCGCCACGGTGCTGATGCACGTGGGCGCGGCGCTGTTCCACCTGTGGGTGCGCCGCGATGGCGTGTTCCAGGCGATGGCGCGCGGAAAGGATTGAACAGGGCCGCGAACTGGTAGCGCCGGGCCACGCCCGGCGGATCGTTTCGTCGCACGTGCAGGTGCAGGTCAAGGGCGGCCGCTTCGCTCGCCGGGCATGGCCCGGCGCTACCGGCGCATCGCGCGCCTACAGCCAGCCCTTCTGCCGCGCCAGCCGGTACGCCTCGATACGGTTGGCCACGCCCAGCTTGCCGATGCATTCGGACAGGTAATTGCGAACCGTGCCGTGCGACAAGCCCAGCTGCTCGGCAATCTCGCTGGCCGTGCGGCCTTCGCCGGCCAGGCGCAGCACGCGCCGCTCGCGGTCGGTCAGCGGGTCGGCCTGCGACCATGCGTCCATCGCCAGCTGCGGGTCGATCGCGCGGATACCCTGCTGTACCTTGCGCAGCGCGTCGGCCAGGTTCTCCGCCGGGGCGTCCTTCAACAGGTAGCCCAGCACCCCCGCTTCCAGCGCGCGGCGCAGGAAACCGGCGCGGGCGAAGGTGGTGACGATGACCACCTTGATCGGCAGTTCGTGGCGGGCAATGCGCTGGGCCAGCTCCAGGCCGGTCAGGCCGGGCATCTCGATGTCGGTCACCAGGATGTCCGGCTGCAGCTGCTGCAGCATGCGCCAGGCCGCCTCGCCATCGGCAGCGCTGCCCAGCACCTCGATGTCCGGTTCCAGGCCCAGCAGCGCCGACAGCGCGCCGCGCACCATGGCCTGGTCCTCGGCCAGCAGGATGCGGATCATGCCGCACCGCCCTGTGCCAGCGACGCCGGCGGGACCGACGTGGTCGCCGCCACCAGCGGCACGCGCAGGGTCAGCAGCGTGCCCTCGCCCTTGCCCGACTGCACCTGCAACTGGCCGCCCAGCGCGGCCACGCGCTCGCGCATGCCGCACATGCCGTTGCCCTCGGCCTGCAGGCCGCCCCGTCCGTCATCGCGTATCTGCATCACCAGCTGCCGTCCTTCCTGCATGAACTCCACCCGTGCCTGGGTCGCCTGCGCATGGCGCACGATGTTGGTGGCCGCCTCGCGCAGCACCAGCGCCAGGCCGCGCTCCACCTCCATCGGCATCGGCGGCGGCACCGTGTAGTGCAGGTGCACCTGCTGGCATTCCAGCAGCAGCCGCGCCGAGGCCAGCTCGCCGGCCAGATCGCTGGCGCGGATGCCGGTAACCGCGCTGCGCACCTGCGCCAGCGCTTCCCGGGCAATGGCCTCGGCCTCGCCGATCTCCTGCCGCGCACGCGCGTCATCGCGGTCGTACAGCTTGCGCGCCAGTTCCAGCTTCAGCGTGATCAGCGACAGCGTGTGGCCCAGCAGATCGTGCAGGTCGCGGCCGATGCGCTCGCGCTCGGCCGTGGTCGCCAGCCGCCGCACCTCCTCCTGCGACAGCTGCAGGGCCACGTCGCGCTGCTGGCTCAACGCCTCCACGTTCACCACCAGGCCGACGATGAAGGACACCGCCGGCATCCACACCAGCGCCTGCCACGGGTAGCCGAAGTACAGCGCGGCGGCGCAGAACACGATGTTCAGCGCGGTCAGCTGCAGCAGGTACATCCACCAGCCACTGCGCCCGCTCATGCGCATCATCACGCAGCCGAACACGAAGTAGCTCAGGCCGGACGGATACCAGGGCAGCAGCACCAGCGACAGCGCGACCATCGCCAGCGCATAGCGCGGGCCGTGGTGGCGCGGCGCCAGCATCACCCGCGCATACAGCAGCAGGAACAGCGGATAGCTGGCCAGGGTGAGGAACAGCCAGCGCAGGGTGAAGCCGTTGCCCAGCGCGGGGGTGAGGAAGATCCACACCGACCAGAGCAGGTGGATCGCACCGCTCCACGGCGATTTGCCCCGCCGCAGCAGGTCGGCCACGGCCGAATCCGGCGCGGGGCGCAGCAGCGACGCAAGCCGGTTCGAAGGCACGGGCGGATCCAGGCGGGAACGTTCGCTGCCGATCATGCCAGTTCAGCCGACCCGGCGCAGGCGACGGCGCGCCAGCAGCAGCGCCGCCACGGTCACGCCCAGCAGCACCAGCAGATGCCCGGCGATGCTGCCCACCGCCGGCTGCCCCACCACGGGCAGTGCCAGCTGGGCCAGGTGCCAGGTCGGCCACAGCGGTGCCATCGTGGAAAACAGCTTCGGCAGCGCCGACAGCGGCAGCCACAGCCCCGACAGCAGGGCCAGCGGCAGGTACACCAGGTTGACCATCGCCGGTGCCGCGCTGGCACTGGCATGGCTGCCGATCAGCAGGCCGATGGCGCCCAGCGGCAGCGCTGCCAGTGCCGCCACCGCCAGCAGCTGCATGATCTGCGGTGCCTGCAGATGCACGCCGCCCAGGGTGCAGGCCACGGTGACCAGCAACCCGGCCACCAGCAGCGCAAACAGCACCGCCATCGCCAGCCGCGCCAGCAGGGGCGCTGCGGCCGGCATCGGCAGCGCGCGCTTCAGGGTCAGCAGGCCACCCTCGCGGTCCAGCGCCAACTGCACGCCGAAGCCGAACAGGGCCGGTGCCATCGCGCCGAACACACAGTAGGTGGCCAGCAGGTACAGCGGCGCATGGCCACGCCCCAGCAGCACGCCGAACAACAGGTAGAACAGCACCGGGAACAGCAGCGAGGGCACGGCGAAGGCCGGCGTGCGCCAGGCCCGGCGCAGTTCGGCCTGCAGCTCGGCGATGTACGGGCGCAGGACGGCACGCATGGACGGGCGCGGCGCAGCGAGGGAACGGGTCACGGTGTTCATGCAGCCTCCCGGGTCATGTCGTGGAAGGCGTCGGCCAGCGCCGCGCCCTGTACTTCCAGTTCCTGCAGTTGCGCATCGGCGGCCAGCAGGCGGGCCACCACCGGTTCGGCCGGGCTGGCCAACAGGTGCAGGTGCGCGCCATCGCGCTGCACCTGCTGCACGCCCAGCCAGCGCTGCACGTCCTCCACCGCCAGGCTGCTGCGGCAGCGGATGCGGCGCGGCCGGTCGGCCAGGCGCAGTTCGGCCAGCGGCGCATCGGCCAGCACGCGGCCCTGTTCCAGCACCACCACCTGCTGTGCCAGTGCTTCGGCTTCCTCCAGGTAATGGGTGGTCAGCAGCACGCCGCAGCCTTCGGCCACCAGCTGCCGGATCGCCTGCCACATCACCTGCCGCGCCTGGATGTCCAGGCCGGTGGTGGGCTCATCCAGGAACAGCACGCGCGGGCGCCCGCACAGCGCGATGGCGAACTGCACCGTGCGCTGCTGGCCACCGGACAGCTGCCCATAGCGACGGCGGGCCAGATCCTGCAGTCCGGTGCGCTGCAGCACCTCCGCCAACGGCATCGGCGCGGCATAGCAGGCGCTGGCCTGTGCCACCAGTTCATCCACCTGCAGCATCGGCGGCAGGCTGGTGCTCTGCAGCATCACGCCCAGCCCCAGGCGGCTGGCGCGCTGCTGCGGATCGCCACCGAGCAGTTCAACCTGCCCGGCATCGGCGCGGCGCAGGCCCAGCAGCACGCTGATCGCGGTACTCTTGCCAGCACCGTTGCGGCCCAGCAGGGCCAGGACCTGGCCGGCACGCACCTGCAGGTCGATACCCTGCAGTGCGGCATGGCCGGCGTAATGCACCTGCACCTGGTGCAGGCGGGCCAGCGGGGCCGTAGTGGGAGCTGCGGTCGGATCCATCGGTGCGGTACCGGTAGCGGGGACGTTGCCATCCTGTGCCGCGCCGGTCACGTTTCGCAGTGGCCGCCGTCAGCTCCATCGGGTGACAGCTGTCACTGCCATCCCGCCCCGTGCCACCTGCATGCTGTGCTGCACGCTTGCCCACCGGAACCGCCGCTGTCGCCCTTCCGGCCATACCCGCCCGAACGCCTGTGATGGAACGCAATGAACGCTTCTGCCGAGCTGTTGAAGGAACTCCGCATCGACCGCAAGAACCCGCCGCCGTCCTCCGGGGATGGCCCGGGCGGCCGCCGATGGCTGTGGATCGCCCTGGTCGTCATCGTGCTGCTGCTGGCCGGCGGCGCCTTCCTGCTGTTCGGCCGCGAGCCGGCGCCTGAGGTCGAGACCGCACCGGCGGTGGCGATCCAGCAGGGCAGTGCCAGCAGTTCGGTGCTCGACGCCAGTGGCTACGTGGTGGCCCGGCGCATGGCCACGGTGTCGGCCAAGATCACCGGCAAGGTGCGCGAGGTGATGATCGAGGAAGGCATGCGGGTGGAGGCCGGCCAGATCATGGCCACGCTGGACCCGATCGATGCCGATGCACAGCGCAGCCTGTCCGCGTCGCAGGTGCAGGCCGCGCGTGCGCAGGTGGCCGGCCTGCAGGCGCAGCAGCGCCAGGCCGCCGCCGAAGCCAGCCGCCTGCAGGCACTGGTGGGCCAGCAGCTGGTCTCGCGTTCGCAGTACGACCAGGCCGTGGCCCAGCGTGACAGCGTGCGTGCACAGCTGGATACCGCCCAGCGCAACGTCAAGGTGGCCAGCGACCAGCTCGCCATCGCCGACCTCGGCGTGGACAACAACATCGTGCGCGCGCCGTTCTCCGGCGTGGTCACCGCCAAGGCCGCGCAGCCGGGCGAGATCGTCTCGCCGCTGTCGGCCGGCGGCGGCTTCACCCGTACCGGCATCGGCACCATCGTCGACATGGATTCGCTGGAAATCGAAGTGGAAGTGGGCGAAGCCTTCATCGGCCGCGTGCAGCCGAAGATGCCGGTGGAAGCCACGCTCAATGCCTACCCGGAATGGAAGATCCCCGGCGAGGTGATCGCCATCATTCCCACCGCCGACCGTGGCAAGGCAACGGTGAAGGTGCGCGTCGCGCTGAAGGTGAAGGACCCGCGCATCGTGCCGGAGATGGGCGTGCGGGTCAGCTTCCTGGAGCAGGCGCAGCCGCAGGCCGCCGCCAGCAGGCCGCAGGGCGTGCGCGTGCCGGCCACGGCGGTGGTCGAGCGCGAAGGTGCCAGCGTGGCCTTCGTGCTGGGCGATGCCGACCGCGTGCAGCAGCGCACCGTGCAGGCCGGCCAGGCGATGGGCAAGGACCGCCAGATCCTCAAGGGCGTGAGCGCGGGTGAGTCGGTGGTGGTCAACCCACCGCAGACCCTGCGCGATGGCGCCAAGGTGCAACAGAAACAAGCGCAGTAACGGCCAGGCGCCCGCGTGGCGCCGCCGGCAGCACCGTTCGACGCACGCCTGCGGCTACCGCAGGCGCAGTGCCCCGTTTCCCGCCTTCCGTGGAGAACCACCCATGTCGACCCTGGTTTCACTGCGCAACATCACCAAGACCTACCAACGCGGCCCGGAAAAAGTGAAGGTGCTGCACGGCATCGACCTGGACATCGCCAGCGGCGACTTCGTCGCGCTGATGGGCCCGTCCGGGTCGGGCAAGACCACCCTGCTCAACCTCATCGGCGGCCTGGACAACCCCAGCGGCGGCGAGATCAGCATCGAAGGCGAGCGCATCGACCAGATGAGCGGCGGCCAGCTGTCCACCTGGCGCAGCCACCACGTCGGCTTCGTCTTCCAGTTCTACAACCTGATGCCGATGCTGACCGCGCAGAAGAACGTGGAACTGCCGCTGCTGCTGACCCACCTCAGCGCCGCCCAGCGCAGGCGCAATGCCGAGATCGCGCTGACCCTGGTCGGCCTGGCCGACCGCCGCAACCACCGCCCCAACGAACTGTCCGGCGGCCAGCAGCAGCGCGTGGCGATCGCCCGCGCCATCGTCTCCGACCCGACCTTCCTGATCTGCGACGAACCCACCGGCGACCTCGACCGGCAGTCGGCCGAGGAGATCCTGGGCCTGCTGCAGCAGCTCAACCGCGAACACGGCAAGACCATCATCATGGTCACCCATGACCCGAAGGCCGCCGAGTACGCCACCCACACGGTGCACCTGGACAAGGGCGAGCTGGCCGACGCCCCGCTGGCCCACTGACGGAGGCCCCGGCGATGAAATACTTTTCCCTTGTCTGGGCGCAGCTGTTCCGCAGCCGCACCCGGACCCTGCTGACCCTGCTCTCGGTGGTCGCCGCGTTCCTGCTGTTCGGCATGCTCGATTCGGTACGCGTGGCATTCAACTCCGGCGGCAGCGTGGAAGGTGCCAACCGCCTGGTCACCGCATCGCGCCTGTCGATCACCCAGTCGCTGCCGATCCGCCTGGAAACGCAGATCCGCCAGGTCGACGGCGTGCGCGACGTGGCCTATGGCATGTGGTTCGGCGGCATCTACCAGGACCCGAAGAACTTCTTCCCGAATTTCTCGGTGTCGCCCAACTACTTCGATGTCTACCGCGAACTGCAGATCGACCCGGCGCAGCTGGAAGACTGGAAGCAGACCCGCACCGGTGCCATCGTCGGCGAGAGCCTGGCCAACCAGTTCGGCTGGAAGATCGGCGACACCATCCCCCTGCAGGCCACCATCTTCCCCCGCGGCGGCAGCAATGACTGGCCGCTGGAACTGAAGGGCATCTTCCGTTCCAAGGACCGCGCGCAGGCGGGCAACGAAGAACGCCAGTTGATGATGAACTGGAAGTACTTCGACGAATCCAACGACTACATCAAGAACCAGGTGAGCTGGTACACGATCACCCTGGACAACCCCGACCATGCCTCGCGGGTGGCCCAGGCCATCGATGCGATCTCGGCCAACTCCGACCACGAAACCAAGACCCAGACCGAATCAGCGTTCCAGCAGGCCTTCGTCAAGCAGTTCGCGGATATCGGCATGATCGTCACCTCGATCATGGGCGCGGTGTTCTTCACCCTGCTGCTGTTGACCGGCAACACCATGGCCCAGGCCGTGCGCGAGCGCATTCCCGAACTGGCCACGCTGAAGACGCTGGGCTTCAAGGATGGCACCGTGCTGACGCTGGTGATGGTCGAGTCGGTGCTGCTGATCGGCCTTGGTGGCCTGATCGGCATGGGCCTGGCCGCGCTGGTGCTGCCGGCCATCGCGCCGAAGAGCATGGGCATGCTGCCGCCGCACGTACCCACACCCACCTGGCTGGTGGGCGTGGGCCTGATCGTGGTGATCGGCATCGTGGTCGGGCTGCTGCCTGCGCTGCGGGCCAAGCGCCTGAAGATCGTCGATGCGCTGGCCGGCCGCTGAGGAGGACAACCAATGAACAAGCTCAAGAAGTGGTTGGGCAACGCGCTGACCGTGCTGTTGCTGGCGGTGGGCCTGGTGCTGTGGATCGGCCTGCCATGGTTTGGCGTGCTGGCCGTGGCCGTGCTGGTGGCGCTGTGGCTGCTGCTGACCCGCAGCGGCCGCCTGGCCTTGGCGGCCACCCGCATAGGCATCGCCAGCCTGCCGCAGCGCTGGGGCGCCTCCTCGGTGATCGTGGTCGGCATCGCCGGCGTGGTCGGCGTGCTGGTGGCGATGCTGGCGATGGGCGAAGGCTTCCAGGCCACGCTCAACAACACCGGCGATGACACTACCGCCATCGTGCTGCGGGGTGGTTCGCAGGCCGAGACCAACTCGGTCATCACCCGCGAACAGGTGCCCACGCTGTCCACCCTGCCCGGCATCAGCCGCGATGGCGAAGGCCGGCCCCTGCTGTCGCCGGAACTCTCGCAGGTGGTGAACCTGGTGTCGCGGGCCGATGGCACCGACGTCAATGCGCAGTTCCGCGGCGTCGGCCCACAGGCGTGGGCGGTGCATGACAAGGTCAGGATCGTGCAGGGCCGCAAGTTCGCCACCGGCCTGCGCGAGATCGTGGTCGGCCAGGGCGCGCAGGGCCAGTTCCGCAACATGGAGGTAGGCAAGACGCTGACCCTGGGCAACCAGGCCTGGACCGTGGTGGGTGTGTTCGCCACCGGCGATGCACATGATTCGGAACTGTGGACCGACGCCGATACGCTGGCCACCACCTACCAGCGCGGTGCATGGCAGTCGATCAGCGTGCGCACCGATGGCAAGGCGGGCTTCGAGCAGTTCAAGGCGGCGGTGGCTGCCGACCCGCGCCTGAAGCTGGACGTGGAAACCACGCGCGCCTACTACAGCAAGCAGGGCGGCGGCCTGACCACGCTGATCGACATCCTCGGCAAGGTGATCGGCACGATCATGGCGGTGGGCGCGGTATTCGGCGCGCTCAACACCATGTATGCCGCCGTGGCCACGCGTGCACGCGAGATCGCCACCATGCGCGCGATCGGCTTCCGCGGCCTGCCGGTGGTGACTGCGGTGATGCTGGAAACCATGCTGCTGGCGCTGCTGGGTGGATTGCTCGGCTGCGCCGTGGCCTGGTTGTTGTTCAACGGGTACAGCGTGTCCACCATCGGCAGCAATTTCAGCGCGGTGGTGTTCAAGTTCCATGTATCGCCGGAGCTGCTGTGGAATGGGCTGAAGTGGGCGCTGGGCATCGGCCTGGTCGGTGGCCTGTTCCCGGCACTGCGCGCGGCGCGCCTGCCGATCACCACGGCGCTGCGCGAAACCTGATCGGCGCACACGTGTGTGAGGTGATGGATGTGGAAGGGCGAAGCGAAGGCTTCGCCCTTTTTTTTGGGGCGTCATCCACGCATGGCGTGGATCTACCGGTGCTTCATCCACGCATGGCGTGGATCTACTGGTGCCTTGTCCACGCATGGCGCGGATCTACCGGTGCGCCTGTTGATCGCGCGGGTGTCCGCATTCCAGTAGATCCACGCCATGCGTGGATGAACACACGCACACCCCGCGCATTACAGATCACGCGATTGCGGCCGTTATCGGTGCCTCTGCGCATCGAAAACAGCACGCGCGTGACGCTGCGCACAGCCCTCCTGTGGATTGTTGGTTGCGATTCATCTTCAACGCGATGAAACACGCAGGGACAAACAGTTACGAATGAAAACACTCTAGAATCCCGCCCCCCACGTTGGTTTGCAGTACCCCACGCGCCCACAGAACGGGCGCATGTTTTTTTCTGAAACACGAGATTTCACGGATGTCCCTGAAGACCACCCCGCTGCGCAACGCGATCGTCATCGCGCTGGCTGCCAGCTGCACCACCCCCGCCTTCGCACAGGATGCGGGCGACAACACCACCAACCTCGATCGCATCGAAATCACCGGCTCGCGCATCCGCCAAGCCAGTGTCGAGACCGCCCAGCCGGTGGTTGCGCTCAACCGCGCCGACATCGAGAAGAAGGGCTACGTCAACGTCGCCGACATCCTGCAGGACGTGACCGCTGCCGGCTCGCCGAGCATGAGCCGCGCGTCCTCGCTGATCTCCTCGCGCGACTTTGGTGGCATGTATGTCAGCCTGCGCGACCTGGGCCCGGAACGCAGCCTGGTGCTCATCGACGGCCGCCGCATGGGCGTCAGCGCCGGCGGTTACTCCGACCTGGCCTCGATCCCCTCGGCCATCGTCGAGCGCGTGGAAGTGCTGACCGACGGTGCCTCGGCGCTGTACGGCTCGGACGCCATCGCCGGTGTGGTCAACATCATCACCCGCAAGAACTTCGACGGTGGCGAAGCCAGCGTCTACGTCGGCCAGTACGGTGAAGGCGACGGCCAGAAGCGCTCCTACAGCGCCACCTTCGGCAAGACCTTCGACCGCGGCTGGTTCAGCGTCGGCGCCGAGCGCACCAAGGAAGACGAAGTGATGGGCGGCGCGCGCGAGTTCAGCCGCTACGTCAACGGCCCGCGCCACCCGAACGACGGCCTCAACGGCACCACGCCGTGGGGCAGCGTCACCGTCGGCGGCAAGCCGGTAACGGTCGGCCCGGGCGGCGACCCGACCGATGCAGCCAACTTCCACACGCTGAACCCGGCCGATGGTGCCAACACCAAGATCAACATGAGCCTGCTGACCGGCCTGGAGCGCACCTCGGTGTTCGCCAACGGCGGCTTCTCGGTCAACGACAACCTGCGCATCGTCGCCGACGCGCTGTACAGCAAGCGCGAATCGAGCAAGCACCTGGCCGGCTACCCGTACTCGGTCACCGCCGCACAGGCCCGCAACGGCACCCGTGCCGCCCTGTCCAAGGACAGCGCGTTCAACCTGTGGGGCCAGGACGTGCTGTTCTCGCACCGCACCGAAGAACTGCTGCGCGGCACCGAGAACAACCTGGAAACCAAGCGCGGCAGCCTGGGCCTGGAAGGCAGCTTCGAGACCGGCTCGCGCTACTGGGACTGGAACGTCAACTACACCTACAACCGCAATGAAGGCGAGCGCATCGGCACGGGCAGCATGTTCCAGCCGAACGTCAACCAGGCCGTCGGCCCGTCCTTCATCAAGGATGGCGTGGCCTACTGCGGTACCACCGATGCGATCATCGCCGGCTGCGTGCCGTGGAACCCGGCTGCACCGATGGGTTACACCGGCCCGGGCTCGCTGAGCAACCAGGACGTGCAGGACTACCTGTTCGCCCGCTTCGTGGACAAGAGCCAGACCACCACCAAGGTGGCCAGCGCCAACATCTCCGGTTCGCTGTTCACCCTGCCGGCTGGCGACGTGCTGACCGCGATGGGCTTCGAGCACCGCACCGAAGAAGCACGCTACACCCCGGACCTGATGGTGCAGAACGGCCAGATCGCCGGCACCAGCGGCAAGCCGACCCAGGGCGACTACTCGCTCAACGAGGTCTACCTGGAACTGCAGGTGCCGCTGCTGGCCGACATGGCCTTCGCCCGTGAGCTGTCGCTGGACGTGGCCGGTCGCTACTCGGATTACAACAACTTCGGCTCCACCACCAACAGCAAGTTCGGCGTGAAGTGGAAGCCGATCGACAGCCTGCTGGTGCGCGCCACCTACGGCACCGGCTTCCGTGCGCCCACCGTGGACGATCTGTACGGCGGCACCGTCAGCAGCCGTGACTCGTTCACCGATCCGTGCGACACCTCGTTCGGCACCGCCGCCACCAGTGCTGCGGTTGCTGCACGCTGCAAGGCCCTGAACGTGCCGGCCAACTTCCGCCAGCTCAACAGCGACGGCACCGTCGCCAGCAAGCCGGGCCAGCAGGCCACCACCGATTTCAGCTCGGGTTCCAACCCGGACCTGAAGCCGGAAACCGCCAAGACCTGGACCGTGGGTCTGGTCTACAGCCCGGACTTCGTGCAGGGCCTGGACGTCAGCCTGGACTGGTGGAAGATCCGCATCGACAACGCCATCGTCGGCGAGTCGGCCACCAACATCCTGGAACAGTGCTACGTGCAGGGTTCGGACGCTGCCTGCGGCCGCTTCACCCGTGGCAGCAACGGCCAGGTCAACGGGCTGGACCGCTCGCTGGTCAACGCCGGCTACCGCGAAACCGCCGGCTATGACATCAGCGCGCGCTACCGCCTGCCGGAAACCGCGTTCGGCAAGTTCGCCGTCACCTGGAACACCACCTACACCGACTACCTGGAGCAGCGTAACGACAACGCCGCCACCACGCCGGTGGAGCAGCTGACCAGCTGGGGCGGCAACTTCCGCGTGCGATCGACCTTCAACCTGGACTGGCAGTACGGCAACCTGGGCATCGGTTGGACCGCGCGCTACTACTCCAGCATGAAGGAGAAGTGCTCCTACATGGACGAGTGCAACATCCCGGGCTTCAGCTCGGCCTACACCGATGCCTCGCCGACCAACAAGGTGGGCTCGAACACCTTCCACGACCTGCAGGTGCGTTACAGCCTGCCGTGGGATGGCACCGTTTCGCTGGGCCTGAACAACGTGTTCGACCACCAGGGTCCGGTCATGTACAGCCAGCCGAACAGCAGCTTCGTCTACTACGGCGGCTTCGACATCGGTCGTTTCATGTACATGAAGTACCAGCAGCGCTTCTAAGCCTGCACCCGCGTTCCCGTTCCGGCCAACTCTCTCCTGGCCGGAGATGGAAGCAGAACGGCGCCCCTCGGGGCGCCGTTCTTTTTTGCCGGAACCGGGGTCGGATCCCTTCGCGATTACCGCTTCGTCGCCCGCATCGCGCGCACGTTCTCGCCGACAAACAGCACCAGCCCGGCCCAGATCACCGCAAAGCCAATCGCCTTGCCGGTGTCGAATGCCTCGTGGAAGAAAAACACGCCCAGCAGCAGCTGCAGGCTCGGCGCGATGTACTGCAGGATGCCGACCAGCGACAGCGGAATGCGCTTCACCCCGTAGGCGAAGCCGATCAGCGGCACCGCGGTGACCACGCCACCGAAGACCAGCAGCAGGTCGTTGCGCCACCCCCAACCATGGAAGAACGCGCCGCCATGGCCGTTCTCTGCCCACACCGCAAACGCCAGCGCCGGCAGGAACAGGTACAGGCTTTCCACGCCCAGCCCGGCCACCGGATCCACCGACACCAGCTTGCGCAGCAGGCCGTACAGGCCGAACGAGCAGGCCAGCCCCAGCGCGATCCACGGCGGCGTGCCGGCATCGATGGTCAGCCAGGCCACGCCCACGGCGGCCATCGCCACGGCCACCCACTGCAGGCGGCGCAGGCGTTCCTTCAGCACCAGCACGCCCAGCAGCACGTTCACCAGCGGATTGATGAAGTAGCCCAGGCTGGTTTCAATCACATGCCCGGCGTTGACCGCCCAGATGTACAGGCCCCAGTTGAAGGCGATGGTCAGGCTGGATACCGCCAGGATCGGCAGCGCGCGTGGCTGCGCGGCGATCTTCTGCCACCAGCCCAGGCGCGCGCTCAGCAGCAGCCACGCCACCACCAGCACCGTGGACCAGATGATGCGGTGGGCGATGATCTGGAACGAGGGCACCTGGTTGAGCAGGTGCCAGTACACCGGCACCAGCCCCCACAGCACGAAGGTGGAAGCGGTGACCAGCAACCCGCGGCGTTGTTCTTTCTCGTCCATGCTCATTTCTTCCAGGTCCGCGCCATGGTCAGCACCACCACGCCCAGCAGGATCACCGCCATGGCCAGGAAGTCGCGCCAGCCGAAATGCTCACCGTTCAGTGCCGCACCCAGCAGCACCGCAATCACCGGGTTCACGTACGCATAGCTGCCGGCCAGCGCCGGGCGCACGTTGTGCAGTAACCAGACGTACGCGGTGAAGGCCACGATGGAACCAAAGACACACAGGTAAGCCATGGCCAGCAGGCCGCTGGTATCGGGCAGCGTGGTCGGGCGCTCGCCCACCGCCAGGCCGATCAGCACCAGCAGCACGCCGCCGCAGATCATCTGCCCGGCGGCGGTCATGAACGGGCCGGGCAGATCCAGCCCGCGCGCCCACACCGAGCCGAAGGCCCAGCCGATCGGCGCGATCAGCAGCAGCACCAGCCCGGTCGGCGAGGCGGTCAGGCTGCTGCCGGCGTTGAGCCAGACCACGCCGATGAAGCCCACCGCGATGCCCAGCCATTCACCACGGCTGGCGTGCTGGCCGCGCAGCGCCGAAAACAGCGCCATCCACAGCGGTACCGAGGCCACCGCCGTGGCCGCCAGCCCCGAAGAGACCTCGCGCTCTGCCAGCACCACCATGCCGTTGCCCAGCACCAGCATGGTCACGCCCATGATGACCAGGTTGCGCCACTGCCGCAGGGTCGGCCGCGGCATCTTCCAGAACAGGCGCAGGGCCAGGTACATCAGGCCGCCGGCAATGATGAAGCGGCTGCCGGACACCATCGTGAGCGGCAGCGCGCCGCCGTGCAGGGCCTTGGCGATGCCCAGGTAGGTCGAGCCCCAGACCACGTAGACCAGCAGCAGCGCCAGCGCGACAAGGCCACCCCGGGGGGCAGCCGCAGAAGGAACAGGGGAAGCCGACATGACGCACCAGCAGGCAGGGGAAAACGGATTCTAGAAGGTTCGGCGGGTGGAAATAACCCCGCTTCCGGCAGGCGCGCGGGCCTCGTGCGGTGCGGCTGAACACGCGGCACGCGGCCGCGCGTACGACGATCTAGCTATGGTCCCCCCTGCGCGCCGCTGTCACCCTGTGCGGTCCCCATGCCCTGCCTGCCCCTCCGGCACCCGGCGTTGACGTGGGATGCAGTACCTAGGAGGCTGGCTGGCAGCGCCCCACGCGCGCCCCTGGCACCGATCTTTCCCGCATGGAAGCACCGCATCGAGGATCCTCACCCAGATGAGTACCACGTCCCAACCTGCTGTCCCCAGCACCGACGGCGCCGCGCTGCGCCGCTCGATCTCCAATACCCTCAAAGGCTCCGCCGGCAACCTGGTGGAGTGGTATGACGTCTACGTGTACTCGGTGTTCGCCGTGTACTTCGAATCGCAGTTCTTCTCGCCCGAAGACAAGAACTCCACGATGTACGTGTGGGCGATCTTCGCCGCCACCTTCCTGATGCGCCCGATCGGCGCCTGGTTCTTCGGCCGCTTCGCCGACCGCCACGGCCGCCGCCTGGCGCTTACCGTGTCGGTCACCCTGATGGCCGTCTGCTCCTTCCTCATCGCCATCACGCCCACGGCGGCCAGCATCGGCATCTGGGCGGCGATCATCCTGCTGTTCGCGCGCCTGCTGCAGGGCTTCGCCACCGGCGGCGAGTACGGCGCCAGCGCCACCTACATGTCCGAGGCTGCCATTCCCGGCCGCCGCGGCTTCCTGTCCTCGTTCCACTACGTCACCCTGGTCGGTGGCCACGTGCTGGCGCAGCTCACGCTGTTCCTGATGCTGAATTTCTGGGGCAAGCCGGAAATCTCCGAGTTCGGCTGGCGCATCGCGTTCGGCATCGGTGGCATCGCCGCAGTCGTGGTGTTCTGGCTGCGCCGGGGCATGGACGAGACGATGGAAGAGTCGTCGATCGAGGCCGCACGCGAAGGCAAGGCGAAGAAGTCCGGCTCGATGTACGAGCTGTTCGTGCACCAGTGGCGCCCGCTGCTGCTGTGCTTCCTGATCACCGCCGGCGGCACCATTGCCTTCTACACCTACTCGGTGAACGGCCCGAAGATGATCCAGAGCGCCTTCGCCGCCGATGATCCGATGACCGCCACCCTGGTCAACCTGGGCGTGCTGACGTTCCTGATGGTGCTGCAGCCGGTCGGTGGCTGGCTGTCGGACATCATCGGCCGCAAGAGCCTGCTGGTGTTCTTCGGCGTGGGCGGCGTGCTGTACAGCTGGTACCTGATCACCCAGCTGCCGCACCAGCACGATGCCACCCTCGCCTTCCTCACCCTGGCGCTGGGCTTTGTCATCCTCACCGGCTACACCTCCATCAACGCGGTGGTGAAGGCCGAACTGTTCCCCACCCACATCCGTGCACTGGGCGTGGGCCTGGGCTATGCGCTGGCCAACTCGCTGTTCGGTGGCACCGCGCCGCTGCTGTACCAAGGCGCGCTGAAGACCGGCCACGTTGACTGGTTCGCCATCTACGTCACCGCCACGATCGCGGTATCGTTGGTGGTCTATGTCTTCTTCCTCACCAACAAGGGCCCGAACTGGCTCGACGGCACCCGCAAGTAAGGGCGCTGTGTTGATGGCAGCCACCGGTGCAATGCCGGTGGCTGCTGCGTCTCCGGCGTCGCCGCTGATGTGGATGGCGGTGGTGCTGGCCGCAGCCACCGCAGTGGCCTGGCTGCTGCGCCGCCCCAGTGCGCAGGCCGCGTGGCCGCGCATCGGCTTCGGGGTGGCATTGCTGGTGTTCTGTGCCGCGCTGGCGCTGCAGCTGGCGGTGGACCTGGGCAGCGGCCACAGCTCCCTGGCGATGAGTACCCACCCGCGCGGCGGGCAACTGCACCCGATGGGCATGCGCACGATGGTGGCGTGCTATCTGGCCGCGCTCGTCGCCAGTGGCTGGGGCGCATGGAAGCTGCTGCGCCAGCGACGGTAGTGCCGGCCGCTGGCCGGCAACCGGCGACCGGCGACCGGCGACCGGTAGAGTCGACTGTTAGTCGACTGCTCTTCGATCAGGCTGCCAAGAACCCCGCGCTGCGCGGGTAGTCGACTAACAGTCGACTCTACCCAGTCGACGCTACCGGCTTCGGCGGAACACCGTGGCGCCCGCCGGCCCCCTCAACGACGGGCGGCGTCGCTCTTCTCGCGGGCACCGTGGAATTCCGACGCCTTCTCCCACTGCGGCCAGCGGCGGCTGTTGGCCAGTTCGGCGCCCAGGTCGTAGACCAGCAGGGTGTCGGCAGCGTGGCCGGCCGGGTCCCAGCTCGGGGTCCAGGCATCGCAGGCCTGGTGGTAGCAGTCGGCGAAGTACTTCTCGCGCAGCGCGCGGCCGGCCTCGACGCCGCCGTCCAGCTTGTCCAGGCCCGGGCCGATGGTGATGGCCGGCACGCCCAGGCGGGCGAAGGCGAAGTGGTCGGCGCGGTAGAAGAAGCCCGCTTCCAGGTTCGGGTCGGGGCTGTAGCTGCGGCCACGGGCCTTGGCCACGCGTTCCAGGTCACCTTCCAGCGACACCCGGCCCTTGCCCCACGACGCGATGTCACGCGTCGCACCGTCCGGGCTGAACATTTCGATGTTCAGCACGGCGGCGGTCTTTTCCAGCGGCGCCAGCGGGTGCGCGGCGTAGTAGCTCGCACCCAGCAGGCCCTTCTCCTCCGCGGTCAGGGCCACGAAGTACAGGCTGCGCTGCGGCTGCGGGCCGGCCGCGAATACGCGGCCCAGTTCCAGCACGGTGGCCACGCCGGTGGCGTTGTCGATGGCACCGTGGCGGATGCGGTCACCCTTGGCATCGGGCTGGCCGATACCGAAGGCATCCCAGTGCGCCGAGAAGATCACGGCCTCGTCGCCATGCTCGCCACCGGGCAGCTTGGCCACCACGTTGCGGGTCACCACCTGCTCGCGCTTCAGTGCGAAATCCACGCTCAGCTTCGCGTTGTCCAGCACCACCGGGCGGAAATCGGCCTGCATGGCCTTGCGCTTCTCGGCGTCGAAATCCAGGCCCGCGTCGGCGAAGATCGCCTCGGCCAGTTCGCGCTGCATCCAGCCACGCAGCGGCGTGTGCTGGGCCATCGCTTCGGCCTGGCCGCGTTCGATGTCGAACAGCGGCGAGGTGCCCGAGCTCTTCACCGTGGCCCAGCCGTAGGCGGCCGGCGCGGTCTCGTGCACGATCAGCACGCCCTCGGCGCCGCGGCGTGCGGCTTCCTCGAACTTGTAGGTCCAGCGGCCGTAGTAGGTCACTGCCTTGCCATCGAACGCGCCCGGTGCATCGGCTTCGAAATCAGCGTCGTTGATCAGCACCACGGCGATCTTGCCGTGCAGGTCCACGTCCTTGTAATCGTTCCACTGGCGCTCGGGTGCATCGATGCCGTAGCCGACGAACACCAGCGGCGCGTTGTTGATCTGCACGCGTTTGCGCGGCTGCAGGCTCTGCAGCGTCACGTCCACACCGTTGGCCAGCGTGCGCTTGCCCTTCTTCAGCTGCAGGCTGGCCTTGGCCGGGCCATCCAGTTGCGCACGCACCAGCGGCACCGGCTGCACCCAGCTGCCATCGGTACCACCGGGCTGCAGGCCGTAGCTGCGGAACTGCTCGATGAGGTACTGCACGGTGCGCTCTTCGCCTGCGCTGGCCGGTGCGCGGCCCTCGAACTCGTCCGAGGCCAGCACCCGCACGTGGCGCGACAGTGCCTGCGGATCGATGCCGCCGCCGGGCAGGTCGTTGGCCGCATGGGCCAGGCCCCCGACGAAGAGGCAGGACGACAGCAGCAACACACGCATCGGATTCACGGCAATACCACGGCAGGAAGGGGAGTCACCAGAGTGTAACGTGGTCGTGACACCGCGGCGCAGCCGTGCCGGTCAGCGGCGTGCGCGGTCCAGCCAGCACGCCAGGCCCTGCGCGTTGAGCTCGATGTCCATCGCCAGCACCTCGGCCACCGCCGCCTGGTCCAGTGCGCAGCCGTGCTGCTGCGCGCGTTCCAGGTACAGCGCCTGCAGCGCGGCCAGCAGGCAACGGTGGCGGTCGGCACGGCCATCGCACTGGCGGCCGATCGCCGCCATCGCATCGATCTGCTCGAACAGGTCGCCGGCCAGCTTTTCGACCTGCTGCACGCGGCCGTAGTGGGTCAGGTACATCGCCTGCGGGCCGTAGCCCAGCATGCGCTGGATCGAGGCCTTCATCGCCTCCGGGTCGAACTGCACCGGCGAGGAGGTGGGGAAGATGAAGGCGCCCTGCGCGCTGTCCAGCTCGCGGTAGGAAATGCCGAACGTATCGCCGGTGAACCAGCTGCGGCTGCGTGCATCCCACACGCAGTAGTGGTGCTGCGCGTGGCCAGGGGTGTGCAGCAGCAACAGCTCGCGGCCTGCCAGGTCGACGCGGTGGCCGTCTTCGGCCACCACCACGCGGGCCTCGGCAATCGCTTCGATGCGGCCGTAGCTGCGGGCGATTTCCTCGGCACCATAGACGGCGGTGGCACCGGCAATCAGCCGGGTCGGGTCGATCATGTGCGGCGCACCGCGGGGGTGCAGCACGGCCTTGGCATTGGGCAGCTGCTGCATCAGCAGGCCCGCACCACCGGCATGGTCCAGGTGCACGTGGGTCAGCAGCAGCCAATCCACCGCCTCCACGCCCAGCCCGGCATCGGTCAGCGCCTGCAGCATGGCCGGCACGGACAGGCCGGTGCCGCAGTCGACGAAGGCCGCACGGCCGTTTTCGACGATGAGGTAGGCCGCGTCGAAGTCGGGACGCTGGAAGCCGGTATCGATGGTGTGGATGCTGGGATCGGCGGTCATCGGCACGCACCTGGCAGGATCAGGAACAGACCCCCATGGTAGGCGCCAGCGCGGGCCCGGTTCGATGCGGCTTTGGTCGGGTAGTGCCGGCCGCTGGCCGGTTGTGGACGGGTCGGCGGCGGGTAGAGTCGACTGTCAGTCGACTTCGCGCGCAGCGCGGAATTTGGCGATGGCCGACAGGAGAGCAGTCGACCAACGGTCGACTCTACCTTTGCAGCCAGCGTGGCCGCAGCAGCAACGCCAGCACCAGCACCGCCAGGAACGCGCCGTAGGCATACAGCACGGCCAGCACCTGCGGCCAGATGGGTCCGGCACCGGGCTGCACGCGGCCGATGTGATAGCCCCACAGCATCGAGCCGATGCTCAGGGCGAAGGCCAGCACCAGGGTGGTGGTATCGAACAGGCGCCGCCGCGCAGTGCGCGGCTGGCGCGGGAACAGCCAGTACAGGCTGCCCAGCAGCAGGAACCAGGGCAGGAACAGCAGCAGCGACAACCAGGCCATCGCAGACTCCATGTCATCGCGCCGGGGGCGCGCGGCCATCATGCCATGGGTGCAATGCCGTGGTCGTGCCGGCCGCTGGCCGGCATGTCCCGTGCGGTTGCCGGCCAGCGGCCGGCACGACCCGTCATTCGGCGCGCAGCTCTGCCAGCGCGTCCAGCACGACTTCCACGTCGGCTTCCAGCTTGAACAGCTCGCTCTGCAGCTGGTCGCCCTGCTCGGCCTGCTTGATCACCGCGATCAACTGGCCGGCATCGCGCGGCGAATCGAAGCCTTCGCTCTGGATCAGCAGCGTGCCGTCACCGGCGGTCAGCTTGAAGTAGAAACGGCCGTCCTTTTCGCGGTACTGCTTGAACAGCGGCGGTGCCACGCGGGCCACGCCGGCATCCTCGCTGGCGATGTCGCCGGCGCTGGACAGGTCACGCAGGCCCACCGCATGGCGCAGCTCTTCCAGCAGCGGTGCGGCCAGCTGCTCGCGCAGCTGCTGGCCACGGCGCTTGAGCAGCGCTTCGATCTTTTCCGGCTCGGCCATCAGCGCGTTGTAGCGCTCGCGCAGCGGCGACAGCTCGCCGTCGATGCGCTCGAACAGCTGCTGCTTGGCATCGCCCCAGCTGATGCCGGCGGCAAAGGCCTTGGCGAATTCAGCGGTCTGTTCCGGGGTGGCAAAGGCCTGGTACATCTGGAACAGCGCCGAGCCCTCGGTGTCCTTCGGCTCGCCCGGTGCGCGCGAATCGGTGAGGATCGAGAACACCAGCTTCTTCAGCTCCTCGCGCGGCACGAACAGCGGAATGGTGTTGTGGTAGCTCTTGCTCATCTTGCGGCCGTCCAGGCCGGCCAGCGTCGCCACCTGCTCGTCGATCACCACGTCCGGCAGCGGGAAGTACTCCTTGCCGTACACGTGGTTGAAGCGCTGGGCGAAATCGCGCGCCATTTCGATGTGCTGGATCTGGTCGCGGCCCACCGGCACCTGGTTGGCCTTGAAGATGAGGATGTCGGCGGCCATCAGCACCGGGTACATGAACAGGCCGGCGCTGACGCCCGCATCTTCATCCACGCCCTCTTCGCGGTTCTTGTCCACCGCCGCCTTGTAGGCATGCGCGCGGTTGAGGATGCCCTTGCTGGCGATGGCGGTGAGGAACCACATCAGCTCGGTGGTCTCGCGGATGTCGCTCTGGCGGTAGAACCACACGTGTTCCGGGTCCAGGCCACAGGCCAGCCAGCTGGCGGCGATCTCCAGGGTCGCGCGCTGGGTGCGCTGCGGGTCCTGCGACTTGATCAGGCTGTGCAGGTCGGCCAGGAAGAAGAAGCTCTCGATGTCCGGAGCGCGGCTGGCGGCAATGGCTGGACGGATGGCGCCAACGTAGTTGCCCAGGTGGGGCGTGCCGGAGGGGGTGATACCGGTGAGGACTCGGGTCGTCATGACTGCGTGGGGGTAACCTTCGATGAACGGGGCCAGTTTACCGCGCCCGTGACCAACCCCGTCAGGGCCTGCGGCGCGTTTGTTCACCCAACCCCGCTGGAGACGCCCGATGAAACGCCTGCTGCCCCTGCTGCTGATCCTGCCCCTGGCTGGCTTCCGCCCGGCCCCGCTGCCGCCGCCGATCGCCCAGGACGGCCCGGTCCGCATGACCCTGGTCGACCGCGACCGCGGCACCGAACTGCGC
Organism: Stenotrophomonas sp. FW305-3-2-15-E-LB1; assembly: GCF_058787375.1. NCBI lineage: Bacteria > Pseudomonadati > Pseudomonadota > Gammaproteobacteria > Lysobacterales > Lysobacteraceae > Stenotrophomonas > Stenotrophomonas sp. FW305-3-2-15-E-LB1. The sequence continues at coordinate 38,268 of NZ_JBYSZR010000006.1, forward strand.
AGTTACCCGGCCGACGGCCAGCGCTGGGTGGCCGGCGATCGTGGCCATCGCTATGCGGTGCGCCTGTACAACGACAGCCCGCGCCGCGTGCTGGTGGTGTTGTCGGTGGACGGCATCAATGCCATTTCCGGCGAGGAGGCCAACCCCTCCCAGACCGGCTACGTGCTCAACCCCGGCCAGCGCGCGGACATCACCGGCTGGCGCAAGAGCCAGGACGAGGTGGCCCAGTTCGTGTTCAGCAGCCCTGGCAACAGCTATGCCAGCCGTACCGGGCGGCCGGACAACGTGGGCGTGATCGGTATCGCGGTGTTCAACGAGCGCACCCAGTGGCGGCCGGAGCCGCGCCCCATCCTGCGCCGGCCGGCGTCGCCCGCCCCCATGGCTGAAGCCTCCGCAGCCGCCGACAGCAGCGCCCGTGCCAGCCGTGCCGAAGGCTACGCGGCCAAGTCGCAGGCACCGGCACTCGGCACCGGCCACGGCGACCGCGAGACCTCGCAGGTGCGCGACACCACCTTCGACCGCGCCAGCCGCGATCCGTCCTACGTCAGCGAACTGCGCTACGACAGCGCACGCAACCTGCGCGCACGCGGCATCGTGCTCGATTCGCCCTCGCGCCTGCCGCGCGAGCCGCAGGCCTTCCCCAACCGCTACGTGCCCGACCCGCCCTCGCGCTGAGGCAGACACCACGACGCCCGCACCATCACGGTACGGGCGCCGGGCTGTGGGGGCGCGCTGTGGGGGAAGCGCGACGGACCTTTACTTGAAGTCCGGATAATCCTTGCGGACGCTGTCGGAGAACTCGTGCACTTCCTTCTCCGCGCGGTCCTTGGCCCAGCCATAGCGTTCCTGCAGACGGCCGGCCAGATACTCAGCGTTGCCTTCGGCCACATCGAAATCGTCGTTGGTCAGATCGCCCCACTTGGCCTGTGCCTTGCCCTTGAGCTGCGACCACTTGCCGGAAATGATGTCTTTGTTCATTGCTGGAACCCTTGGTTGCAACGGCGTTCTTACCGTGGTTCCAGCTTCGCGCATCGGCTGTTGGCCAGCGGTCAACCCGCAATGAAAAGCGTGCTCACCTGCTTGAATGGTTCACTCCGCCTGCACCCTGGAAAGCGCGCACAAAAAAGGCCGGGACAATATCCCGGCCTCTTTCATTGGGCACCACCCCGGGCTCAGTTGCCCTTGGCGGCATCCTCAACCGACTGGCCTGCCTTCTGCACATCCTTGCCGGCGCCGGCAACGGTGTTGCAGCCAGCCAGCATGGCCACCGAGAACATCGACAACAGCATCAGGGCAACTACACGCTTCATGGTCTTCTCCTGGGGTTCGCCACTACATGGTTTTCATCGCGCTTGGCCATTCCCGCAGTGGAGTGGCCTTGCGTGAAGTGCAATCTGGCGTCTGCCGCGTGCAGCGAGTGTGAACAGGCTTCCAGGCCGTTCAGGTGCAGGCCGCTGACGCTCAGTCGCGCATCAGCGTGGACTTGCCAAACAGGCTTTCCACCAGGTCCACCGCCAGCTCGGCGGTCGCGTTCTGCTTGTCCAGCAGCGGGTTCAGTTCAACGATATCCAACGAACCCATGCGGCCGCTGTCGGCAATCATCTCCATCACCAGCTGCGCCTCGCGGTAGTTCACCCCGCCCGGCACCGTGGTGCCCACGCCCGGGGCAATGCTCGGGTCGAGGAAATCCACATCGAAGCTGACGTGCAGGTGGGTGTTCTCGTCGATGCCGGCCAGTGCCGCTTCCACGGTGCGCTTCATGCCGTTCTCGTCGATGTAGCGCATGTCGTACACATCGACCTTGTGGGTCTTGATCAGGCGCTTCTCGTCCGGGTCCACCGAGCGGATGCCGATCTGGTGCATCTGCGCCGGGGTGATGGCCGGGCTGCTGCCGCCCAGCTGGGTCAGCGCGTCCGGGCCGAGCCCGCACAGGCAGGCCACCGGCATGCCGTGGATGTTGCCCGACGGGGTGACATCGCTGGTGTTGAAATCCGAATGTGCGTCCAGCCACAGCACGCGCAGGGTCTTGCCCTGTTCGCGGCACCAGCGCGCCACGGCGGTAATCGAGCCGATGCCCAGGCAATGGTCGCCGCCCAGCATGATCGGCATGCGCCCGGCCTGCAGTTCAGCGTAGCTGGCGTCCATCAGCGCGCGGTTCCAGGCCACCACCTCGTCCAGGTGGCGGTAGCCCTGCACCGGCGTGGTCCACGGGTTGCGCGGGCCGTCCAGGTTGCCCAGGTCGCGCACGTCCACGCCGCGCGCCTCCAGCGCCTCCGGCAGGCCGGCCACGCGCAGGGCTTCCGGGCCAAGCCGTGCACCGCGATGGCCCGCGCCCACGTCGGTGGGCACGCCGATGAGGGTTACGGAAATGGGATGGGCCATGGGTGCCTCCTGCAGGCGAAAAAGAAGCACAGTCTAGCCAGAGGCATGTGACACCACTCGCGGCGGTGCAGCAGGAAAGTGCCGCGATCCTGGCCGCTTCGCCACTCAGGGAATGGCCGTCGTCCAGGCCTCGGTGTGGTACTGGCGCTTCTTCAGCACGTCGATACGCCACTGGCCACCAACGCGCTTGAGCACGAACAGGTGTTCATAGCGCAGCGAGCGGGACTTCTGCGGGTCATCGCGTACCAGCACTTCCGCTTTCGAGGCGGTCGGCTTCGCAACGGCCACCAGCAGATCCTCAGGCACAAACCGCCGGGGGTTGCCGACCGAAACACCGGTTGCGTACGCCCGTTTCCGCTCCGTACACCAGGCCGCCAGGAGATTTGCCTTCTCCTCCTGGAAGCCCGGACTGAGCAGGAGCGTGCCGCCGGCCCGGGAATCCAGGTAACCGCGCGTTTCCCACGCGTAGTGGGCCAACAGATAACCGCGCACCACGGCCGCCGGTTCCCCAGCCGCGTCCGGTTCGGGCCATTCCAGCGGCGGTGCCTCCATCAACACAGGCGGCGGCGTCGCACCGGCGGCGTGCAACAGTGCCACCACCTCGGCATACCCGCGGTCATCGGCCATCGCCAGAGCGTTCCGGCCGTCGAAATCCAGCGGTGCTACGGACTGCTACGGACGCGCCGCTGTCCAGCAACCGTTCGACCATCGCCAGGTGCCCACCTGCGCACGCCAGCATCAGCGGCGTACGCCGTTGTTCCGATGAAGCAGGATCGAGCATGGCGCCGCGTGCGATCAGCAGGCCGCCGATTTCAGTATCGCCTTGCTCGGCGGCCCAACCCAGCGCGGTGTAGCCCAGTGCCGTGCAGGCATGCTCGATATTGGCACCGCGATCCAGCAAACGCGCTACGGCATCCCGCTTTCCGGCAATCACGGCCGAAAGCAGTGCGGTGCGCCCCGTACCCTTGTGCTGCCACTCGATATCGGCGCCTGCATCCAGCAAGGCATCGATCCGGTCGAGATCCGCCTTTTCAGCAGCCTTGGCCAGAAGATGGGACATGGTGATGCCACCCGACGTCAGTAAGGGCGGCCACCATAGGGCGGTGGGCGCGACGAACTCAACCCCCGCGGTGCCGCACGGGCGTCACGCTCTGCACTTCGCCGCTGTTGCGCAGCATGCACAGGAAGCGGCCATCGGGGTAATCGATGATCAGTTCCTGGTAATCGCTGCCCACCGGCACCTGGGTGACCAGCGTGCCCTGTGCGCCCTTGCGCGTGTTGCAGGCCCCCAGCGCATTGCCACCGCTGGGTGCGCTGTACGCGGCGCGCGAGGTGTTGCGGAACACCGCGCGGCACCCGCCATTCACCCACACCGCGTGCCGCGACAGGCCCCAGTTCTGGTCCTGCTCGCAGCGCGTGCGGCTGATCTGGCGGGCCACTTCCACGTTGCCGCGCGTATCCATCGCGCACGACACCTGGCGCTGGTCGGTGGATTCGCAGGTGACCTCACTCGGCAGCGCCGCCCCCTCATCGTCATCGTGGTGGTGGCGGTCGTGCCGCTCCGTCGCGGCCGGTGCATCGCTGCCGCTGACCTGGCAGATGCCGTTGGCGCCGCCACGGCCGGTGTAACTGATCTGCGGCGTGCCGTCGTCACCGCGGGTGATCGACAGGGTCACGCCGCTCTGCGCATCACGCGCTTCGAAATAGCGGTCGTTGAAGCGCTTCAGCGCCGCCTCCCGCCCCTGGACGTAGACCGGCCCGCCCTCATCGGCGTGCACATCCAGGCCGCCGGGACAGCTCGCGTTGAAGAACGGCACGGCGGCCATGGCCGGGGCCGCGACGGCGGAGCACACCAGTGCAGCGGTCAGGGAAACAGCGTAGCGACGCATGATTGACTCCCAAGGCGGCCCGGTTGGGCGGATGGCGACAGTATGCGTCGGCAGGGGCGCGCCGGTCCGTGAGGAATATCAAGACCTCGATCGGCCATCGCGGGGCCGGTGCGTCACGGGCCGGCGCTATCATCCGGGCACCCCAAGGACGACCGGACCACCCGCATGGCCACCTCCAGCTTCGCCCCCGCCCAGCAGACCCTGCTCGAGCTGCAGCAGCGCATCCACGCCTTCAGCCTGGACACCGCCAGCGAGTACGCGCTGGACATCGACGATCCAGCCGGGCCGTTGTGGCTGGCGCTGCAGACACGGCTGACCGTGGCACCGCTGTACGGTGGCCTGCACGTGGAATTTTTCGGCAACCCGTGGGACGAACCGTTCGAATGGACGCTGGCCTGCCTGTCTGATCCGGGCGTGGCCGCGGCGGTCATGTCGCTGCGCTTCACCGGCGGGGATGAGGGCGCCAACGGCACCCGCGAATGGGCGTTCACCTCCCTGCTGGACAGCAACGTGCAGTTCCCGCGCCTGCGTTCGCTGGTGATCACCCCCACCGCGCCGGAGCACCACAACACCTCGCTGATCCAGCGCGCGGGCTCGATCATGGAAGAGGCGGGCGAGATCGCCCGCTTCGCCAGCCGTGCCCCGCACCTGACCGAACTGGTGGTGCCCAACGCGCCGGATGCCCGCTTCTTCGACGTGCCGCTGCCGCACCTGAACGTGCTGCAGATTGGCGGCGGCTACGACACCCAGCACTTCATCGAGCACCTGGCCGCATCGCGCAACCTGCCGGCACTGGGCCTGCTGGATTTCAGCGAATCCACCGAACTGCAGTTCACCTGGGCCGATGCGCGGCAGGCCAATGCGGTGACACCGTTTGCCGCCTACGAACGGCTGTTCGCCAGTGACGCGTTCGCAGCGGTGCATACCTTCCGCCTGCGCAACAGCGCACTCAGCGTGGCGCAGTTGCAGACGCTTCAGGCCCTGCGGCCGGGGTTGCAGTTCATGGTCATCCAGGCGGGCATGGGCGGTTACGTCAGCCATTTCGAAAAGAACGTGTTCCCGTGGGCGCATCTGGTGCCGGGCGATACCGGGCAGCGGTAACGCTCGGCTTGGCACCGCACTGAGGGTGTGCATGGCCTGGTGCGGCTGTTAAGCCAGCTTTGCAATGCGCGTGGGGCGTGGCTTCAAGCGTTGCGATGTCGTTGATTGCGTCAGCACACCTCGAACACGCTCGCGCACGTTGTCGCTTTTGCCATCGGAGCCTGAAAAACAGGCCAATCGCGATAATTCATTTTTCCTTTCGGAAACAGCAGATTCATCCGAACAATTGATTGGCGCGTCACGACTTTGCGTGCCCAAGATGAATTGCCACCCGCACTGGGTGGCCGGGACTTCCAAACCCGTGTTGTGATGAAGCAAGTTTGCGCTTGTCAGCCGACGTCGCCTGTATGTGGCGGCGTCGGCTGGCAATCCGTCTGCGGCTGTATGGCGGGCGGTGCGTGGGGGTCTCGTACCCGCCGGCTCATCATTCCCGGTTTTGGAAGCCACGCATCGTCCGCCACCCTCAGCCGGTGGCATCTCCGTTACTGCCGAGGATGCCCGCATGTCCAAATCCCGCCACCCGTACCTGACCGCCACCCTGGGCGACGCCGCCACGCAGCTGCCGCCCGATCTGGCCCAGCCACTGGAGGACGCCTTCGCTGCCGCAAATGAAGTGCCCTGCACCATCACCCTGCGCAACTGCCTGCTGAACATTGCCGCCGGCGATGCCGCGGATGGACAGCCCTGGCCGTTGCCGACCCGCACGCCCGGCTAGGCGGCCGACAACGCACGCCGGGACCGCAGCGCCGCCGGACTGGTCGCGCTGCTGGAGCTGTATCACGCCAACGAACGCGTGCGCGTGGATGGCGAGGAAAAGGACGATATCGGCGACGGTGCGCGCGAAGGGCTCATGCTGGCCTGCCGGGGGCTGGCCGAATATGTGGCGTTGCAGTCACGGCCGGGGTGAGGCAGTGCACTCCGATTCACCGGCCTTGGTCACCACCTTTCCGGCCACGTCCACCATGCAGAAGCGGCCGTTGAACCAGCGGGACTGCGCCTCGTCCTTGTTGCCCGGCGTGCCCGGTGTGCGGCCCCAGAGTTCCACCTGGTAGCGCTTGCCGCTCTGCAGCGCGGGCGCGGGCGGTCCGCCTTCCCCGTAGGGCAGGCACTGCCCCGGCGGCAGCGGCGGTTCGGCAGACCCGGACTGCAGGAAGTCGCGTTCCCAGATCGGCGCGCCGCCCGTGCCGACTTCCATCACCGAAACACCGGTGATGAGCGGCGCGTTGGCGCGCGTTTCGCGGGTATCGGGCACGCCGAAACAGGGCACACCGCCACGGTCCTGGATGGTCGCCTGCTGGTAGCGCCCGGCGGGCGACGAACAGCTGGCCATCATCGGCAGCAGCAGGCCCAGCAGCGCGACCGGCACTCGCAGTTGCATCATCGGGTTGTCCTCGGCAGGTTGTCCTTGCTGCTGCGGTCGGCAAGGAACTGGGAGAGCGTGTGTTCCAGCTGTGCGCCGATGCCGGCCACCGCGCGATATCGGGTGTTGTTCATGCGCGACTGTGAGCCACGGAAGGTGACGAGGAAGTAGTCGGCCAGCATGTCACCCTGCGCCTCCATGTTGTAGTCGTGGAACAGGCGCGTTTCATCCAGCACGTAGTCATAGCTCATGCCCGGCCTCGGCCCGCGCACGAGCTTGACGTTGTAGCCGAGCTGGTACTGCCAGACATGCGTCATCTCGTGGATGAAGAACTGCTGGTTACCGATGCTGTCGGCGGAGAAGTCATCGAGGTAGATGCCCTTGGGGAAGTACATTTCGCCGTTCGGGGTAACGGCGGTGTTCTTGTCCTGGAAGCCGAAAAACAGCCAATAACCGTGGTTGTGGACCTTCACGCTGCTGTAGTCGACCGCATCGCCGAACACCAGCCGTGCCATCTCGATCTCGCCCGGGGTCAGGCTGCGCTCATGGCCCGGCGCACTCACCGGCACGACCGAGGTGCCCATTTCGTCGGAGGTGGTCATCACCCCATCAAGCTCGAAGACCTCCTTGGCGTCGGCGCTGGCCGGCGACGTGCGTGCGCAGCAGCCCGTCGGCTGCTCGGGCGGATGCAGCTCGGCACGCGCGATGGGCTGGCTCTGGCCGGATGACACGCGTGCCGTCTCGCCCTGTGCATTGGTGGTGCCGTTGATGGACTGGCCATCGGCTAGGTGCAGCGTGTACGGCACATTGGCCAACGGTGTCCCTTGCGAGCCGACGAACCGGACCGCCTGGTCGTACGCAGGCAGCACCTTGCTGGCGAGCGGCGCCACGGCGCCCACGATGGCGGCGACCTTGCTTGCGGCACCAGAGCTCGCACCTGCACCGCCCGCGACCGCGACCGCGCCCGCACCGCCACCGCCACCGCCACCGCCGGTGACATGCACCACGGACTGCTGGCTGGACAACACCCGGCAGCCACAGGCAAGCGCGCTGCCATGCAAGGCAACCGGCTGGCCATCGACCATCAGCGTGGCATCGCCTTCGACAATCGCGAAGACGCCTTTATGCAGACTTGGGCAGGTTGCCTTGTCCCCGATACGCGCGACGCCCTTGCCGGCAACATCGGTGTCACCCGAGGCGGTGATCACCCGACCGCCGCTGGAGGTAACGTCCCCCATCACAATCCAGTTCCGTGCCATGTCCGTCATCCGTTGCAGACCGGGCACATCATGCGACGAATCTGGCGGGCTCAACTGAATAGGCGGCTGGGGGGGGTACGGCGTGGGGCAGGGCTGGCGTGGGCAGGGCTTTGAATGTCGGCATCTGCCTTGCACTGGTACGCGCGCGCCGATATAAAATGGCCGCACCACTCCTCCTTTGCCGCGTCATTCGGTTGACTCAACGGCTCAGGACGAAAAAACCGCCGAAAGGCGGTTTTTTCACATTTGCAGGAAGCAAATATGGCGATCACGACAGCGGTCTACGTGGACGGCTACAACCTCTACTACGGCCGCATCAGAAATACGTGCTTTAAATGGATTGATGTCGTGAGGCTATTCGAGATCCTGCTCCACGATCAGAACCCGACGAATGAACTAGCGCACGTGCACTATTTCACGGCCATGGCATTGGGGCGCTTTGCTACTCATGGCGGCGCTTCAGTTGCAGCACAAGCGTGCTACCTGCGCGCGCATGAACATCTCCACCCTGATCGATTCCTCAAGACATTGGGCAGGCACAGCATGGAGAGAAAGGGAACACTGCTTCCAGTCTTCAACCCAGACGGCCCTTATGACCGCAAGCAACGCATACGGGTGTGGAAAATTGAGGAGAAGCAGACGGATGTGAACATCGCCTTGGCGATGTATCGGGATGCAGCATCCGGGAGATATGCGCAGATGGTTATCTGTTCGAATGACAGCGACGTTGAGCCGGTGCTCAGTGCGATTCGAGAGGACTTTCCACACATACGACTGGGCGTAGTGACGCCGAGACACCCTCCGGATGGCGGTGGCCCCGCGGGAAGGTCAGTGAGTTCGTCTCTCGATGGGAGGGCGGACTGGACAAGAACGCACCTCTTGGACGACGAACTGAAACGCGCCCTGCTGCCACTGCGCGTACAAACGGGAAGGAAGCCCATCCGAAAGCCTGAACACTGGTAGCCATACGAGCGCGCACGGCATGCTCACAGGGGCCAAGGGCCACGTTCTGCGCCATGGCCGGCCATGATCTGGTGCCGCTTATCCGAATCGAACGGATGACCTACTGTTTACAAGACAGTTGCTCTACCAACTGAGCTAAAGCGGCATGGGTGCTTCACCGGCGGCAGTGCCGCGGTGGGGCGATTCTAGCGCAGTCGCGTGCATTCCAGCGACCGCTGCTGCGCAGCACCGCTGCGCTGCTGCACCTGCTTCGGTTCGCTGCCGGCGGCCAATTGCCCTTCCAGCCACCATTGCCCGGCGTCGCCACTGGCCACCAGGCGCGGCTGGAAGCCGGCGGCCTTCACGGCGGCAATGCGGCGCTCGGCGCCCTCGCGGTTGCGGTACTGGCCCAGGGCGATGGCGTTGCTCTCTTCGCCCTGGCTGATGATGTAGTAATCGCTGAGACCGGCGGCGACGATGCGCTTGACCGTGGCCTGCGCCTCCTCGCGGCTGGCGGCGGCTGGCAGCAGCACGCGGTAGCGGGTGCTGCCGCTGGCGGCGGGCTGTTCGCGCAGGCGCGCCGGGGCCAGCAGGCTGCCGGCGCGGCCTTGTGCGGCCACGGCCGCGGCGCGGTCGGCAAACGGGCCCAGGGCAACGCAGCGCGGCGGTGCGGCGGGCTTGTCGGCAGCGGGCTTCGCTACGGCTGGCGCTTCGGCCACCGGCTCGGCGGGCTTGGCGGCGGCAGCCACGGTGGGTGCTGCGTTGGCAGTGGGGGCGGCTTCGGCGGGCGGCGGTGTCGCCGGTGCCGGTGCCTGGGTGGCCGCCACGGCGGCGCTGGGTGCGGCCTCGCGCTCCTGCAGGGCTTCGGTGGGCGTGGCGGCGCTGGTCTGGGCCACGGCAGCGGCATCGGTGCCGCCCGGCAGCCAGCGCAGCTCGGCCACGCCGGTGGCGGGCTGGGGCGGCGTGGCCGGCGCGGGTTCACTGCGCAGCAGCCACCAGCTGGCGACGCCTACGTTGAGGATGGCCAGCACGACGATCAGGGCACGGGTCAGCATGCTGCCGATACTAGCCTGCGGGCTGGTGCACCGCCCAGCGGGCGAGGCCGTCCAGCACCAGCGACGGGTGGTAGTCGGCGCCGTCCAGCAGCGGCATCAGCGCGGGTGCGCCGCCGCCATGCACCAGCAGCGCGGGGGACACGCCCAGCAGCGCCTGCGCGTGGCGGGCACTGCGTTCCACCAGCGCCACGGCTGCACCATCGCAGCCGGAGGCCAGCGCATCGGCGGTGTCGTTGGCGAATTCGCTGTAGTCGCCCCCACTGGCCGGCAGCTGCACCGCACGCGCGTGCAGCGCTTCGCGCATGGTGGTGGGCGAAGCGGAAATGCGGCCACCGTGGTGCTGGCCGTCGGCGTCCAGCAGGTCGATGGTCAGCGCGGTACCCACGCCCACCACCAGCACCGGGCGCCGCGCGGTAGCGGCGGCCAGCAGGGCCAGGAAACGATCAACGCCGAATTTTTCCGGCTTGGCGTAGGCAATGCGCACGCCCGCGCATTCGGCACTGGTGCGCACCACGCGCACATCGCCGAAGCGGGCCTGCAGCTGCTGCAGCATGGCGGTGGTCAGCGACGGTGCGGCCACGCTGGCAACAAAGGCGGTGCCGCCCGTGGGCAGGCTGTGCGGCGGCTGTGCGGCCATGCCTTCGGCGCCATGCGCCCAGGCCTGCACGTCACCGGCGCGGTCACCCTGCAATGGCGCGAACTTGAAGCGCGAATTGCCAAGGTCGAACAACCAATCGCTCATGCCTTCCTCACGCTCACTTCGCCGGCGTGCAGCAGGCGCTCGTGGCCATCGATGCGCACGCGCAGGGCGCCGTCATCGGCCAGGCCCAGGGCGGTGCCGTGCTGCCATTGGCCTTCCAGTTCCACGCGCACCTCGCGACCGGCCAGCATGTCGAAGGCGGCATAGCGCGGCAGGAACGGGGCCAGGCCCTCGCGGTCGAAGACGTCCAGCGCCGGCAGCAGGCGCGCCAGCACGGCGGCCACCACCACGTTGCGGTCCACGTGGGTACCGGCCAGGGTGTCCAGGTCCACCCACGGCTGGGTGATCTGTTCGGCGAAGGCCGGCGGCATGTGCACGTTGATGCCGATACCGATGACCGCACGCGCCGGGCCGGCGTACTCGCCGCCGCCCTCGGCCAGCAGGCCGACCAGCTTGCGGCCGTCCACCAGCACGTCGTTGGGCCACTTCAGCTGCGCCTGGGTGTAGCCGAGGTCGTGCAGGGCCTCGGCCACGGCGATGCCGGCCACCAGGCTGAGCCCAGCCAGGCGGCCCAGGCCGCCGGAGAACAGCCGCAGCACCGAGAGGTAGACGTGGGCAGCCAGCGGCGAGGCCCAGCTGCGGCCGCGACGGCCACGGCCGCCGGTCTGGCGCTCGGCCAGCAGGACGCAAACGCCGCGCTGTGGCGCGCTGCAACGCAGCAATTCGGCATTGGTGGAATCCACCGTCCAGGCCACCTGCAGCTCATGCAACAGGGCCACGGCGTCGTCGGGCAGGTGCGCGCGGATGGCCGCCGGGTCCAGCAGCTCCAGCGGCTGGCTCAGGCCATAGCCCTCGCCTGCGCGGCCTTCGATGCCCACACCAGCAGCCCTAAGTCCTTGAATGCGCTTCCAAATGGCCGCCCGGGTCTGGCCCAGCTCACGGGCCAGGGCGTCGCCGGACAGGCGACCGGCAGCGAGTTTGGCCAGCAATTGGCGATCGTCCACGGCAGCTTCCACAAGGTCAGAACGGAATTATGCGGGAAAGCCGCCAGCGACGCCCGCAGGGTGCCGGGGGCGGGGCTTCCAATCCGGGGCCGGGTTCGGGCTAGAATCGGGAACTCACCCTCCCTTAACGTGGATGTCGTCAATGCGCCGTTATGCCCATTGCCTGATCCTGCTGACGATGCCCTTTGCGGCGTCGGCGACGGCATCGCTGGACGACAGCCGTGGGGGCTGCGTGTACTCCACCCCGGACGCCGCTTCGCAGCGTGCTGCCACGTCCACCGCTTCGGCCACCGCAGCCAAGCCGGCGCCGGTACGGCCGGCGGCCAGCAGCGCCACCAGCAGTGGCGGCGGTGGCAGCGATGACGATGTGCTGCAGCGCATCCGCGCGCCGAAGTGGCACAGCTACCTGCCGGGTATGTTCCGCTGATCAAGTCGTTGCTGCAGTGGCTGCGGCCTGCGCCGCGGCCGATCGAAGATGCGGTGTGGAATGAAGCCTGCGGCCGCGCCGCCTGGCTGCGGGGCCTGGGCGATGCGCGCCGCGCGCGCCTGCGCGTGCTGGCCACCCGCTTCCTGCATGAGAAGACCATCACCCCGATTGGCGAGCTGCAGCTGCAGGTGGCCGATGGCGTGCTGCTGGCCGCGCTGTGCTGCCTGCCGCTGCTGGAGTTCGGCGAGGTCGGGCTGGAGGGCTGGTCGCAGCTGATCGTCTACCCCGACGCCTTCCGCGTGCACCGCAGCCACATGGATGCGGCCGGCGTGCTGCACGAATGGGATGACGAGCTGATTGGCGAATCGTGGGACAGCGGTCCGTTGATCCTGTCGTGGGCCGACGTGCAGGCCGACCTGGCCGCGCCGCACGAGGGCTACTGCGTGGCCGTGCATGAAATGGTGCACAAGCTGGATGCGCTGGATGGCGCGATGGATGGCACCCCGCCGTTGCCGCGTGCGTGGCAGCGCGAGTGGGCGGCGGCGTTCCAGCAGTCCTACGACGCGTTCTGCGCACAGGTGGATGCTGGCGTGGAGACGCTGATCGACCCGTATGCGGCCGAGGCGCCGGAGGAGTTCTTCGCAGTGGCCAGCGAGTACCACTTCTCCGCGCCGGATCTGCTGGCGCAGGCGCTGCCGGAGGTGGCCGCGCACCTGCGGCGGTTCTATGGCGAGCCGCCGGCAATGGCCGATTGATTCATCCGTTCGCCGGGCATGGCCCGGCGCTACCTGCGGGCACGTCGACCGGTAGCGCCGGGCCATGCCCGGCGGATCGAAGTGCCGGGGTTTACGGGCCTGGCGGCAGGCGCACTTCGAAGCGGGCGCCGCCCAGCTCGCTGGAACGGGCCACCAGCAGCTCGCCGCGGTAATCCTTGATCAGGTCCTGCACGATCGACAGGCCGATGCCGTGGCCCTGCACGCGCTCATCGCCGCGCACGCCACGCTGCAGCACCTTGCCGATGTCTTCCGGGGCGATGCCCGGGCCATCGTCGTCCACCGCCAGCAGCAGGCCGGCGCGGCGCGCGTTGGGTGCCGGCAGCGGCTGTGCGGTCAGCAGCACGCGGCGCTTGGCCCACTTGAAGGCGTTTTCCAGCAGGTTGCCCAGCAGTTCCTGCAGGTCGCCCGGTTCGCCGTGGAAACGCGCGGCCGGGTCGATGTCGAATTCGCACAGCACGCCCTTCGACGCGTAGACCTTCTCCAGGCCACGCACGATTTCCTCGGCGTTGGATTCCACCGGCAGCGGCGCGGAGAACAGCTTGTGGCCCGACGAGGCGGCACGCGCCAGCTGGTAGGACACCAGGTTGTTCATGCGCTGCAGCTGCACGTCCAGTTCCTCGCGCAGGGCGCCATCGCCGGCACCGCTGTCCATCTGCGTGCGCAGCACGGCGATGGGCGTCTTCAGGCTGTGCGCCAGGTCGGCCAGGGTGTTGCGCTGGCGCTCGAGGTTCTCGCGCTCGCTCTCGATGAAGGCATTGATGCTGTCGGTCAGCGGTTCCAGCTCGCGCGGGTGGCGCTCGCTCATGCGCTCGGTCTCGCCGCGCTGCACCTTGGTCAGCTCGGTGATGACCCGGCGCAACGGGCGCAGGCTCCACTGCAGGATTACGGTCTGCAGCAGCAGCAGGATCAGGCCGATGCCGCCCAGGTAGAACCAGACCCGGCTGCGGAACACGCGCAGCTGCGCGCCCAGCGCGCGCGAGTCTTCCATCACGTAGATGGTGTACGGGAATTCGGTGGCGGGGTCGGCGTCGGCATCCCACACCAGGCCCAGGCCGTAGCGGTACACCGAGCCCTGGCTGCCATCGATCTGGATCATCGGCAGCGGGCCTTCGAACACTTCCTGGCGCGGGGCCAGCAGGCCGCCGCCCACGGTGGGCAGCATCGGGCCTTCGGCGGACATCGAATTGCCCTTGCCGTCCGGCATCACCACCTGCAGGTACAGGCCACTGCCGGGCACGTCGAAGCGCGGATCCGGCGGCTGCTCGCGGATGTACAGCGAGCGGTCGCGGGTGAAATCGATGCCGGCCGCGTAGGCCGTGGCGTAGTTCTTCAGGCGCTCACGCAGGTTCGCCTTCGCCGTGTCGGCGAAGGCGGCATCCAGCGCGTAACCGGCCAGGGCCAGGAACGCGACCAAGCCCACGGACGCGGCGAACAGCTGGCGCGCCTGCAGTGAGCGCGGCCGCCAGCGTCGGAAGAACCACAGACGGCCGGACATCGTTTATCGCCTTGTGAAAGGCTCAGCCCTCGTTGCGCGGGATCGCGAAACGGTAGCCGCGGCCACGCACGGTCTCGATCGGCTTCAGTTCGCCGTCCGGGTCCAGCTTCTTGCGCAGGCGGCCGATGAACACTTCCAGCACGTTCGAGTCGCGGTCGAAATCCTGCTGGTAGATGTGCTCGGTGAGGTCGGCCTTGGAGACCAGTTCACCGGCATGCATCATCAGGTATTCCAGCACCTTGTACTCGTAGCTGGTCAGGTCGACATTGCTGCCGGTGACGCTGACCGTCTGTGCTGCCAGATCCAGGGCAACCGGACCGCATTCCAGGGTCGGCTTGCTCCAGCCAGCGGCGCGGCGCAGCAGCGCGTTGACGCGGGCCAGCAGTTCTTCCACATGGAACGGCTTGACCAGGTAATCGTCGGCGCCCTGCTTGAGGCCTTCGACCTTGTCCTGCCAGCTCGAACGCGCGGTCAGGATCAGCACCGGGAACTTCTTGCCCTCATCGCGCAGGGCCTTGATCAGCTCCATGCCCGACATCTTGGGCAGGCCCAGGTCGATGATGCCGACGTCGAACGGCACTTCGCGGCCCATATAAAGGCCTTCCTCGCCGTCCTGTGCAGCATCGACGGCAAAACCTTCGCGCTTGAGCCGGGCTGCCAGGGTCTCACGCAGCGGGGCTTCGTCTTCGACCAGAAGGATACGCATGAACTCTCCCTAGTGTCCTGGGTGTGGCCCGGAGGCCAGTGGGTACGGTGTATTACGGCAACTATCCCTGTTCAGGGGTTATCGCCGCGTAGTGATGACATATCCGACCGCGGCGTGCGCGGCTGTGAACGTGCCGGGGCGGGATCGTCCATGTAGCGGACGCGGCCCCGGTCATCCATGTATTTGACCCGGTTGATGTCCCGGCCATCGAACGGCACGCGCTCGGCGCCGAGGATGTGGCCACCGGTGGAGCGCTGCACCCGGCGCACGGCATCGGACAACGAACGATCATCGCCACGGCCACCACGATCCATCATGTCCGTACGCATGTCCGCGCGCATGGCGGCACGCGGCTCACCGCCACCACCACCACCGCGCGGTGGCTGCTGGGCCATCGCTGCAGAAAGGGGGGCAGCCGCCAGGACCACGCAGGTGGCCAGGGCAATGCGGCGGTGGAAGGGAGCGGAAGACATCGATGCGATCCTAGCCGAGCACGGCGATTCGTTCAAAAGTCGTAAATCCGGAGCGCCGGATACGGAACCCGGCCTTTACATTTCCTTTGCAAATGATTGGTTTGGCGCGGTGAATCCGATCTGAACTTTTCCGGGTGCTCTCCGGCGTTGTTCATCTAAGTGAACATTCGGGACGAATCTACGGGCCTTGTCAAGTCGGGAGTGTGACTGCGGTCACGCTGCAGCACGGTCCGATGCGCGCTCGGTGACCGCCAGCGCCTGCTCGATCAGCGCCCAGTCGGCGCCGGGGCGGTGTGCGCCCTCGCTCAGCACCTGGCGGAAGGCGCGGCCACCCGGCTGGCCGTGGAACAGGCCCAGCAGATGGCGGGTGATGTGCTTCAGGGCCAGGCCCTCGCCCAGGCAGGCCTCGATGTAGGGGCGCAGCGCCCGCAGCAGTTCGCCACGCGGGCGCAGCGCGGCGCCGGTCTGCAGCGCCTCCAGCTCATGCAGCAGGTAGGGATCGTGGTAGGCCGCGCGGCCCAGCATCACGCCATCGACGTGCGCGGCCTGGGCCTGCACCGCTTCCACCGTGGCCAGACCGCCGTTGATGACCACCGGCAGCGCCGGGCGCGCCTGCTTGAGGCGGTAGGCCCAGTCGTACTTCAGCGGCGGAACCTCGCGGTTCTCCTTCGGCGACAGGCCCTTCAGCCAGGCATTGCGCGCATGCACCACGACCATGGCGGCACCGGCGGCGACCTGGCGGTCGACGAAGCCGGCGAACACCTCGTAATCGTTGTCCTCATCCACGCCCAGGCGGCACTTCACCGTCACCGGGATGTCCACCGCAGCGACCATGGCCGCCACGCACTCGGCCACCAACGCCGGTTCGCGCATCAGGCAGGCACCGAAGCGCCCGGCCTGCACGCGGTCGGACGGGCAGCCACAGTTGAGGTTGACCTCGTCGTAGCCCCAATCGGCGGCGATGCGCGCGGCCTGCGCCAGCAGGGCCGGATCGCTGCCGCCCAGCTGCAGGGCCAGCGGCTGTTCGCTGGCGTCGAAGCCGAGCAGGCGCTCGCGATCGCCGTGGATGACCGCGTTGGCGTGCACCATCTCGGTGTACAGCCGCGCACCCGGCGCCAGCACGCGGTGGAACACGCGGCAGTGGCGGTCGGTCCAATCCATCATGGGGGCAACGGACAGGCGCAGGGAATCGGCGTAACGGGCGGTGGCGGACGTCATCGGGGTGTTGATCGTGGAGACTGGCATTGCCAGTGAGATCAATAGTTTACACCGCGTGGCTGAATCTGCCCGCGCTGGCGCGGCGGGGCGCTGCCCGACGTCCGCGCCAGCGGCTGGCATCCCGTCAGAGTTCCTGCGGGCGCTCCGGCTCGATCACCGGCGCGTGCATCTCGTAGTCTGTCTGCTTCCAGCCGCCGCCGCCGTCTCCCGACACCCATTGGAACGTCCAGGTCTCGATGAAGCCGCCAGGCAATTCGTTGGTGATGGTGATCCGCTCGCCAGGCGCACCGGACCCTGGCAGCGGAACGGGCGTCGCCGCGCCCGCACGAGCCAGGGCGTCGTACCCGACCCGGCGTTGGCGCACGGTCAGCCTTCCCGGCTCCATCACCCGGCGGTCCGCATCTGGAAGACCGTCCAGCCAACCCATGATCGCCGTTGCTTCGCGGGTACCGGCCCGATGATGTGACACGTGCTCGACGAATGCCGTCGGCGTCCCGGCGCCCGCGACGGCCGGTACCGGGGCCAGGCCAAGGGCCAGCAGCGGTGCGAGAAGAAGCGACATGTTCCTGCGTCCTGCCATTGTTCATTCCATGAGGTGTGCGCGATTGCACGCTACCAGCATGGGTTGCCCAGGGACATCAATCCATCAGGAAAATTGCAGTTCTACGCGCGACGGCTCAGTGCCCGCCGCGCGCGCCGCCCACCTGCTCGATGAGGGTCTGGCTGGCGGCATTGAGGCCCACCACTGTCACCTGCGCACCATGCGCGGCCAGCTTTTCCTGCGCGCGCTCCAGCGCGGCCACGGCGGTCAGGTCCCACAGATGGGCGTCGCGCAGGTCGATCTGCACCTTCGGCGCGACGTGCTGGTAGTCGAAGGCCGCCCCGAGCTGGCCAGCCGAGGCAAAGAACACCTGCCCGCGTACGCGGTAGACCTGGGTATCCGCCGCGTCCTCACGCTGCACGTCCAGCATGCGGCCAACTTTGCGGGCGAAGAACAGCGCCGACAGCAGCACGCCGCTGAGCACGCCCTTGGCCAGATCGTGGGTGGCCACGGTGACCACCACGGTCAGCAGCATCACCGCAGACGAGCTGCGCGGATGCGTGCGCAGGTCGCGCAGCGAGCGCCAGCTGAAAGTGCCGATGCTGACCATGATCATCACCGCCACCAGCGCGGCCATCGGGATCTGCCGCACCAGGTCGCTGCCGTACACCACCAGCACCAGCAGCAGCGTGCCGGCCACCAGGCAGGACAGGCGGCCGCGGCCACCGGAGGTCACGTTGATGACCGACTGGCCGATCATCGCGCAGCCGGCCATGCCGCCGAGGAAGCCGGTGACCGTGTTGGCCACGCCCTGGCCGACGCATTCGCGGTTGCGCTCGCTGGGCGTCTCGGTGATGTCCTCGACGATCTGCAGGGTCATCATCGATTCGAGCAGGCCGACCACGGCCAGCGTGGCCGACACCGGCAGCAGGATGCGCAGGGTTTCCCAGGTGAGGGGCACATCGGGAATGAGGAAGTGCGGCAGGCTGTCGGGCAGCTGGCCCATGTCGCCCACGCTGCGCACGTCCACGCCGAAGCCGATGACCACGGCGGTGAGCACGACGATGGCGACCAGCGGCGACGGCACGGCGCGGGTGATGCGCGGCAGCAGGTAGATGATGGCCAGCGCGGCGGCACACAGCACATAGACGGTGGGGCCGCGGCCGATCAGCTCGGGCATCTGCGCCAGGAAGATGAGGATGGCCAGCGCGTTGACGAAACCGGTGATGACCGAGCGCGAGACGAAGCGCATCAGCGAGCCGAGCTTGAACACGCCAGCCAGCACCTGCAGCAGGCCGGCCAGGATGCTGGCGGCGAACAGGTACTGCAGGCCGTGGTCCTTGACCAGATCGACCATCACCAGCGCCATGGCGCCGGTGGCAGCGGAAATCATGCCCGGGCGGCCGCCGGCGATGGCGGTGACCACCGCGATCGAGAAAGCGGCATACAGGCCCACCTTGGGGTCGACGCCAGCGATGAGCGAGAAAGCGATGGCCTCGGGAATCAGGGCCAGGGCGACGACCATGCCGGACAGCAGATCACCACGGATGTTGCCGAGCCATTGCTGGCGCAGGGGGTAGGACGTTTGCATGGGAAAACTCCGCGCGCACGGGCAAAGGGCCACGTGGCGCTGCAGTGGAAAGACACGGGTTCCTGAGCCGGGCGGGCCGGCTGCCGAGGTGCGGCAAGGGTCAGGGTGGCGTGATCACTGCAGGCGGGTGTCGGTACGTGGGAGGCGCGCAGTCTACGGGAAGCCGCCCGGCGGCGGTAGCGCGGGCAGGCATTGAACGCAGCGTGACATGGCAGCGCCCTACAATCGGGCCATGGCTCTGCCCTCGCCCCGTTTCTTCGACCCCGCCACCGAACAGGGCGTGCTGCGCCTGTCCATTGCCTTCTCGCTGGCGGTCGCGCTGGCCGGGGTGGTGTTCGGCCTGCTGGCCAATTCCTCGCTGATCATCTTCGACGGCATCTACGGCCTGATCGACGTGGTGATGACCTGGCTGTCGCTGCTGGTGGCGCGCCTGATCGCGCTGTCCACGCAGACCGATGCGCTGCAGTCGCGGCTCAACCAGCGTTTCACCATGGGCTTCTGGCACCTGGAGCCGATCGTGCTGGGGGTAAGCGGCCTGCTGATGATCGGCGCGGCGCTGTACGCGCTGGTCAATGCGGTGGATGCGCTGATGTCCGGCGGGCGCCATATCGCGCTGGGGCCGGCGATTGTGTTCGGCGTGGTGTCCCTGCTGGCGGAAAGCGCGTTCGGCGCCTTCGTGTGGCGCGCCAACCGTCGCATCGGTTCGGACTTCATCGCCCTGGATGCGAAGAACTGGATGATCGCCGCGAGCATGTCGGCCTGCTACGTGGCCGCGTTCGTGGGCGGCGTGCTGGTGCAGGGCACGTCGCTGGCCTGGGTCGGGCCCTACATCGATCCGGCCATCCTGGCGGTGGTCTGCCTGTTCGTGATGGTGGCGCCGCTCGGCACGGTGCGGCGGGCGCTCGCCGGCATCCTGCTGGTGACCCCGCCGGACCTGCAGGCGCACGTGGACGCCGTGGCGCGCGACATCGTGGCCCGCCATGGCTTCGTCGAACACCGCAGCTACGTGGCCCAGGTCGGCCGTGGCGAACAGATCGAGCTGTTCTTCGTGGTGCGCGAGGACGACCCGCCGCGGCCCCTGGTGGAGTGGGACCAGCTGCGCGATGAGATCGGCGATGCACTGGGCGAAGCGTCCCCGGACCGCTGGCTGACCATCATATTCACCACCGACCGCGAGTGGACCATCTAGGACGGCAGGACGATGCGTCAAATATTCAGGACGAACTATCACCCATCGTCCTGCAGGACCGGGCAAAGTAGACCCATCGAAACACCCACCCACTGACCAGGAGCATCCCATGTCCATCGAAAAGGTTCTGTACACCGCCCAGGCCACCTCCACCGGCGGCCGTGAAGGCCGTTCGGTCTCCTCCGACAACGTGCTGGACATCCAGCTGTCGACCCCGCGCGAGCTGGGCGGCGCCGGCGGCCCGGGCACCAACCCGGAACAGCTGTTCGCGGCGGGCTACTCGGCCTGCTTCCTGGGCGCGCTGAAGTTCGTGGCCGGCCAGGCCAAGGTCGCGCTGCCGGCCGACACCACCGTCACCGGCAAGGTGGGCATCGGCCAGATCCCGACCGGTTTCGGCATCGAAGCCGAGCTGACCATCAACGCCCCGGGCGTGCCGCGCGAACAGCTGGAAGAGCTGGTGCAGAAGGCGCACATCGTCTGCCCGTATTCCAACGCCACCCGCGGCAACATCGACGTGACGCTGATCGTTGCCTGATCCGGTGGTGCCGGCCAGCGGCCGGCACTACCACGGCAAGAGCAAAAAAATGGGCGGATGCCGGTCGAAACCGGGCATCCGCCCATCCCACCTCGGGTGGGCCCCGGCACGTGGCCGGGGACGCATTCACTTGTGTAGAGCCGAGCCCATGCTCGGCTGATCCATGCAGCCGAGCATGGGCTCGGCTCTACACGTTCAAGCCTTATTTCTCGCTCGTGATGAGCTGCACGACGCTGGAGAAATCCAGCTTGCCGCGGCCGGCCTGGTGGTTCATCGAGTACAGGTTGCGGGCCACTTCGCCCAGCGGGATCGAGGCGCCGACGCTCATCGCCGCTTCCACCGCCAGGCCCATGTCCTTGAGCATCAGATCGCTGCCGAAGCCGCCGCTGTAGCCACGCGAGGCCGGGGCGTTTTCCAGCACGCCCGGCCACGGGTTGCACACTTCGGTGGCCCAGCTGCGGCCGGTGCTGACCGCCATCATCTGCGACAGCACCTTCGGGTCCAGCCCGTGCGCCACGCCCAGGGCGATGGCCTCACCGGTAACGGCCATGATCACGCCCAGCGCCATGTTGTTGCACAGCTTGGCCACCTGGCCGGCGCCGCTGGCACCGACGTGGAAGATGTTCTTGCCCATGGCCTGCAGCACCGGGCGCGCACGTTCCAGTGCGTCCTCTTCGCCACCGACGATGAAGGTGAGGGTGCCGGCCTGTGCGCCGGCGGTACCGCCGGACACCGGTGCATCGAGCATCTGCAGGCCACGTGCGGCAGCGGCTTCGGACACCTTGCGAGCGCTGGCCGGGGCAATCGTGCTGCAGTCGATGACCAGCGCACCGGCCGGGATCGCGGCGAGGATGCCGTCCTCGCCCAGGTACACGCCTTCGACGTGGCGGCTGGCCGGCAGCATCGAGATCACCACTTCGGCGTCGGCCAGGGTGTCACGGGCCGACGGTGCGGCGCTGGCACCGGCATCGACGGCGGCCTGGACGGCAGCCGGCACCAGGTCGAACACGCGCACGGTGTGGCCGTTCTTGACCAGGTTGGCGGCCATCGGGCCACCCATGTTGCCCAACCCGATGAATGCAATGCGGCTCATGCAAGGCTCCTTTCAGCAAGGGGAGTGCCCAGGTCGGCCAGCGGATGCGCGGCGTCGGCCCAGGGGGAAACAAAGAAGGTCTGCGCCCATGCGGCGGTCGCCTCGGCCAGGGTGGCCGGGTTCCACTGCGGGTTGCGGTCCTTGTCGATCAGCAGCGCGCGGATGCCTTCGGCGAAATCGCCACGGGCGGCGCAATGCAGGGCGGTGATGTATTCCAGGCGGTAGACGCTGGCCAGATCCTGGCCGGCGCTGCGGCGCTGCAGTTCGAAGGCCAGCCGCGCCGAACCGGGTGCACCGGCGGCGAGGGTCTTCTGTGCGGCCTGCAGCCAGGCATCGTCGGTCTGCAGACTGCTGATGCGGTCGATGATTGCGGACAGGTCATCGCCTTCGCACAGCGCGTCGACCTGCGCGGCGTTGGCCAGCAGCGGGCCGGTGGCGGCGTCGCTGGCATGCGATTGCAGCAGATGATCCAGGCGTTCGTGATTGTGCGCGGCGTCGCTGGACCAGGCCACCTGCAGCAGCGCATCGAACACTGCACTGCGGCGGTCTTCGGCCACGTGCACATCGGCCAGGCCGGCGTAGATGGCATCGCCCGGGTTCAGCAGCGCGCCGGTCAGGGCCAGGAACAGGCCGCCCTTGCCCGGCACGCGCGGCAGCAGCCAGCTGCCACCCACATCCGGGAACAGGCCGACGGTGATTTCCGGGAAGGCCAGCTTGGAGCGCTCGCTGACTACACGGTGGCTGGCGCCGGACATCAGGCCGATGCCACCGCCCATCACGATGCCGTGGCCCCAGCACAGGATCGGCTTGGCGTAGGTGTGGATGAGGTAATCGACGCGGTACTCGACGTCGAAGAACTCGGCGGCGTAGTCGTTTTCGCGGATATCGCCGTGGCCGGCCCCGCGGAAGGCGACCATGGCCTTGTACAGGCTGTGCAGGTCACCACCGGCGCAGAACGCTTTTTCGCCTGCACCCTGCAGCACCACCATCGCGATGCCGTCATCGTCGGCCCAGGCGTTCAACTGCTTCAGCAGCAGATGTGCCATCGGCAGCGAGAAGCCATTGAGCGTGCGCGGCGCGTTGAGGGTGGCGATGCCGATGCGCGTGCCGTTGCCGGCCACGCGCTCTTCGAACAGCACCGGTGCGTCGTCGGCAACGGTGTCGGCGGTCATGCGTTCTTCCACTGCGCGGCGCGCTTTTCCAGGAAGGCGGTCACGCCCTCGACCTGGTCGGCGGTGTCGAACAGATCGACGAAGGCTTCGCGCTCGGCCACCAGCGCCGAGGCGTGGGTGCCGGTGCGGGTGGACTGCACCAGGGTCTTGCAGGCGGCGATGCTGGTCGGGCTCTGCTTGCCGGCCTTCTTCGCCCATTCCAGCGCCAGTGCCTTGGCTTCGCCCTTGCCGACTTTCTCTTCGGCCAGGCCAATGCGCAGCGCGGTATCCGCGTTGACGCGCTCGCCCAGCAGGATCATGCGCTTGGCCCAGCCCTCGCCCACCAGGCGCGGCAGGTTCTGGGTGCCACCGGCGCACGGCAGCAGGCCGACGGTGGCCTCCGGCAGCGCGACCTGGGCATGGTCTTCGATGATGCGCAGGTCACAGGCCAGCGCGCATTCCAGGCCACCGCCCATGGCGTAGCCGTTGATGGCGGCGATCGACACGCCACGGAACGCGGACAGCGCTTCGAAGGCTTCACCGAAGCGACGCGCGGCTTCGCGTGCGGCGCCCTTGTCGCCCGAGGCGAACTGGTTGAGGTCGGCGCCGGCGGAGAAGAACTTCTCGCCGTCACCGGTGATCACCAGCGCGTAGATGTCGCGGTCTGCGTTGAGCGCGCCCACCAGGTCGCGCAGCGCGGCCAGGCTGTGCACGGTCCAGGTGTGCGCCGGCGGGTTGTGCAGGGTGACCACGGCGGTGTGGCCATCGGCCTCGACCTTCAGGCCCACGTGCTCCTGGGTACGCCAATCCTTCATCGCAGTTCCTCTTCGGTGTTGAGCAGGTGGCGGGCAACGATCACCCGCATGATCTCGTTGGTGCCTTCCAGGATCTGGTGCACGCGGCTGTCGCGCAGCAGGCGCTCGATCGGGTATTCGCGGATGTAGCCGTAGCCGCCGTGGATCTGCAGCGCTTCGTTGCAGATCTTGAAGCCGGCATCAGTGGCGAAGCGCTTGGCCATCGCGCACCACACGTTGGCATCGCTGGCGCCGGCGTCGAGCTTGCGCGCAGCCGAATGCACCATCTGCCGCGCGGCCACCAGTTCGATGGCCATGTCGGCCAGCTTGAACTGCAGCGCCTGGAAATCGGCCAGCGCCTTGCCGAACTGGCGGCGCTCGCCCATGTAGCGGCGTGCAGCGTCCAGCGCGCCCTGCGCGGCACCCAGCGAGCAGGCGGCGATGTTGATGCGGCCGCCGTCCAGCCCCTTCATCGCCAGCTTGAAGCCGCCGCCTTCCTCTCCCAGAAGGTGGCTGACCGGCACGCGGACGTTTTCGAAGGTGATGCCACGGGTGGGCTGGCTGTTCCAGCCCATCTTCTCTTCCTTGCGGCCATAGCTGATGCCCGGCAGGTCGGCCGGCACCGCGATGGCGCTGACACCGCCTGCACCGGCACCGCCGGTACGCGCCATCACCACCAGCAGCTCGGTGGCACCGGCGCCGGAAATGAAGGCCTTGGAGCCGTTCAGCACATAGAAGTCACCGTCGCGCACGGCGGTGGTCTTCAGCGAAGCAGCATCCGAGCCAGCGCCCGGTTCGGTCAGGCAGTACGAGGCCAGCTTGCTGCCCGAGGACAGGTCGGTGCCCCACGCATCGCGCAGCTCGGCCTGGCCCCACTTGGACACCATCCACGAAGCCATGTTGTGGATGCTGATGTACGCCGCAGTCGACGGATCGACGTTGGCGAGCTCCTCGATGACGACGGCGGCGTCCAGGCGGCTGAGGCCGCTGCCGCCGACTTCCGGGTCCATGTACAGACCACAGAAGCCCAGTTCACCGGCCTTGGCGATCGCCTCGCGCGGGAAGATGCCCTCCGCATCCCATCGCGCGGCGTGCGGCGCCAGTTCGGCCTGTGCGAAGTCACGCGCGGCTTCGCGGTACGCCTGCTGCGCTTCTTCCTGGTCCGTCGTCATCGAGTGGCTCATGGCTGCTCCTGCCCTTACTTCAGGCTGATGGTGGTGTTGACGCCGTGGCTCAGCGTCTCGTCATCGAACCAGCGTGCGGTGACGGTCTTGGTCTGGGTGTAGAACAGCACGACCTGCTTGCCGTACGGGCCCAGGTCGCCCAGCTTGGACGCGCGCGAACCGGTGAACGAGAACAGCGGCACCGGCACCGGAATCGGCACGTTGATGCCGACCTGGCCGACGTCGATGTCTTCCTGGAATTTGCGCGCGGCGGCGCCGGACTGGGTGAACAGCGCGGTGCCGTTGCCGTTCGGGTTGCTGTTGACCATGGCGATGGCCTCGTCCAGCGTTTCCGCTTCGAGGATGACCAGCACCGGCCCGAAGATTTCTTCCTGGTAGATGCGCATGTCGGTGGTGACACCGGCAAAGATGGTCGGGCCGACGAAGTTGCCCTTCTCGAAACCATCGACCTGCGGCTTGCGGCCGTCCAGCACCAGCTTGGCGCCCTGCTCCACGCCCGAGGCGATCAGGCCTTCCACGCGCTCGCGGGCGCTGCAGGAAATGACCGGGCCGACGTCGGTGCCGGACACGGTGCCGCCGCTGACCTTGAGGGTCTGCGCCTTGGCCACCAGGTCCTGCACCCAGTTGCGCGCTTCACCGACCAGCACCAGGGTGGAGGCGGCCATGCAGCGCTGGCCGGCCGCACCGAAGGCGGCGCCGACCATCGCGTTGAGGGTCTGTTCCTTGTTGGCGTCCGGCAGCACCACGGCGTGGTTCTTGGCGCCCATCATGCACTGCACGCGCTTGCCGGCCAGCGAGGCGCGGTTGTAGACGTGGGTGCCGACGCGGGTGGAGCCGACGAACGACACGGCCTTGATGTCCGGGTGGTCGCAGATCGCGTTGACCACTTCCTCGCCACCGTGGACGACGTTCAGCACGCCCTTCGGAATGCCGGCTTCCAGCGCCAATTCAACCAGGCGCATGGTCACCATCGGGTCCTGCTCGGACGGCTTGAGGATGAAGGTGTTGCCGGTGGCGATCGCCATCGGGAACATCCACAGCGGGATCATCGCCGGGAAGTTGAACGGGGTGATGCCGGCGCACACGCCCAGCGGCTGCATGATGCTGTAGGTGTCCACGCCGTTGGCCACGTTGTTGGCCAGCTCGCCCAGCTGCAGGTTGCCGATGGCAGCGGCGTGCTCGACCACTTCCAGGCCACGGAACACATCGCCTTCCGCGTCCGGCAGGGTCTTGCCCTGTTCGGCGGTGAGGATGTGGGCCAGCTCGCTCATGTTCTCGCGGATCAGCTGCTGGTACTTCAGGAAGATGCGCGCACGGGTGCCGATCGGGGTCTTGCGCCAGGTCTTGAAGGCTTCCTTGGCGGCAGCAACGGCGGCATCCACTTCGCTGGTGGTGGCGAACGGCACTTGGGCCAGCACGTCCTGGGTGGCCGGATTGATCACGTCCTGCCAGTGGGAGGTGGCCGATTCGACGAACTGGCCATCGATCAGCATGCGGATACGGGGCGCTGCAACAGTCATGACGACAATCCCACTGGCTCGAAAGATGCTTGGCATTATTCACAGCACCCTCCTCGATTTCCGGCCTGAATCCGCTTAATCTGGCCAACACGCCAGACGATTCATGTTAATTCTGTGAATTTCCAGCCTCCACAACGCCAGCTGGGCCTGCGCCTGCTGCGCCTGCGCGAACAGCGCGGCTACAGCCAGGTGGACCTGGCCCGTGCCCTGGGCCTGTCAGCCAGTTACCTGAACCAGATCGAGCGCAACAAGCGCCCGCTGACCCCGGCCGTGCAGAAGAAGCTGGGCGAGGTGTTGGGCGACGTTTCGGCCCTGTTCGACGATGATGAGCCCGCCGCGTTGCAGGAGGCGCTGGGCGAGACCCTGCGCGACCTCGGCCTGGCGGAGGTGAGCGCGACCGAGCTGCGGGCGCTGGCCGGCAACCTGCCGCAGGTCAGCCGCGCCCTGCTGGACCTGCACCGCCGCCACCTGGCCCTGCGCGAGCACGCCGCGGCGCTGGAGTTCCAGCTGGGCGAGCCCGAGGCCGGCAGCACCCTGCCCGCCGGCGACCAGGTGCGCGAGTTCTTCAACCGCATGCACAACCACATCCCCGAGCTGGACGAACTGGCCGAGCGCCTGTTCGCCGAGTGGGGACTGTCACCCGGGCACGTGGCGCCGCGCCTGCGCCAGCTGCTGGCCGACCGCCACGGCGTGCTGGTGGAAGTGGCCGCGCTGCAGGCCGGACGCGAGAAGCGCCAGTTCGATGCCGGTGCCCGGCGGCTGTGGCTGCCCGATTACCTGGAGCCGGGCCAGCAGGCGTTCCAGATGGCCGCCGAGCTGGCCCTGCACGGTTACCTGCCGCAGATCGATGCGGTGATCGCGCGCGCGGGCTTCCACGACGAGCCGCGCATCGCGCAGGCGCGCATTGGCCTGTCGAATTACTTCGCCGGTGCGCTGGTGATGCCGTACATGCGCTTCCTGCGTGCGGCCGAGTCCAGCAGCTATGACATCGAACTGCTGGCGCATCAGTTCGGCGTGGGCTTCGAAGCAGTGTGTCATCGGCTGAGCACGCTGGCGCGGCGCAGTGCGCCGGGGCTGCCGTTCTTCTTCATCCGCGTGGACCGTGCGGGCAATGTGTCCAAGCGCCATTCGGCCACCGATTTCCATTTCTCGCAGGTGGGTGGGTCGTGCCCGCTGTGGATCGTCTATGAGGCGTTCAACCAGCCGGGGCGCATCCTGACGCAGACCGCACGCATGCCCGATGGACGACGCCACTTCTGGCTGGCGCGGCAGGTCAGCAGTGGGCCGGTGGGCCATGGGCAGCCGCGCAAGACGTTTGCAGTGGCGCTGGGGTGCGACCTGCAGCATGCGGAGCGGTTGGTGTATTCGCTGGGGCTGGATGTGCAGAGCCCGGGCAACTCGGTCTCGATCGGCCCGGGTTGCCGGGTGTGCCCGCGCGAGGACTGCATGCAGCGCGCGTTCGCGCAGTTGCCGGGAAGGTAGGGGTTGTTGCAGGGCTGCGCCCTGCACCTGCCGAATCAACGGCGACGGCAACGGCAACGTCAAAAGCTGGCTATCCGTGGGTTGGCGGGGTGGGTCCGGTTGCAGGGGACGCTGCAAGTACGTCCATGTAAGCTCGGTCGCCGCATCCATGCGGCTCACGCCCCTGCAACCGGACCCACCCCGCCTTCGACAGTTTTCCGCGAGCTGTTGGAAGCTACTGCTACTGCTACTGCTACTGCTACTGCTACTGCTGATGCTGATGCTGATGCTGATGGTGGGTGCCGACCGTTGGTCGGCACGATCCGGCCGTGCGCGAAATGCATCCACGCGTGGCGTGGCTCTACTGGTAGGTGCCGACCGTTGGTCGGCACGATCCGGCCGTGCGCGAAATGCATCCACGCGTGGCGTGGATCTACTGGTAGGTGCCGACCGTTGGTCGGCACGCTCTGGCCGCGCGCGAAATGCATCCACGCGTGGCGTGGATCTACCGCCCTGGTGGGTGCCGACCGTTGGTCGGCACGCTCCGGCCGTGCGCGAAATGCATCCACGCGTGGCGTGGATCTACCGCCCTGGTGGGGCCGACCGTTGGTCGGCACGCTCCGGCCGTGCGCGAAATGCATCCACGCGTGGCGTGGCTCTACCGCCCTGGTGGGTGCCGACCGTTGGTCGGCACGCTCTGGCCGTGCGCGAAGTGCATCCACGCGTGGCGTGGATCTACCGCCCTGGTGGGTGCCGACCGTTGGTCGGCACGCTCCGGCCGTGTGCGAAGTGCATCCACGCGTGGCGTGGATCTACCGGTAGGTGCCCACCGTTGGTCGGCACGATCCGGCCGTGCGCGAAGTTCATCCACGCGTGGCGTGGATCTACCGGTAGGTGCCCACCGTTGGTTGGCACGATCCAGCCGTGCGCGAAATGCATTCACGCGTGGCGTGGATCCACTAGTCCCAGAACACAGTCAGTACATGGTGGCCTTCCGAAGGCACGGGGGCATCGATGTGCTGCCCGTACGGCCAACCTTCGCCGACGTCGTCGCATTCCAGCCCTTGCAGCCAGCCTTCCACGGTTGCGGCGTCGGCGCGGGTCAGCAGGTGCACGTTCTCGGCGGCAGGCCATTCGCTGTCGTCTTCCAGTGCGCTGCCCCAGTCCTGGTGCAGGCCCACGTAGACACCTTCCACTTCCGGTTTTGCGGCTATCGCGGCCAGGCGTGCGTACAGCTCGGCAATCGGCGGGCGGCCGTAGCCCCACTGGTTCGGTGCGATGCACTCTTCGAAATCGTTGCCTTCGAAATACGCGGCCAGCGGTACCACCGGCAGGTGGTCCGGATCGCGGGCATCGAGGCGTTCCAGCAGGTCCAGCAGGTATTGGCGGGAGGACATGAAGCGTTCCTTGCAGTGGGGGCCGCGATTGTATCCATCGCGCTCAGTAGATCGGCGTGACCTTCATCTGCGGCAGCGGACGCGGTGCACCGTCGGTCAGGTCCGGGCCCAGGTCTTCCCACGTGCGGCCCTGCTCCACCATCTGCGCCCACAACTGCTGCGATCCGCGACGCTTGTCTTCCGAACCCAGCTTGTACGACGGCGCCACCGGCTCACCATTGGCGACGATGGAATATGCCGCGCGGTAGGCCAGTACCTGCTGCGCCGGGTCATCGGTACGCGCCACTTCCAGCGTGTAGCGCTGGTAGGCCGAAGCGAGGTTGCGCCAGCGGATCCAGTAGTGGTTCTCGAACGAGAACGCGCAGAAGCGTGCGCCGGCCAGGCTGCCCTTGTCGGCAATGCGGCTCAGCACCTCCTGCGGCATGTCCAGGTTCATGCCCCCTTCGTCGCCCTGCAGGCTGACGTGCACGATGCGGTCGCGGTAGCCCGGTGCGCGTGCCTGCAGCAGGTCGCGCCAGTTCTGCATGGTGGCCACCACCGCAAACAGGAAGCGACCCAGCTCGGCCGCGGCCAGCGGCGTCGCGATGGACTGGTAATGGCGCTGCCAGCCGTGGCGGTTCTCGGTGGGCAGCACCACGGCGCGCTCCAGCGCCTGCTGGCCGGTGGTGCCATGGCTGACATCCTCGGCATGCTGCGGGTAGACCAGGTTGATGGCGAAGGTCGGCCAGCGCGGCATCGCCGCGTCGAACAGGTGGATGGGGAAGTTGCTGCTGATGCCACCATCGGAGAACCAGCAGATGCGGAACGCGGTGATGACCGGCCCGCAGGACTGGCCGGCGCTGGTCAGCCCTTCCATGCTGTCGGCTACGTTGTGCTCGGCATCGGGGGTGGACGGTGACGGTGCGCAGCGGCGCTCGCGGCGTGCCGGCTCGTGCAGCGGCACCGCACTGATCAGCAGCGGGAAGCTCAGGCTCATCCGGGTGGCCACCAGCACCGGCAACTGCGGGCCCTGCGGCAGGTGGTAGTACTGCCGCCCTTCCACATCCACCGGCGTGCCGGCGTGGTCGACCAGCCACTGCACCACGCTGGCCGGGAACAGCTGCTCGAACTCCTCGCGCAGGAACCAGAACTGCGCACCGCCCAGCGGCAGCGTGCGCGGTTCGTTGTGCGACACGCAGGTGGTGATCATCTGCAGGCTGATGGCATGCGGGCTCTCCGGCTCGCCGGCATAACGCGGTGCATCGTGCAGATCGGCAAAGGTGAGCGGTGCGTCCAGCGGCTTGCCGGACAGCTCCTGCAGGCTCTGGTGCAGCCATTCGGTCAGTGCCGGCTTGCGTGCATCGCGGCCCAGGCCGCTGCACAGGCCCAGCAGGTTGCGCCGTGCCACCCGCGCCACCCGCAGCGCGGCACCGGCCACCCCGGCGCCATAGGCACACAGCAGCGACGGCAGCAGGGTGGCGGCCACGCCGCTCCAGCCACCGCCCCACCAGCCCAGCCCCAGCAGCAGCGCCAGCGACACCAGCACTTCCAGCGGGGCGATCTCGAACACGGCCACCGCCAGGCACAACAGCTTGCGTGGCCACCCGTAGCCGCCGGTCAGCGCCACCAGCAGCCGGTAGGCCGCCCGCGCGCCGCGCGCCGGCTGGAACAGGCTGTAGATGAAACCGCGCCGCGACAACTGCGCTGACACCGCGGACAGGCCGCCGTAACCGGTGCCGTCGGCCAGGTGCTCACCCGCCTGCTGGCGGCGGTCGCCATACGCCGCAGCGGCCGCCACCGCCGCCGCAATGGCGCCGGCCGAGGTGCCGCCGATGCTCTTGAACCGGTAATCGCGGGCCAGCGCCAGTACCGCATTGGGGTACACGATGCCGCTGGTGATGCCGCCCTTCATGACCAGATCGCAGTACTTGTCTGCCACTACCCTGCCCCCGCTGACTGTGCCTGAGATGCCACCCGACGCTACGGATGCAGTATGACGCGAAGGCTTCTCACCGCCTGAGAACCCGACCACGGAAGGGCCAGGCATCCACGCATGGCGTGGATCTACTGGCCGGTGCACTTGACCCTGACCACCATCGGCGTAGCATCAGCAACAAGCCAAGGGACAGACCCGCGGCTGCCACAACGACATGAGGGATTCTCATGGAATTCGACTATCTCGTCTTCATCGGGCGTTTCGAGCCCTTCCACAACGGCCACGCCGCCGTTGCCCGCCTGGCCCTGAGCCGGGCCCGCAAGCTGATCTTCCTGGTCGGCTCTGCTGACACTCCTCGCAGCCTGCGCAATCCCTGGACCGTGGCCGAACGCGCCGTGATGATCCAGGCGGCCCTCGATGGCCACACCGACCGCCTGCTGATCCGCCCGCTGCGCGACCACCTGTACAACGAAGCCCAGTGGATCGCCAACGTGCAGCGCCAGGTGGCCGAAGCCCTGCGCAACGACGGCGCCGCCCCTGATGCAAAGGTCGGCCTGATCGGCATGGACAAGGACGCCTCCAGCTACTACCTGCGCGAATTCCCGCAGTGGCCGCTGGTGGACGTGCAGCACACCGCCACCCTGTCGGCCACCGAGCTGCGCCGCTACCTGTTCGAAGCCGGCGATGTCGACTTCCACGGTGCGCTGCTGATGCTGCGTGGCAACGTGCCGGCGCCGGTGTACGACATGCTCGAAGCGTTCCGCAAAAGCGCACCGGCCTATGGCCAGCTGGTGGCCGAGTACCGTTTCATCGAACAGTACAAGGCGGCCTGGAAGGACGCGCCGTACGCGCCCACGTTCGTCACCACCGATGCGGTGGTGGTGCATTCGGGCCACGTGCTGCTGGTGCGCCGCCGTTCGGAACCCGGCAAGGGCCTGTGGGCGCTGCCCGGTGGCTTCGTCGGCCAGGAACAGAGCCTGCTGGACAGCTGCCTGCGCGAGCTGCGCGAGGAAACCCGGCTGAAGATTCCGCTGCCGGTACTGAAGGGCTCGCTGAAGAGCCAGCAGGTGTTCGACCACCCCGATCGCAGCCAGCGCGGCCGCACCATCACCCACGGCTTCCACTTCGATTTCCCGGCCGGCGACCTGCCGGCAGTGCGCGGCGGCGACGACGCCGACAAGGCGCGCTGGATTCCGGTGAGCGAAGCCCTGGAGATGGGCCCGCAGCTGTTCGAAGACCACCTGCACATCCTGGAGTATTTCCTCGGCCGCGGCTGACCAGGTCCGGCCTCCCCATCGGCGGATAGACCGCCGGTGTCACTCGACGCGAAGGAGCTTCCGTCATGCACTACCTCGATAATCTTCTCCTCGACACCGACAGCTACAAGGCCAGCCACTGGCTGCAGTACCCGCCGGGTACCGATGCCACGTTCTTCTACGTGGAATCGCGCGGCGGCCTGCACGACCGCACGGTGTTCTTCGGCCTGCAGGCGATCCTCAAGGACGCGCTGGCACGGCCCATCACCCACGCCGACATCGACGACGCCGCTGCGGTGTTCGCCGCGCATGGCGAACCGTTCAATGAAGCCGGCTGGCGCGATATCGTCGACCGACTCGGTG
The DNA here is from genome assembly GCF_058787375.1 of Stenotrophomonas sp. FW305-3-2-15-E-LB1. Classification (NCBI taxonomy): domain Bacteria; kingdom Pseudomonadati; phylum Pseudomonadota; class Gammaproteobacteria; order Lysobacterales; family Lysobacteraceae; genus Stenotrophomonas; species Stenotrophomonas sp. FW305-3-2-15-E-LB1. Next base: position 71,045 of record NZ_JBYSZR010000006.1, read on the forward strand.
GCCACCTGCCGGTGCGCATCCGCGCCGTGCCCGAGGGCAGTGTGGTGCCCACGCACCAGGCGCTGATGACCATCGAATCGACCGATCCGGCCGCGTTCTGGGTGCCCTCGTACCTGGAAACCCTGCTGCTGCGCGTGTGGTACCCGGTCACCGTGGCCACCATCAGCTGGCATGCGCGGCAGACGATCGCCCGCTTCCTGCAGCAGACCAGCGACGACCCGCAGGGGCAGCTGCCGTTCAAGCTGCACGACTTCGGCGCACGCGGTGTGTCCAGCCTGCAGTCGGCCGCGCTCGGCGGTGCCGCGCACCTGGTCAACTTCCTCGGCACCGATACGGTTTCGGCGCTGTGCCTGGCCCGCGCGCACTACCACGCCCCGATGGCCGGCTATTCGATCCCCGCTGCCGAGCACAGCACCATCACCAGCTGGGGCCGCGAGCGTGAGGTGGATGCGTACCGCAACATGCTGCGCCAGTTCGGCAAGCCCGGTGCGATCGTCGCGGTGGTGTCGGACAGCTATGACATCTACCGCGCGATCAGCGAGCACTGGGGTACCACCCTGCGCGATGAAGTGATCGCCTCGGGCGCGACCCTGGTCATCCGCCCGGATTCGGGCGACCCCGTGGAGGTGGTGGCCGAGAGCCTGCGCCGGCTGGACGAGGCCTTTGGCCATACGATCAACGGCAAGGGTTATCGCGTGCTCAACCACGTGCGGGTGATCCAGGGCGATGGCATCAACCCGGGCACGATCCGCGCCATCCTGCAGCGCATCACCGGCGACGGCTACGCCGCCGACAACGTGGCCTTCGGCATGGGCGGTGCACTGCTGCAGCGGCTGGACCGCGATACGCAGAAGTTCGCGCTGAAGTGCTCGGCCGCACGGGTGGACGGCGAATGGATCGACGTCTACAAGGACCCGATCACCGACGCCGGCAAGGCCAGCAAGCGCGGCCGCATGCGCCTGCTGCGCCGCCTGGACGATGGCAGCCTGCACACGGTGGCGCTGCCGGCCAGCGGTGACCCGACCCTCCCGGCCGGCTTCGAGGACGCGATGGTGACCGTATGGGAGAACGGCCGGTTGCTGTACGACCAGCGGCTGGATGAGATCCGCGCGCGGGCGGCGGGTCAGCACTGAGGGCGCATCCACGCATGGCGTGGATCTACTGGGGGTAAGTGGACGCATCCCCCTTGACCCACGCCAGCATCGCGTCCACCGTGGGCACGCCGAAGGTATCCCTGCCGAGGCTGGATGGCGGCAGGGATTTAAACGGGAATCCGGTGAAGGCGCCTTACGCGCCCATTCCGGAGCTGCCCCGCAGCGGTGAATGGAAACGAATCCTGCCAACAGCACTGGGCTCGCGTCTGGGAAGCGGCAGGTAGTAGGTGGGCTGCGGCCCGTGTCCATCAGCCCGAATACCGGCCCCGGCCGGGGGACACGACCGTCCCCTGATTCGACCTGGAATCTCCGCGGGGAGGTTGCCGGGGCCGTCTTCGTCCTGCGCGTGCAGGCGGGGTGGCCGCGCGCGTCCTGTTCACGGTTTCCGGCCAGACCCGTTGCCCACGCCCAGATGCACCCGACGATGACCGAGTTCCAACGCCCCGACCTGTCCCTGCCCGCCGACGGCAAGCGCCTGCTGCTGCATTCGTGCTGCGCGCCCTGCTCGGGTGAAGTGATGGAGGCGATCACCGCCTCCGGGATCGACTACGCGATCTTCTTCTACAACCCCAACATCCACCCGGTGAAGGAATACGAGCTGCGCAAGCAGGAGAACATCCGCTTCGCCGAGCAGCACGGCATTCCCTTCATCGATTGCGACTACGACACCGACAACTGGTTCAGCCGTGCGCGCGGCATGGAAAACGAGCCCGAGCGCGGCATCCGCTGCACGATGTGCTTCGACATGCGTTTCGAGCGCACTGCGCTGTACGCGCATGAGCACGGCTACGACACCATCAGTTCGTCGCTGGGCATTTCGCGCTGGAAGAACATGGCGCAGATCAACGACTGTGGCATCCGCGCGGCGTCGCGCTACGAAGGCCTGCAGTACTGGGATTACAACTGGCGCAAGGGTGGCGGTGCCAGCCGCATGGTGGAAATCAGCAAGCGCGAGCAGTTCTACCAGCAGGAATACTGCGGCTGCGTGTACTCGCTGCGCGATGCCAACCGCCACCGCCGCGAAACCGGCCGCGAGCGCATCAAGATCGGCCTGCTGTACTACGGACAGGACGCTGAAACGCCGCAGGGCGATTGACGTGCGCGCAGGGGGCAGCCACGCTGGTCGCCCCTTCTGCTGTGCTGGACCCTGCCATGACTGCCCTGCCCGCCGATGTCGCCCTGCTGGTGATCGACCTGCAGCCGGACTTCATGCCCGGTGGCGCATTGGCCTGCGACCAGGGTGATGCGCTGGTGGCGCCGATTGCCGAGCTGCTGGCGCAGCGCCACTACCGCACGGTGGTGGCCACCCAGGACTGGCACCCGGCCGACCACGCTTCGTTCGCCAGCCAGCACCCGGGCACACGCCCGTTCGAGAGCATCCTGCTGCATGCACAGCCGCAGACGCTGTGGCCGGACCACTGCGTGCAGGGCAGCGACGGCGCCGCGCTGCACCCGGGCGTGGACTGGACCGTGGCCGACCTGATCCTGCGCAAGGGCACGCGCCAGCAGGTGGATTCGTACAGCGCGTTCCGCGAGAACCACGGCCCGGAGGGCGAACGCCCGCCGACCGGCCTGGCCGGCTGGCTGCATGAGCGCCGCATCCGCGAGGTGCATGTGTGCGGCCTGGCGCGCGATTACTGCGTGCTGTGGAGCGCACAGGACGCGGTGAAATCCGGCTTCCGGGTGAAGTTCCTGTGGGACCTGACCCGGCCGGTGACCGAAGCCAACGACGCGATGGTGCGTGAGGCGCTGGGCAAGGCGGGGATTGCGATCGTCTGACCCGGAACGGTAGTGCCGGCCGCTGGCCGGCAACCTCGGGATCTCTGCAGTTGCCGGCCAGCGGCCGGCACTACCGGATCACAGCCGTTGCTAGCGGAACACCACCGTGCGGTGCCCGTTGAGCAGGATGCGGTGCTCCACGTGCCGGCGCACGGCGCGCGCCAGCACCTGCGATTCGGTATCGCTGCCCAGTCGCACCAGTTCGCGCGGTGCCATGGCGTGGTCCACGCGGGCCACGTCCTGTTCGATGATCGGGCCTTCGTCCAGATCCTCGGTGACGTAGTGCGCGGTCGCACCGATGATCTTGACCCCGCGTGCGTGCGCCTGGTGGTACGGCTGCGCGCCCTTGAAGCTGGGCAGGAAGCTGTGGTGGATGTTGATCGCGCGGCCGGCCAGGGCGCGGCACAGCGTGGGCGACAGGATCTGCATGTAGCGCGCCAGCACCACCAGGTCGATGCGCTCGCGCTCGACCAGATCGATGATCTGCTGTTCCTGCACGGCGCGCGTTTCGGCGTTTACCGGCAGGTGGTGGAACGGCACCTGGTAGGACGCCGCCAGCGGCGCGAAATCGGCGTGGTTGGACGCCACGGCGGCGATGTCCACTTTCAGCTGCCCGCTGTGGGCGCGGAACAACAGGTCGTTCAGGCAATGGCCCTGCTTGCTGACCAGCACCAGCAGGCGCGCGCGGCGGCGGCCGTCGTGCAGCTGCCAGTCCATGCCGTAGTCAGCGGCCAGTGCAGCCATCGCCGCGTGCACGGTGTCGAGCGGCAGGCTGGCGTCGCGGTCGAAATGCACGCGCAGGAAGAAGCGTCCGCTCTCCTCATCGCCGAACTGCTGGGCGTCGAGGATGTTGCAGCCGTGGTCGAACAACAGCCCCGAGACGCGGTAGACGATACCGGTGCGGTCGGGGCAGGACAGGGTAAGAATGGAATCGGGGCGCATCGCCCGAGTGTAGGGCAGCATCCTGCCGCGATGCACAATGCTGTCAGATGCAACCGATCGTCAGTGCGGATGCACCGTCAACGCCACCAGCCGCACCACCAGCGGGCGCACCAGCAGCACGCCGCAGAACGCGACTGGCATGGCCATCTGGTAGGCGGCCAGCACCCGCGCCAGATAGCCGCTGCCCATCCCGGCGTTGGCGGCGGTGATGACCAGGCACATCAGCAGTGCCATCAGGCCGGCCATGAAGAAGGCGAAGACAAACGGCGTGCTGCGGGCGTGCAGCTTCCAGCGGGGCGATCGGGGGTAGGACATGGCATATCGCGTCGAGTGAAGTGGGCCGGCAGGCTAGCGGTGCGGCGGCCGGCGCACAGCCCCGCCACGCTTGGCACAGACCCAAGCGATACTTGTCCTTCCGCATGGCAAGCTGGTCGGTCATGAACCTGTTGCAGCTCATCCGCAGCTTCACCCGCACCGCAGAGACCGGCAGCATTGCCGCCGCGGCCCGCCAGCTCGGCATCAGCGCCACCGCCGTGGGCCAGAACATCAACCGGCTGGAAGCCCACCTGGGCGTGCGCCTGCTCAACCGCAGCACGCGGCAGCTGGCGCTCAGCGAGGCTGGGGCGGTGTATCTGGCGCAGGTGCGGCACATCGAGGCGGACCTGGCGCGCGCGCAGGCGATGGTCACTGCCGGCGATATCGAACCGTCCGGGCCGCTGCGGATCGCCAGCAGCAGCGCGTTCGGCCGCCACGTGCTGGCACCCCTGCTGCCCAGCCTGCAGCTACGCTACCCGCAACTGCAGCTGGAACTGCGCCTGAGCGATCGCGCTGTACAGCACGGGCCGGAGGCGGTGGATGCCAGCATCCGTATCGGCGCGCAGCTGGAAGACGGGCTGGTGGCACGGCCGCTGGCGCGCATCCCGTTCGTGTTCTGTGCCTCGCCGGCCTACCTGGAGGCGCACGGCACGCCGGGCGATCCGGCCGCACTGAACGGCCATCGCGGCCTGCTGCACCGCTTCCCTACCGATGGCCGGCCGCTGCGCTGGGGCCTGTTGAAGGACGGCCAGCGGATGGACGCGGCGTTGCCGCCGAGCATGGTCTGCGATGACATCGACGCGCTGGCCGAGCTGGCGGCGGCCGGCGCGGGCATCACCCGGCTGGCCGCGTTCGTGGCCGAACCCTACCTGCGCGATGGCCGCCTGCAGGCGGTATTCGGCCCGGCCAGCGCGTGGCAGCCGGCACCGATGGAGGTGTTCTTCTGCGTGAGCGACCGCCGCGATTTCACCGCGAAGATCCGCGCGCTGTTCGAGCACCTGCAGGCCGGCATGGCGCCGGCCTGGCAGGTCTGAGGTTCAGCGCGCGCGGAACACGTTGCGTGCTTCGCGCGGCTCACAGCGCAGGTACTGCGGCGACGGCACCACGCTGTCGCCCAGCGCGGCGGCGGCGTGCCACGGCCAGCGCGGGTCGTACAGGATGCCGCGGGCCAGCCCGATGGCATCGGCCTGGTTGTGGCGCAGGATCGATTCGGCCTGTTCCGGCTCGGTGATCAGGCCCACCGCGATGACCGGCATGCGCAGCTTCTTGGCCTTGATGGCCGCCGCGAACGGTACCTGGTAGCCCGGGCCGACGCTGATCTTCTGGCGCTCATCGAGGCCACCGCTGGACACGTGCAGGAAGTTGCAGCCACGCGCATCCAGGATCTGCGCCAGCGCTTCGCTCTGCACCAGGTCCCAGCCGCCATCGACCCAGTCGGTGGCGGAAATGCGCACGCCCACGGCCACCTTGTCCGACACCGCTGCACGCACCGCATCGAACACCTCCACCAGCAGGCGCAGGCGGTTCGGCAGCGAGCCACCGTAGCCGTCGGTGCGGCGGTTGCTGAGCGGGGACAGGAACTGGTGCAGCAGGTAACCGTGCGCGGCGTGGATCTCGATCAGCTCGAAGCCCAGGCGCTCGGCACGCACCGCGCTGGCGGCGAAGGCAGCGATGATCTCGGCGATGCCGGCTTCATCCAGCGCCTCGGGTGCCGGATCGGTGGCGTGGAACGGTACCGGCGACGGGGCGACGGTGGCCCAGCCGTTGGCATCGTCGGCCGGCAGCTGGCGGCCACCGTCCCACGGGCGGGCGGTGGAGGCCTTGCGGCCGGCGTGGGCCAGCTGGATGCCCAGCGGCATCGACGACCAGCGGCGGACGCTGGCCAGCACCTGCGCCAGGGCGGCCTCGGTGCCGTCATCCCACAGGCCCAGGTCGGCCCAGCTGATGCGCCCGCGCGGCTCGACCGCGGTGGCTTCCAGGATCAGCAGGCCCGCGCCGGACTGCGCCAGGTTGCCCAGGTGCATGGCGTGCCAATCGCTGGCGCGGCCGTCTTCGGCGGAGTACTGGCACATCGGCGCGATCACGATGCGGTTGGGCAGGGTCAGGGGGCCGAGGGACATCGGCGAGAACAGCTGGCTCAAGACGGTAAGGACATGCGGAGGGGGTGCGTATTGCACCGCTGCGCGGCCTGTGGATCAACCATCTGGATGGATCGCTGTTTCGCGGCGGCGCATTGCACGCTCGCCGGGCATGGCCCGGCGCTACCGCCTGCACGGGGCGATGAACGGTAGAGTCGACTGTCAGTCGACTGCTTTCTGCGATGCGCCCGAACGCCCCGCGCTGCGCGCGGAAGTCGACTGACAGTCGACTCTACCGGGTCACGAAGCCCGCTAACGCCTCGGCGCAGTCCCGTTCATCCTTGAACTGCAGCAGGTCGTCAGCGCGGGTGCGGCCGCGGTTCAGCGCCGCCACCGGCAGGCCGGCCTTGGCGGCGGCCTGCACGAAGCGGAAGCCGGAATAGACCATCAGCGAGGAACCCACCACCAGCACGGCGTCGGCCTGCTGCAGGTGCTCATGCACGGCCGCCACGCGCTCGCGCGGCACGTTTTCGCCGAAGAACACCACGTCCGGCTTCAGCAGGCCGCCGCAGTACGGGCAGTCTGGCACCACGAAGGCGGAAAAGTCGGTTTCCAGATCCGCGTCGCCATCCGGGGCAATGCCCGCTTCCAGCGCATCCCAGCCGGGGTTGGCATCGAGCAGGCGCTGCTGGAAATCCTCGCGCCCGCTGCGGCGTTCGCAGCCCATGCAGCGCACCAGGTCCAGCCGCCCGTGCAGGTCGATCACGTTCCGGCTGCCCGCACGCTGGTGCAGGCCGTCCACGTTCTGGGTCAGCAGCACCTGCAGCGTGCCGCGCGCTTCCAGCGCGGCCAGCGCCTGGTGGGTGCCGTTGGGCCGGGCCAGGCCGAAGCGCGGCCAGCCCAGCAGGCTGCGCGCCCAGTAGCGCTGGCGGGTGGCCGCCTCGCCCATGAAGGCCTGGTAGGTGACTGGCGGCGTGCGCTTCCACTGGCCGTCGGTATCGCGGTAATCGGGGATGCCCGAGGCCGTGCTGCAGCCGGCGCCGGTCAGCACGAACAGGCGTTGGGCACGGTCGATGAAATCGGTCAGCGGCGGGGTCATGGCAGCAAAATGGGGGCGCATGGGCACCCCCGCAAGCGCGTGGTCAGCTGGCCGGGTCGGCCGCCGGGGTGCCCGGCAGGCGCGGCACGGCGGTCGGCTGGCCGTCGTCACCCAGCGCGATCATCACGAAGTGGCCGCGCGTGCACAGCTTGCGCTCGCCGCTGTGCAGGTCTTCGGCGATCAGTTCCACTTCGACCTTCATCGAGCTGCGGCCCACTTCGACGATGCGGCCCACGGTTTCCACCATCTGGCCGATGCGGATGGGCAGCTTGAAATCGACCTGGTCGCTGCGCGCGGTCACCACGGTGCGGCGCGAATAGCGGGCGGCGGCCAGGAAGGCGGCCTTGTCCATCCACGCCAGCGCCTGGCCACCGAACAGGGTGCCCATGTGGTTGGTGTGGTTGGGGAAGACGATTTCGGCCATGCGCACTTCGATGGGCGGCACGGTTTCGGGAATGGGGGTCATGGCGGGGACATCGGTGTGGGGTGCGGCGATTTTAAGCCAGCCCCGGTGCAGGCGGCGCTACACTGCGCCACGCCCACCGCACGGAACGTCGCCATGCCCGCCGCCACCGACCTGCTGGCCTTCGCCCTGCTGTCGCTGGGCATGGTGCTCACGCCTGGGCCGAACATGGTCTACCTGGTCTCGCGCTCGATCTGCCAGGGCCGCCGCGCCGGGCTGGTGTCGCTGGGCGGGGTGGCGCTGGGCTTCGTGTTCTACATGCTGTGCGCGGCGCTGGGCATCACCGCCCTGCTGATGACCGTGCCCTTCGCCTACGACGCGCTGCGCATCGGCGGCGCGCTGTACCTGTTGTACCTGGCCTGGCAGGCGGTGAAGCCGGGCGGACGCTCGCCCTTCGCGGTGCATGCCCTGCCCGTGGACAGCCCACGCCGGCTGTTCGCGATGGGCTTTTTGACCAACCTGCTGAACCCGAAGATCGCGGTGATGTACCTGTCCCTGCTGCCGCAGTTCCTGCACCCGGACGGCCACGGCAGCGTGCTGGCACAGTCTGTCGTGCTGGGCTTCACCCAGATCGCGGTCAGCCTGGCGGTGAACACGGTGATCGTGCTGATGGCCGGCAGCATTGCGGCATTCCTGGCCGCGCGACCAAGCTGGCAGGCCGCGCAGCGCTGGCTGATGGGCACGGTGCTGGCCGGGCTGGCCGTGCGCATGGCAGTGGAAGGGCGGCGGTAAGACCGCTGGTAGCGCCGGGCCATGCCCGGCGAGCACGCAGCGCGGCCGATGTTTCCCGCCGCGCCGGATGGATTCCGCCGGGCGTGGCCCGGCGCTACCGTCAGTGCACGGTTGGTCCAGCAACCAGTCGTTCCACGGTTTCCGCGCAGCGGCGGCCGTTGATGGCCAGGCACAGCATGGCGTGGGTGGCTTCGGCCGGTTGCTTGCCCTGTAGTGGTGAGGTGCTGCCACTGGCTTGGGCAAGCTGGTGGTCACAGAGCAGCAGGGCGGTGCCTTCGATGCCCTGCATCAGGCGGCGCAGCCGCAGCAGCAGGTGGTTGAGTTCATGCGCGTTCGTCGGATCGGTACTCATGGTGGTGCCTCCATTACGGATCAGGCCACCGCTGAGGGTGGCGGACGATGCGTGGCTGCAATCCCGGAAAAACCACTGAAAAACCGGTGGGCGTTCGCCCTCCAACGCATCGCCCGCCATAGGCGTGCGACGGTCCGCCAACCGACAGCGGACAATGCTGGCGACGGTTGGCGAGCCTAACAGTGGTTGCTTTGCGGGATTGCAGTCCCGGCTGCTGGTTCGCCAGCAGCGCGCCATGATGTGCAGCGGAATCCGCGTGATTCCAGAGGCTTACGCGACATGCCGGCACATTGCTGGCAGAGCCGGCGCATTGCGTCGCAATCGACCATCTATGCGGATTGCGTCAATGCCCACCCGGTAGCGTAGTGCCGCGTCCTGCGACCCGCGTCGTTGACGCATGCCGTGCGGGGCGCGAACACTGCCAGGTCCCTGTTGCCATTGCGGTTGTCCATGTCCGAACACGATTGTTTTGTCTTTCCCGCAGCACCCCACCTGCCGGGGCCGGATCTACAGGCGCTGGAAAAGTGGATGCTGCAGGCAGGCCTCCTGCTTCCACCCGTGGGAGCCCAGGTGCCGTTCCACGCCCTGCACATGCTCAGCTATGCCATTGCCCAAGGTACCGGTGCCAGCGGCTGGCTCCATGACCCGGCGTGGCAGTGCGCGGCCGACGTGGTGGCCAGCCACATCCGCGCGGGGAATCTGCCGACCGGTTTGCAGGTGGATTGCCAGGGAAGCGTGGAGGCATGCGTGCAGCACCTGCACGCGCACGGCATTGCGCTGGACCCTGCGCTGCTGTTCGACAACCACGCGCAGTGCGCGTGGTACAGCCCGCGTTACCGGGCCGGCCCGGGCATGCGCGCGCTCTACCCCGACGGCGACCTTGACGACCTGAGCATCCGCCTCTTCCAGGTGCACGCTGACGAGCCGCCGTTCGTGGTGGCGGGGGAAGGGACGGTGCCGCCGCGTGTGCCGGGCGAACATGAGGACCGCGAAGACTTCCCACCGTTTGGAGACCACACCGATTTCATCGGCGCGGCCTACGACGACATCAACGTGCAGTGGAGCCCGCCCGACGCAGATGCGCGTTACCGCATCCTGGATCTGGACTGGTACGCAGGCCTGGGCATCGGCTGGCATTTCATCCAGTTCGAAGGCGGCACCGGCCACGACATGGTGGCATTCATCCAGGCCATCGGCGATCAGTGCGGCCAACGCATGCAGGTGGCGCACCGCCACTTGTGAGTGTTTTGACGCGCGACGTTGCGCGACCAGAAGCAGAGCAGTCGAGCAAGCTCGACTCTACAGAAACAAAAAACCCCGGCATTGCCGGGGTTTCTTGTTGCGACAGACCTGACCGGTTCGATCAGAAGTTCATGTCGAAGGCGACTTCGCCCTGCACGCCGACCTGGTAGGCCGAGGCGCGGCGTTCGAAGAAGTTGGTCAGTTCCTGCACGTCCTGCAGTTCCATGAAGCTCAGCGGGTTGCGCACGTTGTACTTGCGCTCCATGCCCAGGCGGTGGAAATGGTTGTCGGCGCAGTGCTGCAGGTACTGGCGCATGTCACGGGTGGAGATGCCCGCCACGCCACCGGACAGCACGTCCTCGGCGAACTGCACTTCGCACTCGATGGCTTCGGCCAGCATTTCGTAGACGTCCTGCTTCATCTTGTCGTCGAACAGGTCCGGCTCTTCCTCGCGGATCACGTCCACGCACTCGAAGGCGAAATCCATGTGCGCGCTTTCGTCGCGGAACACCCAGTTGGTGCCCGAGGCCAGGCCGTTGAGCAGGCCACGCGAACGGAAGTAGTAGACGTAGGCGAAGGCGGCGAAGAAGAACAGGCCTTCGATGCACGCGGCGAAGCAGATCTGGTTCAGCAGGAACTGGCGACGCTCTTCGCGGGTCTCGATGCGCTTCAGGCTCTGGATCGAGTCGATCCACTTGAAGCAGAAATCAGCCTTCTTCTTGATCGAGTCGATGTTCTCCACCGCGTCGAAGGCTTTGGCGCGCTCGTCCGGATCCGGCAGGTAGTTGTCGAGCAGGGTCAGGTAGAACTGCACGTGCAGCGCTTCTTCATACAGCTGGCGCGACAGGTACATGCGCGCTTCGGGCGCGTTCAAGTGCTGGTACAGGTTCAGCACCAGGTTGTTGGACACGATCGAATCGCCGGTGGCGAAGAACGCGACCAGGCGGTGGATCAGGTGGCGCTCACCCGGCGACATCTTGCTGTGCAGGTCGCTGATGTCGATCTGGAAGTTGATCTCTTCCACCGTCCAGGTGTTCTTGATCGCGTTCCGGTACATGTCATAGAACTGCGGGTAGCGCATCGGGCGCAGGGTCAGTTCAAAACCGGGATCGAGCAGCATCTGCTTGGGCTTGTCGGCCATGGGTGTTTCCTTGAATTCTCGGGTCAAAACGCCGGGCTTGGCCCGGCGCTACCTTGGTGTTTTCTGCAGTCGAGCAGTGCCGACCAACGGTCGGCACCTACCGCGCGGTGTCTTACTGGCAGGCCTCGCAGGCTTCCGGGTTCTCCAGCGAGCAGGCGATGGCCTCTTCCGGGCTGAACACCTTCTCCGGGCCGGCGCTTGCGGTGTGGCTGACCGTGGTCTTGGCGATCTTGGTAGCCGGGCGCGAACGCAGGTAGTAGGTGGTCTTGATGCCCTGCTTCCAGGCGTACATGTACATGGAGGACATCGCGCCGATGTTCGGGCTTTCCATGAACAGGTTGAGCGAGGCGGACTGGTCGATGAAGGCGCCACGGTCGGCGGCCATGTCGATCAGCGAACGCATCGGCAGTTCCCACGCGGTGCGGTAGACGTGGCGCAGCGTTTCCGGAATCTGCGTGATGCCCTGGATCGAGCCTTCGGCCAGCTTGATGGCGTCGCGCATTTCCGGGGTCCAGTGGCCCAGCTTCTTCAGCTCGTTCACCAGGTAGCGGTTGACCTGCAGGAAGTCACCGGACAGGGTTTCGCGCTTGAACAGGTTGGACACCTGCGGTTCGACGCACTCGTAGCAGCCGGCAATCGAGGCGATGGTCGCGGTCGGGGCAATGGCGATCATCAGCGAGTTGCGCAGGCCGTGTTCCTTGATGCGCTCGCGCAGGGAATCCCAACGCTCGGCATCTTCAGGCACCACGTTCCAGGCATCGAACTGCAGCTCGCCGCTGGCCGCACGGGTGTCGGCGAAGGACGGGTGCTTGCCGCGTTCCTGGGCCAGTTCAACCGAGGTTTCCAGCGCGTGGAAGTAGATGGTCTCGGCGATCTTCTTCGACAGCGCGCGTGCTTCGGCGCCATCGAACGGCAGGCGCTTGCGGAAGAACACGTCCTGCAGGCCCATGCAGCCCAGGCCGACCGGACGCCAGCGCAGGTTGCCGCGGCGCGCCGATTCGATCGGGTAGAAGTTCAGGTCGATCACGCGGTCGAGCTGGCGCACGGCCAGGCGCACGGTGTCGGCCAGCTTGTCGAAATCGAACTCGCCGTTGCCGTCGAAGTGGTTGCCCAGGTTGATCGAACCCAGGTTGCACACCGCAGTCTCTTCAGCCGAGGTGACTTCCAGGATTTCGGTGCACAGGTTGGACAGGTGGATGACGTTGCCGGCGCGCAGGGTCTGGTTGCTGGCGCGGTTGCACTTGTCCTTGAAGGTCATCCAGCCGTTGCCGGTCTCGGCCAGGGTACGCATCATCCGCGAGTACAGCTTGCGCGCGGAGATGGTGCGGTTGGCCTTGCCCTGTGCTTCGGCCTGCAGGTAGGCGGCTTCGAAGGCTTCGCCGAACAGGTCGGTGAACTCCGGCACGACGCGCGGATCGAACAGCGACCATTCCTGGTCGGCCTCGACGCGCTTCATGAACAGGTCCGGGATCCAGTTGGCCAGGTTCAGGTTGTGCGCACGGCGCGATTCGTCGCCGGTGTTGTCACGCAGCTCGAGGAAATCCTCGATGTCGGCGTGCCAGGTTTCCAGGTAGACGCAGGCCGCGCCCTTGCGCTTGCCGCCCTGGTTCACCGCAGCCACGGACGAATCCATGGTCTTCAGCCACGGCACGATGCCGTTGGAGTGGCCGTTGGTGGACTTGATGAGCGAACCACGCGAACGCACGCGGGTGTAGCTGACGCCGATGCCGCCGGAGAACTTGGACAGCTGGGCGATGTCGCCGTACTTGGAGTAGATCGATTCCAGCGAATCCTGCGGCGAATCCAGCAGGAAGCACGAGGACAGCTGCTCGTGGGTGGTGCCGGAGTTGAACAGGGTCGGGCTGGACGGCAGGTAGTCCAGGTTGCCCATGCGCTTGTACAGCGCCAGGGCCTCGGCCACGTCCTCGCTCAGCGCGCTGGCGATGCGCAGGAAGAACTGCTGCGGGGTCTCGATCACCTTGCGGGTGTGCGGGTGGCGCAGCAGGTAGCGGTCGTACAGGGTACGCAGGCCGAAGTAATCGAAGTTCAGGTCCAGCGAGATGTCGATGGCATCGTTGAGCTTGCGTGCGTTGGTCTGCACGAAGTTCAGCAGGCGGTCGTTGATCAGGCCCACTTCGTGGCCACGGCCGACCGACTGCGAGAAGGCGTAGATCTCCTGGCCCGACACTTCCTTGGCGATGTAGTTGGCCAGCAGGCGCGCAGCAAGGCGGCCGTACTCGGGCTCTTCACCGATCAGCAGGGCGGCGGTGCGGATGGACAGTTCGTCCAGCTCGCGGGTGGTGGCGCCGTTGTACAGGCCGGAGATGGTGCGGGTGGCCACGCGCATCGGATCGACGGCGTGCAGGCCTTCGGAGGAACGCTGCACCGCGCGCACGATCTTGTTCAGATCCACCAGCTCGGTCGTGCCGTTGCGCTTGGTCACGCTCATCGCGTTGGCCGTCGGCGGCGACGTCAGCAGGAACTCGCTTTCCTTCTCGATGGTGGCGCTGGATTCGGTGGTCACGGCGTGTGTCCTCTTGGCGTGATTGGGGGTGCTGTATGCATCAGGGTTGCTCGACCCGGGACATGACAGCCCAGGGTGGCAGGACGGCGTCGCAGGAGGTGAGACCCTGCGCCTTCCACTGCCGGTTGACGATCGCTGGCGGGTACTGCGGTAGTGCCCCGTTGCGGACCCCAAGACATGGGGTCGTTGCGACTGACGGCCACAAGATAGTGGGGGTGATGGGGGCCGTCAACGCCAAATGTAGTGAAATTTGGTAATCCCTTGCGGCGCAAGGATCATGCCATCGGCGCCGCGTCTGGACGCTTTGGACCTGCCGGAACGGGCTGCGCAGTCAAGCCCGGAAGGCGTCACATCGGCGGTACAACGTGCTGCGGAAACGGAACAATGACAGCTTCACATGACAGTGACGAAGCTGGCTAGGGACAACCCTGTGGATAGGTGGTGGGCAGCCGGTGGGAAAGCCGGTATGGCCGGATGGATGACCGCCGGGCAGTGACTTCCGGCCGGTGACGGCGCCTTGCGGGCGCGGGATGCTGGGGCCCTGCTCTGACCGGAAAGGACTCCACCATGCGCCTGCCCCTGACCCTGCTGGCCTGCCTGGCCGCCGCCCCGGCGATGGCCGGCGACGGCCCGACGCTGAGCGCCGACCAGTGCGGCATGCGCACCGACTACGACGTGCTGGTGGACAGTGGCGGCGTCTGGCTGCGGCACGGCCCGCAGGCGCCGCACGAGGTGGTGTTCCACGATGGCGTGCTGAGCCTGGACAACACGGTCGTGCCGGTCAGCGAGGCCGACGCCGCCCGCCTGCGGCAGATGGAGGCCGGGGCGCGGCAGCTGATGCCGGCGGCCACGGCGCTGGCGCATGAGGTGAGCGGGGTCACCTTCGATGCGCTGGATGCCGCCTTCGAGGCCATCACCGGCAAGCGCCGCAACCGCCAGATGCGTGCGATGCGGGGCGAGATGGAGGGCTGGATCGACGGCAGCCTGGGCCGCGGCTACTGGGAACAGGCCACCTTCGGCGAGGGTTTCGACGAACACATCGAGCAGATGGCCGAAAGCATGGCCTCTTCGATGACCCGCAGCGTGCTGTGGCAGGTGTTCACCGGCCGTGGCGACGCCATGGAGCGCCGCGCCGACCGCCTGGATGCGGAAGTCGACCGCCGCATGGAGGCCCGCAGCCAGCAGCTGGAAGCCAAGGCGCAGGCGCTGTGCCCGCTGGTGGCCGCCGTGGCCGAGGCCCACGACGCGCTGGAGGTGCGCTACCAGGGGCAGCCGCTGCGGCTGATCCAGCGCAGCGACACCCTGCAGGCGGCGGCCAGCGTGCGCGAGCAGCCGCAGGGCGATGCGGTGGCGCCGAGCCGATAGCCGCGCGGCCGATGCCGGCCAGCGGCCGGCACTACCGGGGCGCTGCGGGGTAGTGCCGGCCGCTGGCCGGCAACGCGGCTTCCTCACGCCCGGTGCGGTGTGCCCAGGTACTCCGCGCTCTGCATTTCGATCAAGCGCGAGGCGGTACGCTCGAACGCGCCCTGCAGGCGCTCGCCGGCATACAGCTCCACCGGCGAGGTGCTGGCGGTGCAGACCAGGTTGACGTGGCGGTCGTACAGCTCGTCGATCAGGTTCACGAAGCGGCGCGCGGCATCTTCGTTCAGGCGGTCGAAGGCAGGAATGCCACCCAGCAGCACCGTGTTGAACTCGTGCGCGATCTCGATGTAATCCGACGGGCCGCGCGGGCCTTCGCAGAGGGCGGCGAAATCGAACCAGGCGATGCTCTTGCCGCGGCCCCGCACCGCAATCTTGCGGCCCTCGATCTCGATGTTGCCGGCCTTGGCCGGCTGCCCGCCGCTCAGTTCGCCCCAACGGCTGGCCAGCCAGCCATCGCTGTCGGCCGCCAGCGGCGCGCGGTACACCGGCGAGCGGGTCAGCGCGCGCATGCGGTAATCCTCGGTGCCCTCGGCGTACAGCTCCACGCAGTAGCGCTGCAGCAGGCCGATGGCCGGCATGAAGCTCTCGCGCTGCAGGCCGTTCAGATACAGGTTCTCCACCGCCGTATTGGAGGTAGTCACCAGGGTCACGCCCTCGGCGAACAGGCGCTCAAGCAGGCGCGCCAGCAGCATCGCATCGCCGATGTCGGTGACGAAGAACTCGTCCAGCACCAGCACGCGCAGGTTGCTGCGCCATTCCTGGGCGATCTTCGCCAGCGGGTCGCTCTGCCCCTGGTGCTCGCGCAGGCGCTCGTGGACGCTGCGCATGAAGCGGTGGAAGTGCGTGCGGTACTTCTGCTTGATCGGCAGGCCGTCGTAGAACAGGTCCACCAGGAAGGTCTTGCCACGGCCGACGCCGCCCCAGAAGTACAGGCCCTTCACCGGCTCGGGCTTCTTCCAGAACGAGGACAGGCGGTCCAGCCAGCCGTCCTCGGCGCTGTCGACCAGGCCCAGGTGGATGCGGTCCAGTTCGGCCAGGGCCGCGTGCTGGGCCGGATCGTCCTGCCATTCGCCGCTGGCAACCCCGGCCGCGTACCGCTGCGACGGGGTCAACGCCTGCTCGCTCATGCCGCCGCGCCCAGCCAGTGCTTGACGCCGTGGGTGAGCGCGCCGCGCAGGTCGATCAGCTTGCGGTGGAAGAAGTGGCTGGTTTCGGGCATGCGCACCAGCTCATGCGGGGCATCCAGCGTTTCCAGCCACTGGTAGACGGCCTGCGGGTCGACGATCTCGTCCTGCTCGCCCTGGATGACCAGCCAGCGGGCCGGCGGCTGCACGCCGCTGAAATCCCAGCGGCCAGCCGGCGGCGCGATCGAGATCAGCGCTTCCGGCTGCAGCTCGCCCGCGGCCTTCAGCGAGACGAACGCGCCGAAGCTGAAACCGGCCAGCCACAGGCGGTCGTCCGGGCGCTGGCTGCGCACCCAGGCGGTGACGGCCTTCAGGTCGTCCTGTTCGCCCACGCCATGGTCGAAGCTGCCGGCCGAACCGCCCACGCTGCGGAAGTTGAAGCGCACCGTGGTGATGCCCTGCTCGCGCAGGGTGGTGGCGGCCATGGTGACCACCTTGTTGTGCAGGGTGCCGCCTTCGGTGGACAGCGGGTGGCAGACGATGGCCACGATCGGCTGCACCGGCACGTCGGCCTTGGGCAGGTCGACGACCACTTCCAGCGGGCCGGCCGGGCCGTCCAGTACGAGGCAGGCGGTTTCGCCGGGGGCGACGGGGAACGAGGGCTTGTGCATGGCACCATGATACCGTCCCCCGCCCCTGCCCTGTGCCCGCCCCATGCTCTACCTGTCCCTGGCCGTGATCTGCAGTGTGCTGGTTTCGGTGTTGTTGAAGCTGGCCAACCGCCGCGCGCTGGACGTGCCGCAGATGGTGACCTGGAACTACCTGGTGGCCGCCACCCTCACTGCCGTGGTGCTGCAGCCGCCGCTGGAGGCGCTGCGCGCGCCGCATGCGCCGTGGGTGTCGCTGCTGGCGCTGGCGGTGGTGCTGCCGTCGATCTTCCTGGTGCTGGGCCGCGCGGTGGCGGTGGCCGGCATCGTGCGCAGCGATGTGGCCCAGCGCCTGTCGCTGCTGCTGTCGCTGGCCGCAGCCTTCCTGTTCTTCGGCCAGACCGCCACGCCGTGGAAGCTTGCCGGGCTGGGCCTGGGCCTGCTGGCGATGGTGGCCATCAGCCTGCGCCCGCGTGGCCCTGCAGTGGCGCCCTCGCCGGGTGGCTGGGGCTGGCTGCTGGGCGTGTGGGGCGGCTTTGCGGTGGTGGACGTGCTGCTGAAGCAGGTGGCGCTGTCGGGCACGCCGTCGATGGCGGCGGTGCTGGCCAGCTTCAGCGTGGCCTTCGTGCTGATGCTGGCGCTGCAGCTGTGGCGGCATGCCAGCGGCCGCAGCCGGCTGGCCTGGCGCAACCTGGGCGCGGGCGCGCTGCTGGGCCTGCTCAACGGCGGCAACATCCTGTTCTATGTGCACGCGCACCAGTCGATGCCGGACAGCCCGGCCACCGTGTTCGCCGGCATGAACATCGGCGTGGTGGTGCTGGGCGCGCTGGTGGGCGTGTTCGCCTTCGGCGAGGCCACCACGAAGTGGAACCGCGCCGGGCTGGCGCTGGCGGTGCTGGCGATCGGGTTGATCGCCTGGGGGTGAAAGGCCGCCGGGCATGGCCCGGCGCTACCCGTTCAACACGCCGGGCGTGCCCCGGCGAATCCTTACTTACCGAAACCCAGCAGCAGCGGGTCGTGGTCGGAACTGCGCCACGGGCCCGGCACGTTGCGGCCCTGGTAACCGCTGGCGTCCTGTTCGTCGGCGTTGCTGTGCCATTCGGCGGCACCGCGCAGGCGCTTGGCCATGCCCGGGCTCAGCAGCGCGTGGTCGAGGCGGCCGGTGTAGCCGTTGTAGACGTAGCTGTAGGGGTGCTCGACCTTGGCCACCTTGAAGGCGTCCTGCCAACCGAGGTCATGCAGGGTGCGGATCGGATCTTCCTGGGCGTAGGCGTTGAAGTCGCCCAGCAGCACGATGTCCTTCACCTTCAGGCGCGCCGCCTCGGCGCCGACCCACTGGTTCAGCTGCCGCGCCGATTCCACGCGGGTGGCGTTCCAGCAGCCCTGGCCATCATTGCGGTCGGCATCGGCGCCGGCAGCATCGCGGCAGCCCTTGGACTTGAAGTGGTTGGCGACCACCATGAACGGCGCGCCGTTGCCCTGGAACGCCTGGGCCAGCGGCGCACGGCTGTGTTCGGCGAACGGGCCGTCCAGCTTGGTCAGCGGTGCGCCCAGCGGCTTGAACAGGCCCTTGCGGTAGATGATGCCCACCCGGATCGGATTGGTGCCCGGGCCTTCGCCCGCATCGACCATCGCCCACTGCTGGGCCGGTTCCAGCGTGGCGTTGAGCGCGGCCAGCAGTTCGGCGATGGCCGACTGCGGGCCGTAGCCGTCGTTTTCCAGTTCCATCAGCGCGGCGATGTGGGCATCCAGCGCGCTGATGGTGGCCACCAGCTTGGCCACCTGGGCCTTGTGCTCGTCCAGCGTGCGCGCACCGCGCAGGGTCGGGAAGCCACCGCCCTGGCCATCACCGTTGAAGAAGTTCTCCAGGTTGAACGCGGCGATGTGCAGGTCGCCGGCCACCTTGGGCACTGCCGGGCGCTGCAGGTCCGGCAGCTTCAGCGTGCCCTCCACCTGCAGGCTGGGGCGGCCCTGTGCGTCCACGCGCACGATGCCTTCGACGTTGCGCAGCTGCATGCCGGTGCGCAGCACCGGGTTGCCGGCCAGGTACGGCACGCTGCCCGGATCGCGGGCATCGCTGCCGTCATCCAGCACCAGGCGACGGCGCTGGTTGTCAGCCATCACCTGTTCGATGCCGGCCGTACCCGGCGCGGCCACTTCGGTGGGCTGCCAGAGGCGGCCGTCGAAGGCCACGGTGAGCTGGCCGAAGCGTTCCAGGCCATCGGTGCCGGCCAGGGTGAGCGGGGCGGCGATGCGCACGTGCTGGCCATCCAGCGCGCGCCAGTCGGCCGGGGCCGTGGTCAGCACGACCGGGGCCTTGCTGCGTGCGGTGGTGGCGGTCGGGGTCGGCGCGGCCTGCGGCTGGGCCTGGGCAAAGGCGGTGGCCGGCAGCAGCAGGGACAGGGCTAGGGCGAGGGAACGGCGGCGCATCGACGGGCGACTCCACGAAATGGGCGCACAGACTAACCCCGAAATGTGCAGGCCCGCTTGCAGCGCGGGGCACGATGGGCGATCAGGCCTCGGTAGGCAAAGCACGGGGGCGCGGGGGCGCGGAGGTAGAGTCGACTGTCAGTCGACTGCTCTTCGCTACGTCGCCGAAAAGCCCGCGCTGCGCGCGATAGTCGACTGACAGTCGACTCTACCCCCCCATTCCGCCATTCCGCTGTTTCGCGGTTTTGCCGTTCCGGCGGTTACTTCAGGTTGCCCAGCATCCAGTCCACGGTGGCGTGGATCTGTTCTTCGGTGAGGGCCGGGTTGCCGCCCTTGGGCGGCATGATGCCGCCATCCGGGCCGGTGTAGCCCTCGATGGCGTGCTTGTAGAGGGTGTCCTTGCCCTGCGCCAGGCGCTGGTCCCAGTGCGCGTGGTCGAGCGTGGGCGCCTGGCCGACGCCGGTGGTGTGGCAGGCGGTGCACAGGTTGTCGAAGATGACCTTGCCGTCCTTGGTGCCGCCATAGGCGACCTGCGACGCGGCCTTGGCCAGTGCGGCGGCCTTGGCGGCGGCCTGTGCAGCGGCGCCGGTACTGCCGGCATACACCGCGCCGGTGGGCGAGATGCGCTGCTCGGTGCGCTTGGCCGCCGTGGGCGATACCTCGGGCGGAATCCGGGTGTGGATGTACGCCGCCAGGAGGATGAGACCGAGGGTGATGGCCGCCAGCAGCGCGATCACCATGGAGAAGCGTTTCAGGAACTCCAGATCGTAATTCCGCACTCTTCGTTACCCCTGGCTGATAGTCGTTGGACCACGGCTGAGCGACTGCGTGATGGGCCGAGTATAGAACGCGCTTTGCGTGCGACAACAGGCGTCGATGCTGGTGCGGCGCAGCATGCGGCCGTGGCCGCATGCGGGTAGCGCCGGGCCACGCCCGGCGAGCGCGAAGCGCGGCAACGGCCGCCGGGCATGGCCCGGCGCTACCGTTTTGCGGGGGCGCCGATCGCGCGCAGGCAGAAGCTGCAGATCGCATCCACCAGTGCGCCTTCGTCGCGGTGTGCTTCGCGGCTGGGCGCGGTCGGGCCGACCATCGCTTCGGTGAAGGCGCCCACCAGGCAGGCAGCGGTGGCATGCGCGTCCTGCGCAGGCAGCTCGCCAGCCGCCACGCCCTCTTCCACCAGGCGCAGGAACACATCGCCGAAGGCGCGGCGCCCGCGCATGCGCTCGGCCTCCACGTCCGGGTCCACCGGTTCGACGATGAAAGCGTGGGCCAGCCCCGGCCCGGCCAGGGCGCGGCGGACGAAGGCGGTGATGGCCAGGCGCAGGCGCTCGCTGGCCACTTCGGGGCCGCTGGCGATGCGCTCCATGATCTCCACCTCGTGGGCCACGGCGGCGTTGAGCACCTCCACGAACAGCTCGGCCTTGGACGGGAAGTGCCGGTAGATCAGCCCGGTGGACACCCCGGCCTGGGTCGCCACGGCGGTCACCGGGGCGTTGCGCCAGCCGCCGGCAGCCACCAGCTCGCGGGTCGCCAGCAGGATCCGTTCACGGGCCCCGGCCAGGCGTTCTTCCATCAATGCAGAGCGTTTGTAGGCCATATCCTGATTCTAGTTTCAATTTTTGAATTTGTGTTCACTTCTTTCCCGAACCCCGCTACGCTGGGCCCATCGCCCGTGCTGGCCGCTGCCTTCAACAGCCACCAGCCTCCCCCTGACGGGTGCGTCCATTCCCCCACCTTCCTCGTGGAGCCGCCGCAATGCACGTGCCATCCCTGAACTTCGATCTTGGCGAAGAGATCGACCTGCTGCGCCAGAGCGTGGCCCATTTTGCCGCCGCCGAGGTCGCTCCGCTGGCCGCCGAGGCCGATGCGACCAACCAGTTCCCGCTGGCCCTGTGGCCGAAGCTGGGCGAACAGGGCCTGCTCGGCCTCACCGTGGAAGAAGAATACGGTGGCACCGGCATGGGCTACCTGGCCCACGTGGTGGCGATGGAAGAGATTTCGCGCGCCTCCGGCGGCATCGGCCTGTCCTACGGCGCGCACTCCAACCTTTGCGTGAACCAGCTGCGCAAGAACGGCAACGAAGAGCAGAAGCAGCGCTTCCTGTCGGGCCTGTGCAACGGCAGCCTGGTCGGTGCGCTGGCGATGAGCGAGCCGGGCGCCGGTTCGGACGTAGTGTCGATGAAGCTGCGCGCGGACAAGCGCGGCGACCGCTACGTGCTCAACGGCAACAAGATGTGGATCACCAACGGCCCGGATGCCGACGTGCTGGTGGTCTACGCCAAGACCGACATGGCAGCCGGCGCCAAGGGCATCACCGCCTTCCTGGTCGAGAAGGGCATGAAGGGCTTCACCACCGCGCAGAAGCTGGACAAGCTGGGCATGCGCTCCTCGCCCACCTGCGAACTGGTGTTCCAGGACTGCGAAGTGCCGGAAGAAAACGTGCTGGGCCAGGTGGGCGGTGGCGTGCGCGTGCTGATGTCCGGCCTGGACTATGAGCGCGTGGTCCTCTCCGGTGGCCCGCTGGGCCTGATGGCCGCGGCCATGGACGTGGTGATGCCGTACGTGCACGAGCGCCACCAGTTCGGCGAGGCGATCGGCAGCTTCCAGCTGATCCAGGCCAAGATCGCCGACATGTACGTGGGCCTGGGCGCCTGCCGCGCCTATGTGTACGCCGTGGCGCGCGCCTGCGACCAGGGCCGCACCACCCGCCAGGACGCCGCTGGCGCCATCCTGTATGCCGCCGAGAAAGCCACCTGGCTGACCGGCCAGGCGATCCAGATCCTGGGTGGCAACGGCTACATCAACGAGTACCCGACCGGCCGCCTGTGGCGCGACGCCAAGCTGTATGAAATCGGCGCCGGCACCTCGGAGATCCGCCGCATGCTGATCGGCCGCGAACTGTTCCAGCGCACCCTGTAAGGCCACTGCGATGACCGTCCTCAACAGCCAGCTGCAACCGGGCAGCGACACCTTCGAAAGCAACCGCGCCGCCATGCAGGCCGTGGTCGATCACCTGCACGCCACGCTGGCGCACGCCGCGCTGGGCGGCAACGAGGCCGCGCGCGCAAAGCACACCGCACGCGGCAAGCTGCTGGTGCGCGACCGCATCGATGCCCTGCTCGACCCCGGCAGCGCCTTCCTGGAAATCGCGCCGTTGGCCGCGCACGGCATGTACGAAGACGCCGTGCCCGCCGCCGGCGTGGTGGCCGGCATCGGCCGGGTCAGCGGCGTGGAATGCGTGATCGTGGCCAACGATGCCACGGTCAAGGGCGGCACCTACTACCCGATGACGGTCAAGAAGCACCTGCGCGCGCAGGAGATCGCCGAGCAGAACCACTTGCCCTGCATCTACCTGGTCGATTCCGGTGGTGCCTTCCTGCCGCTGCAGGATGAGGTGTTCCCCGACCGCGATCATTTCGGCCGCATCTTCTACAACCAGGCCAACCTGTCCGCACAGGGCATCCCGCAGATCGCCTGCGTGATGGGCAGCTGCACCGCCGGCGGCGCCTATGTGCCAGCGATGAGCGACGAGACGGTGATCGTACGCGAGCAGGGCACGATCTTCCTCGGCGGCCCGCCGCTGGTGAAGGCGGCCACCGGTGAAGTGGTGACGGCCGAGGAACTGGGCGGTGCCGACGTGCACACGCGCATTTCCGGCGTGGCCGACCACATGGCCGACAACGACCTGCAGGCGCTGGCGCGGGTGCGTGCGATCATCGCCCAGCTCAACTGGCGCAAGCCGGAACCAGCGATGGCAGTACAGCCCAGCGAAGAACCGCTGCTGCCGGCGCACGACCTGTACGGCGTGATCCCGGCCGATACGCGCAAGCCCTACGACGTGCGCGAAGTGATCGCACGCCTGGTGGACGGCTCGCGCTTCGATGAGTTCAAGCCGCGCTACGGCGCCACGCTGGTCACCGGCTTCGCGCATCTGAACGGCTACCCGATCGGCATCATCGCCAACAACGGCATCCTGTTCTCCGAGTCCGCGCTGAAGGGCGCGCACTTCATCGAGCTGTGCACCCAGCGCAACATCCCGCTGGTCTTCCTGCAGAACATCACCGGCTTCATGGTCGGCCGCAAGTACGAACAAGGCGGCATCGCCAAGGACGGGGCCAAGCTGGTGATGGCCGTGGCCTGCGCCAAGGTGCCCAAGTTCACCGTGGTCATCGGCGGTTCGTTCGGCGCCGGCAACTATGGCATGTGTGGCCGCGCCTATTCGCCCAACTTCCTGTGGATGTGGCCGAATGCACGCATCGGCGTGATGGGCGGCGAGCAGGCGGCCAGCGTGCTGGCCACGGTCAAGCGCGATGGCATCGAAGCCAAGGGCGGGCAGTGGCCGGCCGTGGAAGAAGATGCCTTCAAGGCACCGATCCGCGACCAGTTCGAACAGCAGGGCCACCCCTACTACGCCAGCGCGCGCCTGTGGGATGACGGCGTGATCGATCCGGTCGACACCCGTCGCGTGCTCGCCCTGGCTCTGTCGGCCAGCCTCAATGCCGCCCCGCAGCAGACGCGCTTCGGCGTGTTCCGCATGTGACCCGTGCCATGACCGAGCAAGCTCCCATGAAGCCCGTTGCCATGTTCAGCAAAATCCTCATCGCCAACCGTGGCGAGATCGCCTGCCGCGTCATCGCCACCTGCCGCCGCCTCGGCATCGACACTGTGGCGGTGTATTCCGATGCCGACCGCAACGCGCGCCACGTGCGCCTGGCCGACGAGGCCATCCACATCGGTGAGGCCGCCGCGCGCGAAAGCTACCTGCGCGGCGACGTGCTGCTGGACGCCGCCCGCCGCAGCGGTGCGCAGGCGATCCATCCCGGTTACGGCTTCCTCTCCGAAAATGCCGACTTCGCCGATGCCTGTGCCGCCGCCGGCATCACCTTCATCGGCCCGCCGGCCAGCGCCATCCGCGCGATGGGTGACAAGAGCGCAGCCAAGGCCCTGATGGCCCAGGCCGGTGTACCACTGACCCCGGGCTACCACGGCGACCAGCAGGACCCCGCGTTCCTGCGCGCGCAGGCCGATGCCATCGGCTACCCGGTGCTGATCAAGGCCAGCGCTGGTGGCGGTGGCAAGGGCATGCGCAAGGTCGAACGCAGCGAGGACTTCGTCGATGCGCTGGCCAGCTGCCAGCGCGAGGCCGCTTCGGCCTTCGGCAACGACCACGTGCTGGTGGAAAAGTACGTCGAGCGCCCGCGCCACATCGAGATCCAGGTGTTCGGCGATTCCCACGGGGATGCGGTGTACCTGTTCGAGCGCGACTGCTCGGTGCAGCGCCGCCACCAGAAGGTGCTGGAGGAAGCGCCGGCGCCGGGCATGAGCGCCGAACGCCGCGTTGCGATGGGCCAGGCGGCGGTCGATGCCGCGCGCGCGGTCGGCTACGTGGGTGCGGGCACGGTGGAGTTCATCGCCGGTCCGGACGGCGATTTTTATTTCATGGAAATGAACACCCGCCTGCAGGTCGAGCATCCGGTGACCGAGTACATCACCGGCACCGACCTGGTGGAATGGCAGCTGCGCGTTGCCGCTGGCCAGCCGATGCCGCTGCGCCAGGAACAACTGGCCATCCACGGCCATGCCATCGAAGCGCGCCTGTATGCCGAAGATGCCGACCGTGGCTTCCTGCCCTCCACCGGCACCCTGCGCCGCCTGCGCCTGCCGACGCCTTCGGCGAACGTGCGCGTGGATACCGGCGTGGAAGAAGGCGACAGCATCACCCCGTACTACGACCCGATGATTGCCAAGCTGATCGTCTGGGACGTGGACCGCGAGGCCGCGCTGCGCCGCATGAGCCAGGCCCTGGCTGACTGCCAGGTGGTGGGCGTGACCACCAATGCCGGCTTCCTGCGCCGGCTGGTCAACACCGATTCGTTCGCGAACGCGAAGCTGGACACAGCGCTGATCGAACGCGAACAGGCCGCGCTGAACGCCGTGGGCGACAGCGACGATGCGCTGTGGCAGCTGGCGGCCATCGCCGCCGTGACCAGCACCGTGCGTGCCGGCAGCGATGCGCGCGATCCGCATTCGCCGTGGCAGGCACAGGACGGTTGGCGTCTGGGTGCTTCGGCACCGCGAGTGCTGCCGCTGCAGCAGGGCGAGCGCACGCACACGCTGAAGGTGTGGGCGCAGGCCGACGGCTGGCGCGTGCAGCGCGACGAGGCTGCACCAGCCACGGTGCTTGGCAGCACCGACGGCCAGCGCATGAGCGTGCAGCTGGACGGTCGCCGCTGGCAGCTGCATCTGCTGCGCGAAGGCGACCAGCTGTATCTGTTCGGCGCCGATGGCCAGCACCGCTTCACCCTGCACGACCCGGTCGGTGAATCGGACAACGCAGTGGCCGACGCGGGCAGCCTGCTGGCACCGATGCCGGGGAAGATCGTGGCCACCCTGGTGGAAGCCGGTACGCAGGTGAAGCGCGGCACGCCGCTGGTGGTGCTGGAAGCGATGAAGATGGAGCACACCCTGCAGGCGCCGGCCGATGGCACGGTGAAGGGTTATCGCGCCAAGGCCGGTGACCAGGTGGGTGACGGTGCCGTGCTGGTGGATTTCGAGGCGGGCTGAGCGTGGCTGGCCCGGCACTCAGCCGGGCCACACCACAGCGAGGGGATCCAGTTCCGGGGTGACCTGGGCGGCGCCCCTCCAGCCTGCACCACAGGCCAACAACGGTCCCTCCGCCAGGGGCTCCAGGCCAAGCGCCTGCTCGATATCCACTTCATTGATCGCGGCGGTGACATAGGCGCCCAGGCCCTGCTCGCCTGCAGCAGTGAACATCGCCTGCGAGATGTGCCCCAGATCCAGCAATGCGGCGCGGTAGGCCTTGGGATGGTTGCGGTATTTCCAGAAGGCGCGTGCATAGCGCACGGTCAGCAGAAGATGCACCGGCGCGTCTGCAAACCAGTGCTGGCCCGCCAGCAGGCGCTTGGCCAACCCTTCCATCGGTGGGCACGGCATCGCCACCAGCGCATGTTCAAGCGGTCGGTAGTGGTAGAGCCCTGGATCGATTCCGTCCACGCGCTGTACCAGCAGATAGGATTCAGCGGCATGCAGCGCGCCACCGGAGGGCACCGCCTTCTTCAGGAAGGCAACGCCGGGCTCGGCTTCCACGCGTGCATGCGCCATCACCGTGGCGGCCAGCAGCGCTGACAGCTGCGCTGGGCTGAGCGACCGCTGCGTGTCGAAATTGCGGCAGGTGACCCGCCGGTTGCCCGCAATGGCCTGGGTAGCAGGCCCCTGCGGCAGCGCGATGGGATCGCCATGACCGCGCTCGACGATCTCGGGTGCCGGCGGGCCCAGCTGCTCGCGCAGGTCGCGCGCAGTGAAAAGACGCCGCGCTTCCATCGCAGCGGCACTGTCTTCCCCTGACCAGCGCGACTGCCGGTGCAGCAGGGCGGCGGCGGGATACCAGTGCGCCTGCCGCTGTGCTTCATCGCGGGATCCCGGCTCGCCGGGTGCCGCTTCATCGACCAGAAGGCCCACGTCGATCAGCCGTGTCACATGCCCGCGATCGGGCTCGGCAAGCGTCGCCACGTCCCGCCAGCGCCCCGGGCTGACCCGTCCCAGCAGCGCCGCTTCCGCTTCATCCACCTGCACGGGCGCCTCCAGGTGCGGCGCCAGGGCCCACCACTGGACCACCTCGCGCAGGCCATCTCCGCCATCGGCCATCGCGGTGAGATCGAAGGACAGGCTCGCGCGTGGCTCCAGGAAAAGAATGCTGCAACGGCGAAAGCGCATGTCATGTACCGGAAAGCCCAAACAACTACATTGGCGCAGGCCGCAGACCAGGGCAATGCCTCAATTTTGCTGCAGGGCTGCCGATAGGATTTTCTACGTACTCCCACCCAGGCGCTTGATAGAAAATGACCGACACCAAGTCTCCGCTTTCAACTGAAGTCGCTTCCCGCCTGCTCGACCTGCTGGCGACCGACGATGACTTCCGGGCCCGTTTCCTGTCTGATCGCGAGGCGGCCCTGGCTTCCGTGGGCGCGGCGCCGGACCAGACGGGCGTCTACTGTGACCCGATCACCAAGCTGGCCAGCAAGGAAGCGTTTGCCGCAGCCCGCGATGCGCTGCTCGCCGACCTGACCGGAAAAGCGCTGTTCATGAATCCTCACTGCTTCATCGACGCCAAGGGCTGAGCAACCTTCGGGGCCGACCTGCTGGCCGGCCCTGTATCGAGGATGTTCCGGGTCTGCAGGCCATAGCTGCCTGCAACATCAGCGTAGGCCAGCCCGCGATGTGCCTGCAGCCACGCTGCCTCGCCCCGCTCTTTCGCCTCATCGCCCAGCATGGCGTACGCCTGCCGTTGCGACACATGCAGCGCAACCAGTGCCTCGTTCGTGTCCCAGGGCCGCAGTGCCTCCAGCGCTCGGGCCGGCTCGCCCGCCTGCATCAGCTGGCCGGCTTCCAGAATCGCAAGCATCTGCCGGGCGCGCGCATCATCAAGTGCGATGGCAACGCTGCGGTAGGTGGGCAGCCAGCGCTTGGCGACCCCCGGGTGACCTGCCCGCTGCGCCAGCCACGCCGCTGCCATCGCAGTGAACAGCCTCGATTCGCGTTCGACCGTGTCCTCGGGGCCCTGCACCTTCGCAGCGGCGGCGTCCCACTCTGCAGCAGAAGGCGCATCCCCGGCTGACCAGCGAACGTTCAAATTGATCAGGGTGAACAGCTCGCAGAGCACCGGCTCTCCGCAGCGCTCCAGGCTTCCAGCTGACAGGGCCACTGCCTTGTCCCACTGGCCACGTTCTGCGGCGAACGTGATGCGCTCGATGCTGTTGGGCAGCGAGGGCGGAAGCTGCCCAAGCAGTGCCTCTGCACCATCAAGGTCGCCTTTGGCGGCCAGCGCTGCGGCCATCTGCCGGCTGCCCGCCCAGTCGCCCGTATGCGTGGCCGCCTGGAAGTAGAACATCGAGCGTTCCAGATCATCTTCGGCCAGGTACATGCGGCCGAGAAAATCCAGTGCCATGGCGCGTGCCGGATTCTGCGATGCCAGCAACGTCCGTGCAGCGTCGATCGCTTGCGCGTACTTGCCCTCGCTCGCCAGTGCATTGGCGTAGTTGGCACGCGCCCCGTAATGATCCGGGTAGAGCGTGGAGAGGGCTTCCCAGCGGCGCGCGATGTCCTTGAAGGTCCCTCCGCTGAACTCCGTCCCCCAGGCATCCATGTACAGGGCATCGCGGGGGCTCATGCGGTTGCGCAAGGCCATTGCCCGCTCGAAGAACGTGCGGGCCATCACCATGTTGCCCTGGCTGTAGTGCACCCGCATGCTCCCCACATAGGCGAACGCAAACTGCGGGTCGATGCGCGCCGCCTGGTCGAAATGTTCCAGTGCCTCGCGGGTGCGGTGCTCGGCATAGGCTGACAGGCCCAGCGCATAGGCCCGCAGCGCATCCAGGTCACCCGTGGTGACTTCCGGCAGCGGACGCGAATCGTTCCTGATCGATGCCAGTGATTCACCCAGGCGCGCACGCATGGCCGATACCACCTGATCCGTGGACCCGAGCACGGACTGCAGGCCGCGGCCTTCGGCATGCTCCGAATAGACCGCGACCCCACTGACCGGATCGATGACCTGCAGCGCAACCTGCAGTTGGCCATGCACTTCCTGCACGGTGGGCAGCACGACGGCACGCGCGCCGTCGCGCAGCGCAATCTGGATCGCCAGGTCGCGATCGATGGCCGGGGCATCCTCGGCGCGCATGCGGCGCAGCGTGTCGCGGACCTTGAGGTCGCTCAGTACATTGACGTAGCGGGATTGTTCGAGGCTGATGCGCAGTGCCTGGTCCATGCCCTGCTCGAACAGCGGGTCGTTGGTCAGGTTCCGCACATCGGCGAGCACCACCCAGTCACGTTCGGCGAAGGCGATGGCAGGCTCGGGCCGCAACAGCGTCCACAGCATCGTTGCCACCAGGGCCAACGCCGCTACTTCGGCCAGCAGGGACGTCGGCCGCCGCCACAGCGGCAGGACCGGCCACGCCTTGGCGCTCCTGCGCGGGCGCCGCAGGGGTGCCGTGCCCTTGCGACCCAGTTCGACCACCTGCAGTTCGGCATCGCCGCCGCGGAAACGCCAACGCCCGTGCGACTTCCAGACCCGTTCGGCACCCTCGGCTGGCAGCGCATCCTGCGACCGCCGGACCATCGATTCGGCCACCCCCGAAAGCAGCAACTGCCCCGGCCGCGCCATCTGCATCAACCTCGCCGCCAGTGGCTTGGCCAGGCCCTCCACTTCCACGGGCTTGGCACCCAGTGCGATGGCGTCGGTGCTGTTGGTCCAGATCATGATCTCGCCCACATGCAGGCCCGCGCGGCACAGCAGGCGAGCGCGATGGGGCGCACCCAGCTCGAGCAGCCCCTGCTGGTAGTCCAGCGCGAAGCCGACCGCATCGGCAGGACGCTTGAAAATCATGAACAAGCCATCGGAGCGATCGATCTGCTGCCCGCGCCAACGCTGCTGCAGGGTCAGCACCAGGCGATCATGCTGCTGGAACAGTTCGGCGGCAGCGGCATCACCCAGCCGGTTCACGACGTGCAGCGAATCGCACAGGTCGGTGAACAGCAGTGCCCGCACCTGTGGCGTGTTGTCAGGGGTGGAGCCGATGGCATCCTTCATCGGTGGGGCTCGCCATTATCCTGCTGGAGGGTATGCAAATGCCCAACGCACGCAATCGCCTCCGTCGTGCTTGGCCTGGTACAACGCGCGGTCGGCCTGGCCGTACCACTCGCTCCAGTCGCCCTGCGCGTCCAGCATCGTGGCACCGATGCTGGCCGGGGTGACGTGCGGGTTGCCATGGCTGCGTTCGAGCAGGCCATGCACCGCGCTGAGGATGAACTCGGCCGCGTGCTGGGCGGCCTCGCGATCGGCGTGGCGCAGGATCAGGCAGAACTCATCGCCGCCCAGCCGGCAGGCCAGGTCGTGCTCGCCGGCCATCGAACGCAGGATGTTGCCCATGCTCTGCAGCACGCGGTCACCGGCCTGGTGGCCGTGGCGGTCGTTGACCTGCTTGAAGCGGTCGCAGTCGATCAGCAGCAGCGCCTGCGGTGCGCCATCGGGCTGGCTGCGGCAGTCCTGCAGGTACCGGGTCAGGCCACGGCGGTTGTGCAGGCCGGTCAGTTCATCGGTCTGCACCAGTTCGCGCGTGTGGGTGAGCTGGTGGGTGGTGATGTACAGGTTGTCCAACGCGGTTTCCAGATCGTGGTTGCGCCGGCGCAGCTGGCTGATCAGCACCTGTTCGTTGGACAGCATGCGCATGATCGTGCGGCGCAGGAAGTAGGCCACCAGCCCTGGATCGGATTCGACCAGGCAATGGAAATCGGCCGGGCCCAGTTCCAGCACCTGGCAATCGTCGATGGCACGGGCGCCGGCACTGCGCAGGTGGTCGCCCACCAGCAGGCCGAGTTCACCGAAGAACTCATGCCGCCCCAGGGTCTTGACCACCAGGTCCTCGCCGAAATCCAGTTCAATCCGGCCTTCCACGATGACGTACATGCGTTCGCCACGATGGCCGCGATGGAACAGCCACTGCCCGGCCTCGACCCGGGAGAGCCGCGCGAACCGCGCGAACAGGGCGACTTCCGCGTCCGACAACACGGCGTGCACGATCTCGGCCATCGCCACCTGGGCGATACCGGTTGTCATGTCGATGTTCTCGGCCGCACCCCTGCCGGTCATTCCCCGCCGCCAGCGTCCCCTGGTGAGGAGCGGAGCATAGCAGTGAATCAAACTGTGCGCGTCTTCTCATTTTTCATGAAGACACCACGATCGGGCCCGAACAGGCGGGCAACCCGCATTCATGAGGGCAGTTGCCGCGCGCGGGCGGTGCCCGGATACAACGACGCCGGCAGGTCCCCCGACCTGCCGGCGTCGTCTGGCCCTTCCCTGGCCACCCTGATCGCACTCATATTCTGGTAGAGCCGGGCGCTGG